>CAYFRT010000030.1:0-3395 GCA_964345585.1 uncultured Actinomyces sp. | reverse complement strand
GAAGGCCGACAAGAAGGCTGCGAAAGAGGAAGTCGTCGAAGAGACCGTCACTGAGGTCGCCGACACTGAAGAAGAAGACGCCTAATCGGCATCATCCCGGAGCCGGCGTGGGAGAGGCCCCTTTCAGGACCTCCTAGTCCGACGCCGACTACGGGAGATCCGGCTATTTCCTGATAGAAGGTAGATTTGAGCGCATGCCAGGAAAGTCGGTTCTCACACTAAGCATTGACTGCGGTGGCGGGGGAGTAAAAGCCTCCGTCATCGACAGCGCTGCACGTCCTGTGACGGAGCCTATCCGTACCCCTACGCCCTATCCGCTGCCGCCGAGGCTGCTGGTGGGGCTCTTTAAGCAACTGGCGAAACGGCTGCCGCAAGCAGATCGGGTCACTGTCGGTATGCCCGGAATGTTGCGTGACGGACGTGTCATCGCGACGCCGCATTACGTCACGAAGGACGGGCCACGGTCGAAAGTCCTGCCGGGCCTGGTTGCGCTGTGGGACAACTTCGACATGGAGTCGGCGGTGAACTTGGCACTGGGCCTGCCTGCCCTCGTACTAAATGACGCTGAAGTTGCTGGTGCCGGGACGGTTAAGGCCGAAGGTCTAGAGATGATCATTACACTCGGGACCGGCCTTGGAAACGCAGTTTTCCTCGAGGGGCACCTGACTCCGCATGCTGAGATTTCTCAGGGTTATATCCGTTGGGGTTTGACGTACGACGATTACATCGGGGAGCACGAGCGTCTTCGGCTTGGAGACGCCCACTGGTCTCGCCGGGTTCGCCGTGTCGTGGAGGGCCTGCAACCCATGTATTTGTGGGACAAGCTTTACATCGGGGGCGGAAACGCCAAACGGATCGTTTCTGCGCAGAGGCTGAAGCTGCCTGAAAATGTCTCGTACGTTTCTAACGACGCGGGCATGCTTGGCGGTGTCCGTGCTTGGGATTTGGTGCGTCCGGAAACGGTCCGCCCTTCTGATTTCGTCGAGGTTCCTCCGGAGCCGTCTGACCGCGACGTTGACGACCTTTGATAGTGCGATGACGATTAGGTTGCGTCTCGACCTGCGCTATGACGGCGCGGGGTTTCATGGCTGGGCCGCCCAAGACGGTTTGCGAACCGTCGAGGGAGAACTTACCCGGGCTCTAGAGACGGTCCTGCAACATCCGGTTCGCCTGGTGGTTGCTGGGCGCACGGATTCTGGCGTTCACGCGGAGGCGCAGGTTGCACACGTTGATGTGGGCCAGCAAGCGTTACGAGGAGTTCTTGGCACCGACACCAGCCAGCAGAGTCTCGCCCGCTTCACCGGGCGGCTCAACAGGCTATTGGCGGCGGCATACTCCTACAAGTGGCGCCCCCTGGTTGACCAGGGGAGGGCGCCGTCTGCATTCGTCGAGAAGGGTGTTTCGGACCTGGTGGTAAACCGTGTAACGGCGGTGTCCTCAGACTTTGATGCTCGCTTTTCTGCGCTGGCGCGGCACTATTCATACGAAATCGTGGATCGAGGGGAGACTCTGAACCCTCTCTCCAGAACGAAACAGTGGTGGCTGCCGGACGCAGAGCTGGACGTAGAGGCTATGTCGGCCGCCGCGAACGTGCTCCTTGGATGCCACGACTACCTCTCCTTCTGCAAACCCCGCCAGGGCGCCACCACAATCCGCACGCTCAAATCGCTTAAGGTGAAAAGGGACGAGGATCCCTTAGACCCTCACATCACCATCTCGGTATCGGCAGATGCGTTCTGCCACTCAATGGTGCGTTCCCTGGTAGGCGCATTGGCGATGGTGGGACGAGGTAAGCGCGACGAATCCTGGCTCCGAACACTTATCGCCTCACCCAGCCGAGGTAACGCGGTTCCGGTTGCACCCGCCCGCGGACTCACCCTGGTCGGAGTTGACTATCCGCCCGAGGAAGAATGGGCTACGCGAAGCAGTGCTGCACGCTCCCTTCGATTGCCGGACGAGGTTGACGCGGTTGACCCGGTACACGAGACCTGACCACGCACAGATGAGGACTCGCGCACACTATTACCAAGTGCTTTGACCGGCCGGATTATTGGTCGGTAGACTTGGCGGCGTTGTGTGGAGACGCCATGCGGATTCGAATTCCCACTCGTCCGTGAGGCCGGCTCGGTAGGACACCGCGTGTGTCCAGCCTTGACGAACTACATGACAGCGACTTTTCCGTGAGCTAAATCTTGCTTCCCGCAAAGTTTTGATGCGGCTCAATGATCGAAAGAAATGAAGGCTACACCCGTGCGCACCTACTCACCGAAGCCAGGCGACGCCGACAAGAAGTGGTATGTCGTTGACGCGTCAGACCAAGTTCTTGGTCGCATGTCGGCTCAGGTTGCCGCTCTCTTGCGTGGCAAGCACAAGGCGACGTTTGCACCTCACATGGATATGGGTGACTACGTCATCGTTATCAACGCTGACAAGGTCGTCCTCACCGGCAACAAGCTGGACCAGAAGATGGCATACCATCACTCCGGATACCCCGGTGGCTTGCGGGCCACTTCGTACCGCACGCTGATGGAAAAGAACCCGGATCGCGCTGTTGCGAAAGCTATCCGCGGAATGCTGCCCCACAACTCATTGGGGCGAGCACAGGGCAAGAAACTGTTTGTTTACGCCGGCCCTGACCATCCTCACGCGGCACAGATGCCAGAGCCATACGAGCTGAAGCAGATCGCCCAGTAACGCGGGCCCGAAGTCACACACATTAGGAGAGACGTGGCTGAGACCACCGAAGTTTTGGAGCTGGAAGAAGAAACTGCCCCCAGCTCGTACACAAGTGAAACGGAGACCGCTGCTC
The DNA here is from genome assembly GCA_964345585.1 of uncultured Actinomyces sp. Classification (GTDB taxonomy): domain Bacteria; phylum Actinomycetota; class Actinomycetes; order Actinomycetales; family Actinomycetaceae; genus Scrofimicrobium. Next base: position 586 of record CAYFRT010000030.1, on the reverse strand, counting down.
CAGGCGCCGGTCGTTCCATCACCGCTCCGGGCGCTGGCCTGGGGCGCCGAAAGGAAGCAGTTGCTCGGGTTCGTTTGGTGCCAGGCACCGGCGAGTGGACAGTTAATGGCCGCACACTCGACGACTACTTCCCCAACAAGTTGCACCAGCAGCTCGTGAAGTCGCCTTTCACTCTTCTCGACCTTGAAGGTCGTTTCGACGTGATTGTTCGTGTTCACGGCGGGGGACCTTCGGGTCAGGCCGGTGCCGTACGCCTAGGAGTTGCCCGCGCGCTCAATGAGATTGACCGCGAGGCAAACCGCCCGGCGCTTAAGAAGGCTGGATTCCTCACTCGCGACTCCCGCGCAGTGGAGCGGAAGAAGGCAGGACTCAAGAAGGCACGTAAGGCGCCGCAGTACTCCAAGCGCTGATCAAGTTTCTGGAATCAGACGGCCACCCGTGCTGTTTGGAACCAGACCAAGATCCCTCGTACCCACAAGGTGCGGGGGATTTTGCTTTGCCCAGTGCGTAAGGCGACGCGTCCCGTCGGCGTAGCATGCCCGGCACTCCGGCAGCCCCGAACTGCAGGCCCCAGATGCAGGCCCCA
>CAYFRT010000029.1:0-20688 GCA_964345585.1 uncultured Actinomyces sp. | reverse complement strand
GCAGACCAACTGTTGCCCCCAAAGGCCCCGCGATACGGTCTGCGGCGGCATCGAAGCCCACTTCAAGGAATGATCCGGGAAAGTCGCCACCACGTCAGCGGCGACATCCCCGATGACCAGAACTGCCCCTTCTTTTACTGGTCTATGCATTGGTCTTCTCTGCGAGGGCAACCGCGACCTTAGCCGCGTGGCGCGCGTTGTTGACCAGTTCAAACATGTTCGCCGTTTCGGAACGCCCATCGGTGATCTCAACGATCCTGGTGAGCATCTACGGGGCGACGTCGCCTCCTTGCACATGGGCGCTTTCATCAACTGCTACGGCAACGAATTCCTCAGCCTCTTCTAACGGAATCTCATACTCGGTGGGGACCGGAACTCCAATCACGATTCCCGAGGGAAGATCAAGTTCTTCCTGCGCCTGGATCAGTGCGACCACGTCGTCGAGGTCATTGGTAGAAAGCTGCGAGGTCAAACCGCTTGTAGAACTCCAGAAACCAGGAAACTCTTCCTGCCCCCACGTGATGACAGGGACACCCTTGGTCTCCAAGTATTCAAGCGTCTTTGGAATGTCTAAAATCGCATTCACCCCACCGCAGACAACTGCAACGCGGGTGCGGGAGAGTTCTTCCAAGTCGGCCGAGACATCCAGGGTCGCTTCTTTGTCGGTGCCGGGGAACCCGTAGGCCCCGCGGTGAACCCCACCAAGACCTCCTGTGCAGAAGATTTTGATGCCGGCTGCCCCGGCCGCCATCATCGTGACAGTGACCGTGGTTCTGCCGCTTTGGTTGGTCGCCACCGCCCCAGACAGGTTGGAGCGAGTGATCTTCAGGTTGCCTGGGACACTGACCATGGCATCGGTTTCTTCGAGGGAAAGACCGACAACAATGCGACCCTCGACTACACCGATAATGGCGGGAAGGGATGATGAAGGCGACACAGAGGCAACAAATAGCGGCAAGAAGTTCGAGCGCTGTGAACGCGAGGGCGAAAGCTCAGGTCTACCTGGCGTCAACTTCTCCGGCGCGGGCGCGCCTCCTGGAAGACGGCGGGTTCCATCCCATTGTCCTAAGGCAGGACATGGATGAGGACCAAGTTCTCCACTGCGTAACGCTTGAAAAAGGCGAACCACTCAGCCCCAAGGAAACCGTTATGACTCTGGCGCACCGCAAAGCGGCCTCAGCTGTCGATCTTGCCACTGACCTATCTGGCCTGGTCATCGGCGCAGACACCGTGTTTGAGTTGGATGGCGCCACCTATGGCAAACCTACGGATGAGGATTCCGCACTGGCCCTGCTGCGTCAGTTCCGAGGAAACACGGGAAGTTTCGTACCAGGGATGCACGTCATCCATGTCAAAGACGGAACAAACATGGGTGAGCGGAGCATGGTTTCCCACAGCTTCCTAACGATGTCCTCTGACGGAACCGACCAGGAACTAGCGGAGTACGTCGCAAAGACTCTCTACCCTGCCAATGGTTGGCTTCCGGAAAGAGGCGAGCTACGACAGCCCAGTGTGTGATAAGTCTTCAACATGCCCTTTTTCGTCGACGCCGTCGGACCTGTCGCCGCCGCGTAAACCAGGCTGTCCCCTTGAATGCCGCCGCGCCCACTCCGATCGGTTCCACCCGGTCTCAGAGGGCAAGAAAGTGAGATGCCCATGACCCCCAAACACTCCGCACCCCTGACAGTCGAAGCCGTCCCAGAACTGGTCGGTCGGATGAGCGTGGAACAAAAAGCTGCGCTCTGTTCAGGCTCAGATTTCTGGAGAACAGAAGGCTTGGAAGAGTTGGGCATCCCCTCGGTCATGGTCACCGATGGCCCCCACGGATTGCGTAAGCAGGCCGGGGAGACAGACCACGTGGGACTGAATGAGTCTGTGCCAGCCACGTGTTTTCCCGCCGCCGTCGGGCTGGGTTCCACGTGGGATTCTGCGCTGATCGAGAAAGTGGGGACCGCCCTTGGTGTCGAAACCAGAGTCAATGATGTGGCAGTCCTGCTCGGCCCCGGAATCAACCTGAAGAGAAGCCCGCTGTGTGGGAGGAACTTTGAGTATTTCTCCGAGGATCCCTACCTAACCGCTGAGATGAGCGTGCCGCTGGTACAGGGCATCCAGGCAGAGGGCGTTGGCACCTCCCTGAAGCACTTCGCGATGAACAACCAGGAAACTGAGCGCATGAGAGTTTCTGTCGAAGTAGACGACAGGACTATGCGCGAAATGTACCTCGCCGCATTCGAGCAGGTTGTGCAACGCACACAGCCCTGGACCGTGATGTGCTCCTACAACAAGATCCGCGGCACCTACGCTTCCGAAAATCACTGGCTGCTGACCGACGTGCTTCGTGATCAGTGGGGGTACGAGGGGGTTGTTGTTTCCGACTGGGGTGCAGTCAATGACCGGGTGAAGGCCCTGGCCGCAGGTCTGGATCTGGAAATGCCCGGTTCGCAGGGGATAAACGATGCGCGCATTGTTGAGGCCGTCAAGAACGGGACCCTTGACGAAGCAGTGCTCGACACGGCTGCAACTAGGATCTTGACGCTGCTTGCAAAGGCTGCAGAGGACCCTCGCACCGCCACGGAAGAGGACCTGCCGGTTGAAGCCCATCACGCGTTGGCTCGGAAGGCAGCCGCCGCAGTTGCGGTGCTTTTGAAGAACCAGGGGGAGGCGCTTCCCCTCGACGAAAACACCGATTTTGTGGTCATCGGTGAACTGGCGCGCACTCCCAGGTATCAGGGGGCGGGCTCCTCTCAGGTCAACCCCACGAATCTGGTGTCCCTGCTGGACGCTCTGGAGCAGAGGGGTAAAGACGCGCCGTTCGCGCCGGGATATCCGTTGGAGAAGTCGCCGACTGCCTCGGCTGACCGGGATGAGTTGCTTGCGGAGGCAACCTCGCTCGCCCGCGACAAGGTAGCCGTTGTGGTGGTCGGACTACCGCCTAGCTATGAATCGGAAGGTTACGACCGGACCGACATTTTCCTTCCAGAAGAACACATCCGGTTGGTGAACGAGGTTGCCCAGGTGTCAAAGGAGACCATTGTTCTCCTAGCCAACGGTTCAGCGGTTGCCACCCGTCCTTGGGAAGACCAGGTGGAGGCAGTTCTTGAACTTTGGCTTGGCGGTCAGGCCGGAGGTGCGGGAGCCGCCGACCTGCTCTTTGGAGATGTCTCCCCCACGGGCCGGTTGGCAGAGTCGATTCCGGTGCAACTGGATGACCTTCCTGCACAACTCAACTTCCCGGGAGAACGGGGAGTTGTCCGCTACGGAGAGGGACCTTTCATTGGCTACCGCGGCTTGGATGCCATGAAGCAAGAAGTGAGTTACCCCTTCGGACACGGCCTGACATACACGACATTCGACTTTTCAAATCTGAACGTTGAAGTTGCCAAGATCGCCGAAGACACAGACCTTGAGGAGGCCGTGCTCAGAGTTTCCGTTACGGTCACCAACACCGGCAACCGGTCCGGGAGGGCAGTGCCTCAACTTTATGTGGGACGCCCCGAGTCAGCACTGATTCGTCCCCCGCGGGAACTCAAGGGGTTTGCCGGAGTTGAGTTGGGGCCCGGGGAGTCCCAGGAGGTCACCTTTGAAGTGTCCAAACGGTGGTTGAGCACGTGGGACGAAGACCGCCAGTCGTGGTGGGTTGAAGCAGGCCCAGCCATCATTGAGGTTGGAGCGTCCTCGCGTGACCTTCCCCTGTCAATAACCGTGGATATCGACAGTTGGGAACCAACGGCCGTTCCAAACGCCGACTCCTCAATTAACACCTGGTTGGCCTACGAGCCCGCAACCGAAGAACTGTTCGGGTACCTGGGAGACTTTGGTAAAGCCTTCCTCCCCGAAACCTACGACGCGGAAACAGTGAACCTGCTGGGGCAAACACCGCTTCGTAACCTTCCGACCATGGGCTTTGTTAAGAGCATGTCGCCAGAGGATTTCGAGCGTTTCCTAGAGAAGTATGAGCACCCCCAATAGGAGCCGGCATCAAACAGAACACGTCTGAGGAGTTGTTGGACAGGGACCACGTTTGGCCAGTCGTCATCATCGGCGCTGGCCAAGCTGGCCTGTCCGCCGCTCATGGCCTACTCCGCAAAGGCTTGAAACCAGGCGTCGACTTCCTAGTTCTGGATTCGGAACTGGGCCCTGGAGGCGCGTGGCGGCACCGCTGGGACTCTTTGACATTGGGCAAAACGCACAGCATCTACGACCTTCCCGGCTTGGCGCTGGAACAGTATCCACAGGAAATGCCCGCCCGGGAAATCGTCAAAGAGTACTACGGCGAGTACGAACAAGAGTTTGCTCTGGGGGTTGTTCGCCCGGTCAAGGTCACCCAGGTCACGTCAACGTCGATGCCCGCTCCCCCGTTGGACGTTAACGGTTTGTCGGTGCCAACCACGCTGCTCCAGCTCACTTGTCAACAAGGGGACGAGGCTCCCGACGAGGCTCCCAAAACCATTTATGCGCGGACCATCATCTCTGCGACGGGAACGTGGAGCCGCCCTTTCATCCCCTACGTGTCGGGCATTGAAACGTTTGGGGGTCGGTCAATCCACACAGTTGATTATGACTCGGCCGACGCTTTTGCTGGCAAGAAGGTGGTTGTGGTTGGGGGCGGATTGTCGGCCGTCCAGTTCATTTTGGAACTGAGAGGAATCGCGGACACGGTCTGGGCCACCCGGCGACCCCCGAATTTCTCCCCTGTCACGTTTGATGCAATTTGGGGGGCCGAGGTGGAAGACGCCGTCGACCAGCGCACCTTCGCCGGGGAACGCTCCGCTTCCGTGGTGCGGACAACAGGGATCCCAATGATTCCCCCGTACATGGAGGGCGTGCGTGAGGGTCTGCTAATCAGCAGGGGGATGTTTGACCGGGTGCGACCGGGTGCGGTTCGTTTTCGTGGGTATGGGGAGGGGTACGAGGACTCCTCGGACCTCTCCGCCGATGGACTGGGCCCAAGCGCACGCCCCGACCTGGCGGTCCCTGAGTCGTGGCAGCCGCTGGCAGAGCCGACGTGGGTGGAGGCGGACGTTATCTTCTGGAACACGGGCTTCCGGTCGGAAACTCGGCACCTGCGCCCACTCAAACTCAGATCAAGCGCGGGCGGAATGGTGATCGAAAACCGGGTGGAAGTCGCATCCGACCCGAGGGTGTTCGTCGCCGGATACGGTTCAGGCGCATCAACTTTCGGTGCCACGAGGACTGGTCGAGCAGCCGCTACCGCCGCAGTAAAACGCCTGAATCTTCAGTGACGTACTGCTGTTACGTCAGCATCACTCCGTAACCAGCTGGCCTCTCTTGCGGCGACGGGACACTTGGATCCGAAGAACAATGCCTGCAATGATCGCTGAGAGCACCGACCCCATGATCACACCGATCCGGGCGTGGGCACTTTCCACTGATCCGGAGGGGAAGGAAAGCGAAGCAAGCAGCAGCGAAACGGTGAAACCGACACCCGCCAGGAACGATATCCCCACCAGGTCAGCAATCCTGAGGCCTTTCTCCAAAGCCAAGGGGGTGAAGGTGACAAGCAGTGCAGTGCCGCAAAAAATCCCGATGAACTTCCCAAAGGAGAGTCCAAGCATGACACCCAGCGAGATTGAATCCGAGAACATGGAGGCCAGTCCGCCCGTCCCCAAGATGTTGATGCCCGCGGCAAAGAACGCGAAAATCGGTAGGACGATGCCCGCGGAGATCCAGCTCCAGAAGTTTAGGAACCGGTCTGTGGGGGCAATCGTTTCGCCTTTACCTGCAAGCGCTGGAACTGACAGTCCCATCAACACACCCGAAATGGTTGCGTGAACGCCGGAGGAGAACATAAACGCCCACGCAGCCACCGCCAGTGGCACCAGCAGCCACCAGTAGAGGACCCTGCGGTTCACCAGGATCGCGAAGATCCCGATCAGGAAGAACGAGGCCAGTAGCGCAAGAATGTTGATTGTCTCCGTGAGCACAATGGCGATGAGAACGATCCCGAGCAGGTCGTCGACCACGGCGAGTGTCAGAAGAAAGGTCCGGACACCTGTGGGCATCCCTTTGCCGAAAATACCCAGCAGTCCCACGGCGAATGCAATGTCGGTGGCAACGGGAATCACCCAACCATCCCACTGCTGGCCCCCGGTCCAGTACTGGACCAGAAGGTAAACCAGGATTGGTCCCAGCATTCCCAACACCGCAGCGATCATTGGGACGGCTGCCCGCTTTGGGTCAGACAAGCCACCTTTGACGAACTCGTTCTTGAGTTCCAATCCGACTACGAAGAAGAAGATGACTAAGACACCGTCTTGGGCCCAATCCGAGATCGACAGGTGGAAGCCTCCAGCGGACGGTCCAATGTGGAAGTTTGACAGCGTCTCATACGCCCCACTGAGCGGACTGTTCGCCATGATAAGGGCAATGGCTGCGGCGATGATGAGGACCGTGCCCGCAAAGACCTCATCGGACAGTCCGTTTGTGTACCACTTCAGAGGATTCGTCGACTTTGACTCGGTAGGCGGCTGGGACACCTGCGTCTCCTTTATGTTGGCCAGCGTCTTTGTGGCCAGCGTCTTCGTGGCTCGTTTCTTCTGTTGGGCCGGTCCGCGTGAATAGCGAAACCGGCACGCAAACACCCTTGCGTCGCAAGGAGTCTTGTTTGAGCGCTACGCCACCGCGGGGGCCTTGCAGCCCCCGGCGGCAACGTCGCTCAGTCTAGTCTGCCCGTCCGTCTAAAACGAACCAGGACCCGGATAAAACGAGCCCGGACTCAGACGTCCGTACGTGACTCCGTGCGGTCTCCGGACCACTCCGTGTGGAAGATACCTTCTTTGTCGATTCTTCCGTAAGTGTGGGATCCGAAGAAGTCACGTTGGCCCTGGATGAGAGCCGCGTAGAGACGATCCGTGTGGAGGCCATCGTAGTAGGACAGCGCAGAAGCGAACACCGGAGAGGGGATCCCAGCGGCGATTGCCATTCCGGTCACGCGCCTCCAGGCTTCCTGTGCTGGGGCCAGCGCAGAAGCGAAGTATGGGGCGGACATGAGGAGAGGCAGGTCCGGGTCTTCCTGGTAGGCCTCGGCAATCCGGTCCAGGAACTGAGCGCGGATGATGCACCCAGCACGCCAGATACGGGAAATTGCGCCCATGTTCAGGGTCCACCCGTATTCCTCGGCACCAGCACGCATAATGTCGAACCCTTGCGAGTACGCGACAATCTTGGCTGCATAAAGAGCCTGGCGAACGTCTTCAATGAAGGATTCCTCGTCCTCCACAACCAGTTCCGACACCGTGACTGGCAGGTTTGCCCCAACCCCGCGCTGTTCCACTGCGGAGGACAGAGACCTGGCGTAGACGGCTTCTGCAATTGCCGAGGCGGAAACTCCAAGGTCAAGCGCGGCCTTCGCGGTCCAAGCCCCCGTACCCTTTGCCCCCGCCTGATCCAAAATCACATCCACCAGCGGCTTGCCGGTTTCCGCGTCGACCTGGCGAAGCACTTCAGCAGTGATCTCGATGAGGTATGAGTCCAGTTCGCTCTTATTCCACTCTTCGAAAATATCGGCGATCTCTGCGGGGGTCTTGCCTGTGCCAGCCCGGAGCAACTGGTACGCCTCGGCAATGAGCTGCATGTCAGCGTATTCAATGCCGTTGTGCACCATCTTCACGAAGTGCCCTGCCCCGTCGGTGCCGATGTGTGTGACACACGGTTCGCCGTCATACACCGCAGCAATGCTTTCCAATGTGGGCTTGAGGATGTTCCAAGCACGTTCCGTGCCGCCAGGCATGATCGAGGGGCCGTTGAGCGCTCCCTCTTCCCCACCGGAAATACCTACTCCAACAAACTCGAAGCCCGCTTCCGACACGGTCTTCTCCCGACGCAACGTGTCGGTGAACAGTGCGTTGCCGCCGTCAACAATCACATCCCCGGGCTCGAAAACTCCCATGAGGGAATCAATGACCGCATCCGTGGCCCGACCCGCGGGAACCATGATGATCGCGGTACGAGGGGTCTCGAGAACATCCGCCAACTCCTGATACGTGTAGGCGGGGATGAAATTCGCCTCCGGGAAGTCGGCCATCACCTTGTCCGTTGTTGCCCCAGTCCGGTTGAAAATCGCCACACGGTTGTTGGGGACCCGCGCCAAGTTTCTGGCCAGGTTCATTCCCATGACTCCCAAACCGATTACAGCAATGTTTGCTTTTTCGCTCACTTAGATTCGCTCCTTGACGCTGAATTCTTCTCTGTCCAAAGTTCAATGATGTCCGCGACCTTCTGATCGCGAGGAAGAGCGATGTCGATTACGACATCCCCTTTTTCTAGTTCGTCCTCTTCAAGTTTTTCCAGGGTGTCCAGTTGCGACTTCAAGAGGTCCGGAGGCATGAAGTGGTTGGCGCGGCCGCCAAGGCGTTGGGCCAGCAAGCCCTCGTCCCCATGAAGATGGACGAAGAACACCGGGGTGTCTATGTCGCGTAGAACGTCCCGGTAACTGCGACGAAGCGCAGAACAGGCAACCACCAGCGGCTCCATAGAAGACTCCATGGTCTGCGCCACTAACTTCAACCACGGCCACCGATCTTCGTCAGTCAGAGGGACGCCGGCCGCCATCTTGTCCACGTTCGCCTTCGGGTGCAGGTCATCCGCATCGATGTATTGGGCCCCGGCACCCTTTGCGACCAGTTCGGCGATGGTGGACTTTCCGCTGCCAGACACTCCCATCACAACAAGGACTGGGGTCACGCTTGGCATTCTTTCACCCCCGCATCAACCAACTCGACAAACTGCTTGTTCGAGCCCAACTCTGCATCCATCAACGACACCAGGTCCCCTGTTGTCCCGCTTTCTAAGACCGGGTCAAGTTCAGCGGCAAGCGCATCCGTGAACGCGAAATCGCCGCGAGCCGCGCAAGTCCAGTTCGCGATGATAGCGGCCGCAGCCGACCCTGTTCGCCCTTCCACCAACTCTGCAAGCGCGACCGGAACGACCCTTTGGCGCAACTTCGTCAAGCCGTCGTTTCCGATCTGTTCAAGCAGGTGAACAATGTTGGGGTTCAGAAACCGGGCGGTTAGTTGTTCACAATACTCGGCCGGTTTGAGGGAGGGGTCAAGGTGCCTGGACGCTTCTTCCCACCAGGCCTGCACGGCGGCGTTGCACACGGGATCACCCATTGCTTCTGCCACGGTCTTGTGTCCCTCAAGTAGGCCCTTGTACGCCAAGAGCGAGTGGGCGCCGTTGAGGAGCCACAGCTTTCTTACCTCATAAGGGCCGATTTCATCGGTGAACAGCGCACCTGCTGACTCCCAGTCGGGTCGGCCTGCGGGGAAGTCTCCCGAGAGTACCCAGTCGGCAAACGGTTCTGTCACCACTGGTGCGACGTCAACCATTCCGGTTTCCGTCTGGACTTCTTCGATGAGGCTGTCGTCTGTGCGCGGTGTGATTCGGTCGACCGAGGTGGAAACGAAGGAGACGTTTTCATCAACCCAGGGGCTTAGTTCCGGATCGATTGTTTTGACTACTTCCTTCAGTGCTTTTTCCAGCTTCGGCCCGTTGTCCATCAGGTTGTCGTTGGAGACAATCGCGATTGGGCCTGAGCCGCGGGCAGCCCTTTCACGCAGTCCCAGGGCGATGCGGACGAGTGCCGTGGAGGGGTCTTTGCCCGCTTCAACTGCGGCGAAGTCTGCGACGAGTTCTGGGTCGCTGGTGTCGAGTTCCCCTTGGGCATCGAGTTTGTAGCCGGCTTCGGTGATGGTCACCGTTATGATCGCGACTTCTGGGCTAGAAACCAGGTCTACAAATCTCTTTACGTCAGATCCCGGATGTGCCTCCGAGATCGACCCGATCACTTCGTAATCGTTGTGATCTTCGCGCCTGACAACCAGCGTGTAAAGGCAGTCCTGTTGGTTTAGCCGATCAGCCATGTCTGGTCGGCGACCAGTGAAGGCGGCGATCCCCCAGTCCTTGGCATCTGTGGCGTTGGCGGTGTACCAGGCAGAGTGGGCGCGCATGAACGCGCCGACACCGACATGAACGATGCGGACGGGGGCTGCGACGGCGCCGTCTTTGGCATCAAGGGAGGATCGGTTCAGGGCTTGAGGATTCGGGTTAGTGCTCAACGCGGCTCCTTTACAGCGAGATGAGTAGAAGCGGTGTCCGTGCGCTGATTTCGCGCCGGCAGGGCTGTTTCCAATCATGGCAGAGGTCTCCGACACAACCCAGCTTTCGTGTGAAAACAGGCCATTGTTGCCGACTGTTGCCCTCGACCGCCTACAACGGTTGCGCAGTAACGCGTAAGGAACGCACCGGCCGATGACAGCGGACGTCGCCGCTGTTTCTCTTCGCTATGCGTCTGTCCTAAGCGTCGGCATGTTTGGCGATTTGGGCTGCGAGGTGTCCAGCCCCGTATCCGTTGTCAATGTTGACGACGCCAACACCGGGGGCGCACGCATTCAGCATTGATAGCAGCGCTGAGACACCGCCGAATGCCGCCCCGTACCCCACAGAGGTGGGGAGCGCCACGACGGGGCATGAGACCAGACCAGCGACAACAGAAGCCAACGCACCGTCCATGCCCGCGGCGACGACAATGGCGGAGGCTTCCTCCAGGCTTTGCTGGTGGGCGAGGATCCGGTGGAGCCCCGCAACTCCAACATCCACGATCAGTTGGGTGGGTCGTCCGAGGTAACGTGCCGTCAGTTCTGCCTCCCGCGCGACCGCGAGGTCAGAGGTACCTGCCGCGCAAACCACCACCGTGCCGCCGGTTGCTTTTGGGGGCGAGGGGGGCCAGGCAATGAGACGTGCCTCCTCGAAGTACGAGGCATCTGGGACCGCACTCATAATTGCTTGGACCTGGTCGTCGCGCACCCGAGTGAAAAGGGTCTGAGTTTTTTCCGCCGCGACCAGTTCGGCAATGTGTCCCACCTGCTCTACGGATTTGGGTTCGCATAGGATCGCCTCGGCATAGCCGCGTCGTCGCAGCCGGTCCGTATCCAGACGCACCTGCTGGTAGTCACCCCGGAAATCATCGTTCATTTACGCCTACTAATGGCAGAGTGAACGCTCCCGACTGGATGCCCCCAAGATCAAGTGTGACGAACCGGAACCCAACCTGTCTGACCCCCGCGTGGATCTGTTCGGCAAGTTTTGCGGCCACCGGTATTTCTTCCCGGGGAACTTCGATCCGGGCAATCTCGCCATGATGACGCACGCGGCAGTCGCTAAACCCTAGGGAACGCACGAATTCTTCAGCCTGGTCCACCTGGTGGAGTTTCTGCGGAGTCACTTCCTGGAAGTGAGGTATCCGGGAAGCCAAACAGGGGGCAGCCACTTTGTCTGCGACATCCAGGTCAAGGATTCCGGCAATCTGGCGCACTTTCTGTTTCGTTATCCCCGCTTCGGCGAGGGGACGAAGAACCCGATGGTTTGTAGCAGCCTGCGCACCCGGCCGATCGGGACGTTTAGCGTCGTCGGCGTTTTCCCCGTATGCGACGGCGGACAAACCCAATTCTTCGACCAAGTTGTCGGAGATCTGCGTGAACATTTCGTCCTTGCAGTGAAAGCACCTGTCGGGTCCGTTTGCTCGATACTCCGGGCTGTCGGCTTCGTGGGTTTCGATCTCAACGATTCTGGCACCGATCTGGGCCGCTGTTGTGTGAGCCTGCTGCCGCTCGCTTGCGGCGAGTGAATCAGACACCGCCAAAATAGCGACGACGTTGTCGGGGCCAACCGCATCGACGGCAAGTGCCAGTAAGGTCGCGGAGTCAACCCCGCCGGAGTAGGCAACACCCAATGGTGAATTTTCGCGCACCACGCTTGCCACTTGTTCCATTTGTTGGGCGAGGCGTAGCTCCAGTTCTGGCGCCAACCCTGCCGCACCCGTATTTCGTAGGGTCGGTGTGCTCATGGCGGCCTCCTCACGTTGGTTGTCAGCAGTCAGCATAGTCAGGCAATGAAGTCAGAAAACGGTCCGAGAGCCTGTCGGGACTTAAATCTGCTTCATTGCAACGAAAACCCCCTGCAACAAAGTTGCCTCCAGGTACATTGGGGCCATGACACCCGAAACAGATGAGGACCGTAGTTCGCCTCCAACTATCTATGACGTCGCTAAGGCTGCTGGCGTTGCCCCTTCAACCGTGTCTCGTGCCCTGTCCCGCCCCGGCCGTGTCTCTGCAGCAACCGTGGAAAAGGTCCGCGCGAAGGCGGAAGAAATCGGCTACTGGAGAGTCCGCCACACCCCTGTTTTGCAAGAGCACACCAGCCGGCTAGTGGCAATGCTGGTGGCTGACTCAGGCAATCCCGTCTTCACTGCTGTCACCCGCGGGGCCGCTGAAGCAGCAGAAGAGGCCGGCTACACATTGATCACCGTGGACACCGCAGAATCAGACCAGCGCGAACGCACCAGTGCAGAACGCCTGGCTCCCGCCGTCGAGGGCTTGATTCTGACCAGCCCTCGCCTTTCCAACTCTGGGATTCGGTCGATTGCCAAGCACCGACCGGTGGTGATCTTAAACCGTGAGGTGGCCGGAATCCCCAGTGTTCTCACCGATGGGCGAACCGGCGCGATAGAGGCTGCGAAATATCTAGCAGGTTTAGGGCACCGGTCGATTCTCTACGTGTCAGGTCCTGAAACATCCTGGGCCAACGGGGTCCGGTGGCGAGGCTTAGAAGAGGCTGGTGCAACCCTGGGGATCCGGGTCCGACGCACCGGACCTCACGAACCAACCGTCCTGGGTGGCACCCGAGCGGACCGTGACTGGTTAGAAAACCCAACCAGCGCGGTCGTCGCGTTCAATGACATGGTCGCGATCGGTCTTATTAGGTCCTTGAGCGCACACGGCATTGACGTCCCCTCCGAAGTCAGTGTCGTGGGGTTCGACAACTCAGTGCCGGGGGCTCTAACCACGCCAGCACTAACTTCGATTGCCTCTCCTTTGAGGGAACAGGGCGCGTTGGGTTTCAATATGCTGCGCCAACTCCTCGCGAAAGAACCAGTTCGCGACAAGCCCGTGCTGCTTCCACTGAACACTGTAGTCCGGGACTCCACCGGACCTGTCAACCCGAATTTCTCCGCCTGGGCGCGGAGCCTTCGGGGCTGAAGCTGCTTGGCAGCAAATAGCGTCCTCGCCTGACACCGCGCCTAGAAACCATGTGGGCAGCATGTAAGACACGGTCGCCACGCAGGCGAGGACGCTATCAAGATCGTCTCTTTGTGCGGCGTTATACCGCGCGGTTCTTGAGCTTCTCCTCAGTTGCCCACAGGCCCGCAGACGGGGTGGAAATGTAGAACACCTCTTCGCCGTCCGGCATTGTGTTCCAACCGTCCACCATTACCTCGGGGTCGTACCGCTTCAACGCCTCGTCCACATCCATGTACTGGTAGCCCACACCTTCAATTTCTTCTTTGGTGAGGTGGCCGGGAGCGTAGGTGATGTTGAACCGTCCCTCGGACGAACCATGAACTAGGTGAGCGGTTCCGTGCGGGATCTCCTGCATGTCCTCCTGTGTCTCATACAGGTCCAATACTTCCGCCTGGGAGAGATAGCCATACTTGCGGATCAGGTCGTCAACTTCCTGCTGTTCCCCGAACCGTTCCACCCCGGGTGCGATCACTAGTAGCTCGCCCCCGTCAGCGATTGCCATCCGCGTACGATAGACCGCTTTGTTGGCAACCCACATGGCACGGAACTCGTCCGCCTGCATAACTGCAACCATCTTTTTGACGGGTTCGTCAAAAGTTGTGATGTTCTGTTCCAGCGAGGCCTCGGCAGCATCAATATAGGTCTGCAGGTCATCTCCCACATAGACCCCGGTGTGCGCCAGCTTGCCCTCGTCGTCATAATCCATGACAACTTGGAAGTAGACGTCAGGAAGATCCTTCAGGTACTTGTCTTCCGCATAGTTGAAGCACTTGCGCACCGGAGTCAAGATGTTCCCCAGGTTATTTTCGATTCCGTACACGGCAGATGCCATGTGGGAAGAACCGAGTAGCCGCTTGCCACCCAATCCGATGAAGTAGTTCTTGTTGTGATTCGCAAACCCTAGAACTTCGTGCGGGACAACGTGTCCAATGTTGATGATGAGGTCCCAGTCCTCCTCCATCAACATCTCATTCAGGTCGATGGGCATCTCCCAATCGACGGCCCCACCGGTTGCTTCTTTGACATATTCGGCAGGCACCGTCCCCACGTTGACTACGCCGTCTTTCCAGTCGTGGGCGTGGATGCGCTCTTCGGGGATGGAACCGAACATCCACTTGTTGTCTTCTGGGGTGTGAGGCACGTGCTGACCCAGCGTTGGGATCACGTGCACCTCGGCCCCCTGCTCAGTTAGTTCGTTGTAGATGTACTCCGTCATCCAACCGACACCCGAGTGGGCTCGCGTCAGGTCGGGCGGCAAGAGGAGTACACGCTTGTACTCCTTGATATCGAGTCTTTCTTTGGCGACACTCAGCATCTGGTCGCACAGCGACAAAATCTGCTCCCGGGATAAGAACCGGCCTTCTTCTTTGAACCAAGTCATAAGTTGAGCCTACCGACGTCTTCGAAAATCGTCGATGAATCCGCTTCTTTCATGGCAACACCGGGCAACACACTCTCTGGTAGCCCCCACCTCTTTATTGTGGAGACATGAGTGCTAGAACAACGACGTCGCTATCCATTCACCCCGACAGACTATTTCCCGCTGACCCGCGAGTCCGTGACATAACCCGGACCATCTATCAAACCGTCAGCGACCTTCCGATTATTTCCCCCCACTCGCATGTGCCACCCGAGTGGTTGGCCGACAACAAGCCCTTCTCTGATCCGGCTTCGCTTCTGCTTGTCCCCGACCACTACGTGTTGCGTCTCCTCCACGCCAACGGCGCCTCGATGAGCGACTTGGGACGAGGGCCTGACGGTCCCCTCGACCTCACAGAAGAACAGGCACGCAAAGCGTGGCGGATCCTGTTTGAGAACTACTACCTTTTCCGCGGCACCGTGGTGAAGTACTGGTTCGACACCACCTTCGCAGACGTGTTCGGGATTACCGAGGCACCCAGCGCCGCCAACGCCGACGCAGCCTACGACAAGATCGCCGAAGCTCTGGAAACCCCGGAGTTCCTTCCGCGGGCGCTCTTCGAACGGTTCAACATCTCTGTTCTAGCCACCACTGACGATCCCGTAGATGATTTGCACTACCACAAGCAGTTGGCTGCCGACCCCACCTTCAAGGGACGCGTCATCCCCACGTTCCGGCCTGACCGCTACTACGAGCTGGCCCGCAATGATTGGCCTTCACTCGCAAAGGACTTGGGTGAGGCTTCGAACATCGACACCGGCAACTACGCAGGGTTCCTTCAGGCACTGGAGAATCGACGCCAGTACTTCAAAGAAAACGGTGCCGTTTCCACGGACCATTCCCACTTCGACGCCGGTTCAGAACCACTCAGTGACACCGAAGCGCAGCGCATCTACGCTGCGGCACTTCGCGGAGAAGCTAACAAGGAAGAAGCAGACGCTTTCCGCCGCAACATGATGTTGGAAACCGCTCGCATGGCGTGTGATGACGGACTTGTGATGACGCTGCACCCTGCCGTCCGCCGAAACCACGATCCGCACAACCTGGCCAAGTACGGCCTGGATGTGGGTTCTGACATTCCCGTGAAGGTCGAGTTCACTGAGGCGCTCCGCCCGCTCCTGGGCCGCTACGGCAACCACCCGAACCTGAACCTGGTCGTCTTTACACTGGACGAAACAGTGTATTCCAGAGAACTTGCTCCCCTGGCCGGCTTCTACCGTTCCCTGTACGTCGGCGCCCCCTGGTGGTTCATCGACTCACCCGAGGCGATCAGGCGTTTCCGCTCCGCGATCACGGACACCGCAGGTTTCTACCGCACCTCTGGGTTCATCGATGACACTCGCGCGTTCCTGTCGATCCCAACGCGACATGACATGTCTCGCCGACTGGACGCTGGCTATCTGGCGCATTTGGTGGCCGAGGAACGCCTAACCGTCGACGAAGCCATTGAGACCGCCCACGACCTTGTCGTCACCCAGCCAAGGAAAGTCTTCAAACTATAGGGACGTGAAGGTCCCCTCGTACAAACCCCCACGGCGGCCTGCGCGGAATAACCTGTGCAGGCCGCCGAGGCGTAGGAACGCTGCCGGGGTAACTGTAGGTGCCGCCGGTAACCGCTCACCCAGTTGAAACGCCAGGTGAAACCTAGTCAGCCCTGCCGTAATTACGCATCGCCTCAAGGGCTCTTGGCATGTCCAGGGCGTCGAGGTGCGGCAGCGGATTCAACCGCTGTTTGATCACGTAATCGGTTAGCTGTTCTCTGACAACGCTTAGCAGCTCGTCAGCACCCCATGGCTTCTTTATGTAGTGATCCAGGTGTGCGTCGTTCACCGCCCGCACCGTGTCTTCCAGGTCTGCTTGACCGGTAACCAGCACTTTGCGGGTGTCTGCCAGATCCCTGTCGTTTGCGATCTGGATCATGAAATCAACCCCGGTGGTGCCTGGCAGCCTGTGATCGCAAAGAGCCAAGGCAAGGACGTCTCCGTCCTCCAGGATCTCATTTATTGCCTCGTAAGCGTCATCCACGTCCTCAGCAGGCTCAAGGCGGACCTTGTCCGCTAGAACCAGGAGATCCCGTTCAAGGGCGGCCCGAACCTCTGGTTCGTCTTCAAGAATTAGGATTGCAAGTTTCATTTGTTCCTCCTATAGGGCCGCAGAGAGGGGCTCTTTCACCCGAACACGCCGAGGTTTCCTGGGACGCCACGAACACTCGAACCATTTACACCAGCCCCATCATCTGCCACAGCGGGGGCATCGCCAATGCCAGCACCAACGTTGAGACCACGCCGACAATCACACCCAAAATAGCCATGTTTTTCACTGAGCACATCCCAGTGGAGTAAGCGACCGCGTTGGGTGGCGTGGAGATAGGTAGAGACATTCCAAGCGAACACGCGATCGCAACAACTACGGCTATCAGCATCGTATCGCTCCCTGGAAGGGCCGAGGACAGGGAAATCGCAAGTGGAACCAAAAGGTTGGCGGCGGCGGAGTGAGACATTACGTTGGCAAAACCGAGTCCAACCAGCGCCAGAACGAGCGTGGCACCCATGATCCCCAGGCTTTCCCAGCCGATGGAATTCACCAGCCACGCATCCAGTCCGGTTGCGCCGACCCCTGTGCCCAGAGCAATGCCGCCCGAGACTAACCACAACACCGGCCAGTCCAACTTCTTAACGTCGTCCCCATCCATCACACGCAGGCTCAGCAAAAGCGCGACCGGGATAAACCCAACCGTGTTGGAGGAGATGCCATGCAGTGGCTCAGTCATCCACAAAATGATTGTGAGAGCTGCAACCGCATAGAAAATTTTGGCTTTGCCGCTCATATCCCAGTCAGCCTCAACCTCCAGGTTGATGACCTCACCCTTCGGAATGAACAGCGCGCACAGCAGCAGCCAAGAAGCCAACAGAACGACCATGGCAAATGGCGCTGCCATCATCGCCCAATGGGCGAATGAGACGTTAATTCCGTGAGTCTCTAGCGCACCGATGGCGATGGCGTTTGGAGGGGTTCCAACCGGCGTCGCAATGCCTCCCACGTTTGCTGCAAGCGGGATGGCCAGGGCAACGCCCGACCGGGCTTTCGCACTCTTGATTGATGTCAAAATTGGGATGACAACCGCAAACATCGTCGCAGTGGTCGCAGTGTTCGACATGAATGCAGAGAGCACACCCGTGATCAGCATCAGCCCCAGAACCGTAGAGCGGGCGGAACCCGCAAAGGGCTTGAGCATAACGGCCGTGATGTTCTTATCCAGCCCGTACTTCTCTGCCCCATCGGCGATCATGAACCCGCCGAGGAAGAGAATGATCACCGGGTTTGCCAACGTCGCAAAGTATGCCGAAGCAGGCAATGCCATTTCGGCCAACTCTGGATTTCCCACCGTCGGGTTAAACAATGCACCCTGTGCCACCAGCAGGACTTCCAAAAGAATCACGAGCACCGCTGTGGCGGTCAAAGGCACGGCTTCCGTAACCCAGAAGACAATCGCCAACAAGAAGATGCCCAGCATCCGCTCGCCGGGTTCATCCAAACCCGGGATATCAAAGATGAATGGGATGAAGAACGCGATAATCCCCAGGACCAACCCGACCTTCTGGATTGTCTTCAGAGAGGAAGGCGGTTTCCTGGAGGTCCGCACAGTCTCACGCGGACGACGAAAAACCCCGGCACCCCCCTTTTCGGGAGCACCGGTGTCCTTCTTCCGTCCGATAGAACTGGATGCTGGACTTCCCGACCGTGGTGCGCCTTTGCCAACGGGTGTTCGGGAGGACCTTGAGCGGGAAGATTCGTCTGTGGCGCCTTCGCTGGAGAGACTCACGCCCCCGATCCTACTGTCGCAGCAACGGCCTCACGTGGGTCTTTGGGCCACTCTTCCCGACAAACAGGGACAGTCCGACGCAATCGAGGACGCCCTGCGACACCTTGCATCAACTCTTGCTGCTCGCTTCAACCCTGCCCCTAGTGTGATTCCCCGTCCCTAGTGTGCTTCCCTGTCCTTAATTTACTTCCCGGCCCTTAAGTACCATGTCATGAATACGTGACGACCGAAAACGGTCACGCCTAGAGCTCCGGGAACCGCATTAAAGACCGGAAACAGTGTTGTGAAACAAAGTGGGCTTTGTTTGCCGGTGATCTTGGGGGTAGGCGCGGGCGGCTGAGTCGTATTGCGCTAGGTTTTGCGGCGGCTTCCAATAAAGAGTCGTGGTCTGCCCAGAAACTCCCAGATGGATTGAAGGAAGAACCGGCTACGACGAAGAGGCACAGGAGTTCCAGTCAAGGGCTAAGCCCTGAGCGACTACGCCGTTTAGAGTCACGAGGCACATGCACGCACTCCCGGACACGCCCGGCAATCGCGTTAGTAGTACAACGCGGCGCAATATTGTCGGCAGTTAAACCCAGCGAAACAGTTATGAACAATCAATCCGATCCCAACCAACCCACTCGCAACCAGCCTGGCGCGCAACGGCATATAGGGGGTTGTTCACTTTGGCTCACGGAACACCGTTAGCGGTGTCCCAAGAGCGTTACTTAACGCCCAAGAGCCCAAAATGAACAGCGGGCCGCGAACCATGGGACAAGCCGCGACCAGGCACATCGAGCGGCAACGGAGGCGCCGATTGCGCAGAGTGCCCGCGAAAACAAGGTGGCCTCCGCACCGAAACGCAGA
The DNA here is from genome assembly GCA_964345585.1 of uncultured Actinomyces sp. Taxonomy (GTDB): domain Bacteria; phylum Actinomycetota; class Actinomycetes; order Actinomycetales; family Actinomycetaceae; genus Scrofimicrobium. The sequence continues at coordinate 1,499 of CAYFRT010000029.1, read as the reverse complement.
GGCCACCTTGTGTGTCTAGATCTTTCCTGAAGAACTAGCGGGTATAAACATCCAACCAGTTCGGGGTGCAACTAGCGCAAGTGTCGTAGACCTTGCCCGATGCCCCAAACGGAGTGGAAAACACGGAGCCGTGAGGAATCCCGGGAGCGGCTGCTAAGACAATGTATCCGCTGGCGTCACTGACATACCCCGCTGCGCTTACATGGCGCCCAGGGATTGCAAGGCCCCCACCTGGAAGCGCGGACTGGGAGTAGTAAGTGAACTTGTAACCATTCCAGTTGACAACGCCCATGAACTGTAGGTCGCTAAGCGAGTACAGCCCGGCGGTGGCAGCCTGCGTCGGAGGGGCTACAGCAACCGCCTCACCTGCTTGTTCGACGCTCTGAGCTCCACGAGTTGCAACAGCCTGCTCTGGTTCTGGTTCTGGCTCTGGTTCGGGGGCCGGTTCAGCCTTGGGCATCTCCAGCTTGGTGCCCCGAAGAATGATGCGGTCCTGCGGCTTGGTCACGACTTGCTCGCGGACCTTAGGAATCTCTCCATCCACGTAGATGGCAGTGGCGAACACATGTTTCTCACCGGGAATGCCAGCTTGATCTTCGACCTCCACATCGACGGGGAGCGAGTCATCCTCGATCACAATCGTCCTAAATGGAACCTGCTCAATGCTTACGAGCTTGGTTCCATCCGTAGGGGTGGAATTCCCTGGCGTCGTGACGGTGCTTGCAACCGCGACTGCGCCCGGTACTGCCAAGGCGAAAGCGCCAGCTGCGCCAAGCAGCGCTGCGAACATTCCTTTTGTTCTTTCGCGAAGAGTCATTAGAACCTCTCGTAGCCCTAGGGACGAGGCTAGCCCAGCACACTTCCCTGCTCTACCTTGTTGCCGAAATTTGCGTCCTAAAGCTCACTCACTGAAACAGAACTGTTCCTCCGACCACTAAGTGAGACTGAGAGACGCAAGACGCTCCAACTAGGTTGTGTGTGGAGCTGGTTGGTTGGGATCGGATTGATTGTTCATAACTGTTTCGCTGGGTTTAACTGCCGACAATATTGCGCCGCGTTGTACTACTAACGCGATTGCCGGGCGTGTCCGGGAGTGCGTGCATGTGCCTCGTGACTCTAAACGGCGTAGTCGCTCAGGGCTTAGCCCTTGACTGGAACGCCTGTGCCTCTTCGTCGTAGCCGGTTCTTCCTTCAATCCGTCTGGGAGTTTCTGGGCAGACCACGACTCTTTATTGGAAGAGGCCGCAAAACCTAGCGCAACACGACTCAGCCGCCCGCGCCTACCCCCAAGATCACCGGCAAACAACACCCACTTTGTTTCACAACACTGTTTCCGGTCTTTAATGCGGTTCCCGGAGCTCTAGGCGTGACCGTTTTCGGTCGTCACGTATTCATGACATGGTATTTAAGGACCGGGAAGCAGATTAAGGACAGGGAAGCACACTAGGGACCGCGAAGTACGCTTGGAAGCGTTCTATTGGCTGCAACCGTGCTTACAC
>CAYFRT010000028.1:8575-20697 GCA_964345585.1 uncultured Actinomyces sp. | reverse complement strand
AGTAAGTGGAGCGGGTGACGAGAATCGAACTCGCACCATCTGCTTGGAAGGCAGAGGCTCTACCATTGAGCTACACCCGCAAGACGCTTTGACGTCAGCGACTAAGACACTATAGCGCGCTTCCCGGGTCGTCAATAAATCGGGGCGAGTGATTGTGACCGCACAATCTTGGCCGGGTGCCTCTTGCCTCCAAACCGGGTGTTACTGGGGGGACGAGGTCACCTGTGAGCAGTCGCGGCGCCATACCGCGGTCTCTTCCAGCGGCACCTGATTCGCGAAGGCGGGTGTACTGCATTACAGAACAAGGGCGCCGGTTACGGCTTGTCGGGGCGCTACCGTACGATTGAGAAGATTGCGAGACCGGGGGAACCCTACTCGCTAACCGGTGGGCCCACCCAAGTGCGGCCCGAAAGAACTACATGTTGGAGTAATGCGCGTGAAAAGCACCGTAGAAACCCTGGAACCAACCAAGGTGAAGCTCACAGTCGAAGTTGACTACAAGGAGCTTGAACCGCAGATGGCGGAGGCCTACAAGGAAATCGCGAACCAGGTAAACGTTCCTGGGTTCCGGAAGGGACACGTGCCGGCACGCGTGATTGACCAGCGCTTTGGCCGCGGGGTCGTGATTGAGCAGGTCGTAAACGAAGTCCTTCCCGATTACCTGAGCCAAGCAGTTATTGAAAACAACCTGCGTCCCTTGGCGGAACCTCAGATTGAGGTGAAGGAAGTCCCGAACATCGAAGGCGCTCCCGGAGGCGTCTTGATTTTCGAAGCGGAAATGGACAACGTCCCCGAATTCGAGCTTCCCGAACTTGTTGGCATCGAACTGGAAGTTGATCCGGTAGAGGTCGAAGACGATGAGGTGGATGCTGAACTCCTCGAACTACGCACTCGTTTCGCTTCCTTGAAGAACCTGGATCGCCCTGCCGAAGACGGTGATTTCCTGACCCTTAACATCAGCGCCACAGTTGATGGGGAAGAGATCGACGCGCTATCGGACATTTCTTACGAACTGGGCTCCGAAACGATGCTGCCCGGACAAGACGAAGCGTTGCGTGGCACAAGTGCTGGCGACAAAGTGCAGTTCACTTCTGCGGTTGCGGGCGGCGAACACGCCGGTGCCGAAGCCGTAGTGGATGCAGAAGTGGTTGCTGTCAAGGAGCGCGAGCTTCCCGACGTCGACGATGATTTCGCGATGATGGTCTCCGAATTCGACACTGCTGAAGAGCTGGTTGCCGATACGAAGAATGTTGTTGCGGAGCAGAAGAAGGGCCAGCAGGCGCTGCAGGCCCGCGACCGTCTGCTTGAAGGGCTGCTGGAGGACGTTGAGATCCTGCTCCCTGAGTCAGTCGTTGAGGGAGAGGTCTCGCGCAGGCTTGGCGATGAGGCGGATGAGGAAATCGTAAAAGAAACTCGGAAGGCCATTGAGACGGATATTCGCCAGCAACTCCTTCTTGACACCCTGGTAGAGGAACGCGAAGTCCAGGTGAGCCAGCAGGAACTCATCGACTTCATGATGCAGACAGCCCGCAGCTTCGGTATCGACGTCAACCAAATGTTCCAAGACCAGCAGCAGATCCATTCGATGTACGGAGAACTGAGCCGGACCAAGGCTCTGGTGTCGGTGCTGGCGGATGCCAAGGTTACAGACACTGACGGCAACGATGTTGATCTCTCTGCTTTCACCGTTGATCGCGCGAAGGTTGAGGCGGAGGCTGCGGCCGCTGCTGCCGCACAGGAAGCCGAAGAAGAGGCAGATCCGTCGCAGTTCATCATCAACGTTGACGACGTCCCGGAAGTGTCCGAGTTGGACGAAGTGGAAATCGTTGAGGAAGACGACACCGAAGACTGACCTTTCGGGTTTATCTCGTAGGTTTGTGGCTTAGAGGTCGGGGTGGGCGAAGTGCCCGCCCCGATGCCGCGTAGGTGCGCCTTCAGCGAAATGATGCCTTCCTGTGTGCCAGATCGGGGGCTGCCAGGATAGTTTGGATCTAGGTTCACTGGCGCTCTTCCTGGATTGACCACGGACGTCGTTGGTGGCGCTGAAAAAGTGTGGGACAACCCAGGGTGGTGTGCCCACTGGAAGGAGTTCAGGTTCGGATGGAATCCCCTGTGTCAGCCCAAGCGGGCGCAAGCGGCGTTAGTTTGTCCGACAACGTCTACCAGCAGCTACTCAAGGAACGCATCATTTGGCTCGGTGGCCCGGTGCAAGATGACAACGCTAATGCGTTGTGTGCACAACTGTTGATGCTGGCTGCCGCGGACCCGGATGAGGACATTTATCTTTACATCAACAGCCCCGGTGGTTCTGTCACCGCGGGCATGGCCATCTACGACACGATGCAATACGTGAAGCCGGATGTGGCAACGGTGGGCATGGGGCTGGCTGCGTCAATGGGGCAGTTTCTACTCACTGGCGGAACCATCGGGAAGCGGTTCATCACGCCTCATACTCGCGTCCTGATGCACCAACCCCTCGGCGGCGCCGGCGGTTCAGCCACCGATATCCGCATTAACGCGGACCTCATCTTGCAGATGAAGAAGGAGTTGGCGGAGATCATTGCTGAGCGTACTGGCAAGTCGATCGAACAGATCGAACGCGACTCTGACCGCGACAAGTGGTTCAACGCGCAAGAGGCACTGGAATACGGTTTCGTCGACCACATTGTCACGAAGCCGCAGGCCGTTGGCCGCAAGTCCGAGACTTCTGGCGAGTGACGGAGGATATTAAGATGACTTCTTCAAAGCCTTACTTCGAAGCAATGGCGCGGCAACTGCCCTCCTTTGAAAAAGGGATGATGCCGCAAAACCGCTATGTGTTCCCGACGTTCGAGGAAAGAACAGCCTACGGCTACAAACGCCAAGACCCGTATGCGAAGTTGTTTGAGGATCGCATCGTGTTCCTGGGGGTCCAGGTTGATGACGCTTCAGCAGACGACGTCATGGCACAACTGTTGGTGTTAGAAAGCATGGACACGGACTCTCCGATCACCATGTATATCAACAGCCCCGGCGGTTCCTTTACTGCGATGACCGCTATTTACGACACGATGCAGTACGTGCGCCCACACATTCAAACGGTTTGTTTGGGACAGGCAGCCTCCGCCGCGGCAGTCCTTCTGACAGCAGGGCAGCCTGGTAAGCGAATGGCGCTACCCAACGCTCGCATCCTGATCCACCAGCCGGCAATGGAGACGATTCAGGGGCAGGCCTCTGACATCCAAATCGTGGCCGATGAGATTGACCGGATGCGTGTCTGGATGGAACGCACTATTGCGGAGCACACGGGCAGGCCAGAGTCTGAGGTGCGTCGCGACGTTGAGCGTGACAAGATCCTGACGGCCGAAGGTGCGAAAGAATACGGTCTGATCGACCATGTGCTGACCTCACGCAAACTGGTTGAGTAACGACTCAAACAAAAAGAGTCAGGCCGTCAACTCGCGGGATCTCCGCGTCCGGTCTGGCACGCGAGGAGCGTTGTTGAAACGTAGCATGTAGCGCCCAGCCGCACTGTGCGGCTGGGCGCTACATTTGCGTGCTGTGCTTTGCATTTGAATGTTGCGCTTACGCTCTGCACTTTGCGCCTGTCCACTTTGCGTCGGGCGACAGCCTGGTCGGAGTAAGTGAGGCGCTTCCGTGTCCCTAATGTGCTTCCGTGTCCCCAATGTGCCTCCCTGTCCGTAATGTCGCTGTTATGAACAAGTAATGGCTCTAAAGGGTGGCACGGAAAGCTCCGGGAACCACATTAGGGACAGGGAACAGTGTTGTGAAACAAAGTGGGCTTTGTTTGCCGGTGATCTTGGGGTAGACGCGGGCGGTTTATTCGTGTTGCGCTAGGTTTCGGGGCAGCTTCCAATGAAGAGTCATGGTCTGCCCAGAAACTCCCAGGTGAATTGCCAGAAACTCCCAGATGGATTGAAGGTATGGGTGGCTGCGGCGAAGGGGCACAAGAGTTTCAGCCAAGTAGCTAAGCCCTGAGCCTAAAGTGAACAACCGTGTGATGACTGAGTCGACAACTGGCTGGAGATGGGTCGTGAGGGGCCAGGGCTTGGAAGGTCGGTGCCGCATCTGAGCCGTACCTGATGGGTTTGTGCCGTGCCTGAGTCGGCACCTGGCAGGTTTGTCTGACAGTCGGCCCAAATCTGGCGTTGGTGAGAGCGGAGGGTTTCGTCGTTCCTCGCCGATCTCGGACCCGCACAGGTGTTTCCCAACACGTTCCTTGCGTTTTTGTTGTCAGCGGCGCGCGCAGGTGACGAGAGCCCCTGAATTCTTCCCCTAAAGACGCAGGTCAGGGGGCGGTTTAGATCGACCTTTCGTTACGTCTCCTAGCCGGCTTGAGAGTTCTAGGCTCAAAGACATGGTTGAGATTAGAATCCACGGTCGAGGGGGACAGGGGGTTGTCACCGCCTCAGACCTTGTTGCGATGGCCGCTTTTAAAGAGGGCCACCATGCCCAAGCCTTCCCCTCTTTTGGCTCCGAGCGCACAGGTGCGCCGGTCGTTTCCTATTGTCGGGTCGAAGATGAAGTGATCCGCAGTCGCGAGCCAGTGTTGGAGCCGGACATCATCATTGTTCAGGACCCAACGTTGCTCGCAGTGATGGATGTTTTTGCGGGGTTAAAGCCTGGCGGGTACGTCCTTATCAACTCTTCCAAGTCTCTGAAAGAACTGGAATTGGACGGAGTGGTGGAGAAGGCCGGCGAGGGCCGGGCTGCCACGGTCCCTGCCAGCGAAATCGCCCGCGAGAAACTTGGTCGCCCACTGCCTAATGCCGCGCTGTTAGGGGCAATGGCCGCGATGACTGGTTTGGTTGACATCACCAGCGTTGAAGAGGCAATCAAAACCCGATTCCACGGACGCGTCGGTGATTCGAATGCGGCTGCCGCGCGTGCAGCCTACGACTTTGTGAAGGAGAGTGCGGATGCTGAAACAGATTGAGGGGTCCAAAGCAGTTGCGGAGGCGGTGGCGCATTGCCGACCCGAAGTGATTGCCGCCTACCCGATCAGCCCTCAGACTCACATTGTTGAAGAACTATCGAACTTAGTGAAGCGCGATGTCCTCAAAGGATGCGAGTACATCAACGTTGAATCTGAGTTTGGTGCCATGTCCGCGTGCATCGGGGCTAGCGCTACCGGCGCCAGGACGTATACGGCGACTGCTTCCCAGGGGCTTTTGTTCATGGTGGAAGCGGTTTACAACGCCTCCGGCATGGGTTTGCCGATCGTGATGACAGTCGCCAACCGAGCAATCGGAGCGCCCATCAACATCTGGAACGACCACACTGACTCGATGAGTCAGAGAGACTCCGGATGGTTACAGCTGTACGCCGAAGACAACCAGGAAGCCGCCGATTTGCACGTTCAGGCGTTCAAGATTGCCGAGGAACTTTCTCTCCCCGTAATGGTCTGCATGGATGGGTTCATCCTGACGCACGCGGTTGAGGTCGTGGACATCCCTGAAGAGGAGAAGGTTCGCGAGTTCCTACCTGATTTTGAGCCTCGCCAAATGCTTGACCCGGCTCATCCGGTATCGATTGGGGCCATGGTCGGTCCTGAGGCTTACACGGAGGTGCGCTACTTGGCGCACCACCACCAAATGGAGGCGTTGGACCTCATTCCTCGCGTACAGGAAGAGTGGAAGGAACTCTTTGGGCGTGACTCAGGCGGACTGATCAAGCCTTACCGGATGGAAGACGCGGACACAGTCATCATCGCCCTGGGGTCAGTTCTTGGCACCATAAAAGACGTGGTGGATGAGCGCCGTGAAAAGGGCGAAAAGATTGGTGTCATTGGCATTGTCTCGTTCCGTCCCTTCCCAACAGAGGCACTGCGGGAAGCGCTGCGCGATGTGAAGAACGTAATCGTTGTTGAAAAAGCGTTCAGCGTTGGCATCGGTGGCATTGTTAGTTCGCACGTGTATCCGGCGTTGCCCTCGAACGACGTACAATTCCAAGAAGTCATCGCAGGGTTGGGTGGTCGCCCAATTACCAAGCACTCTCTTCACAAGATGCTCGACGACGCTGTCGCCGGAGACTTGGAACGCCTTACATTCTTGGATCTAAACGAAGAACTTATCGAAGAGGAACTTCGACGCGAAGAAGAGACGCGCCGGTCCGGGCCCGTTGCGGAGAACCTGCTGCGCTCAGCCCGTGAACGTACCGATGAGGCCTTGGGTAGGAGAACACCATGAAAGTCGATTTAGGAATTCCCGAAATCCGGGAAACAGAGATCCCTTCTCGCGATCGAGTGAAGTTCTATCAGGTCGGGTCCTACGCGGTAGGAAACCGTCTTGCTGACGTCATTGACCGGTCAATTCAGTCGGATCCGCACCGCTATAACTCTTTGACCTCGGGCCACCGAGCCTGTCAGGGATGCGGTGAAGCGTTGGGGGCTCGCTACGCCCTCGACACTGCGATGGATGCCGCTGATGGAGACTTGGTGGCCGTCAACGCAACCGGGTGTCTGGAGGTCTTCTCCACGCCGTACCCGGAGTCCGCATGGACTGTGCCGTGGCTGCACTCCCTGTTCGGGAACGCGCCTGCGGTAGCGACCGGGGTGGCGGCCGCTTTGCGTGCGAAAGGCAAGTCAACTCGCGTTGTCGCCCAGGGTGGTGACGGTGGCACTGTTGATATTGGGATGGGCACGCTCTCGGGCATGTTCGAACGTAACGACGATGTGCTCTACATCTGCTACGACAACGAGGCTTACATGAACACCGGGGTACAGCGCTCTGCGGCGACACCCCCGACCGCTCGTACTGCCACGACCCAGGCTGTTGGCAAGAAACCCGGCAACCCGTTCGGTCAGGGCAAGGACATGGCGCGCATCGCGATGGCTCATGAGATCCCATACGTTGCCACAGCCACGGTTGCCGACCTGCGGGACCTTGAATATAAGGTGCGCAAGGCGATGACGTTCAGTGGTGCACGCTACCTGCACATCCTGGTTCCCTGCCCGCTGGGTTGGGGGAGCCTTTCGAATGAGACAATCAAGTTGGCGCGCCTGGCCACTCAAACGGGTTTCTTCCCCGTGTTCGAGGCCGAGGCGGGCGAGGTAACTTCGGTATCGAAGATCCGCCGCCCTGCCCCCGTCGAGGAATACTTGAAGGGTCAGCGCCGCTTTGCCTCGCTGTTCCGTCCGGAAAGAGACGAGGAAGCGCTGGCACGTCTCCAGGCCATCTGCGACCGCAACATCCGTCGCTACGGCCTCATCGAGGAAGACCTATTGGACGAGGACGTGCTGGAACGGATCATCGATGCACCTGAGGACCCCGAAGGTCGTTACGCCTCGATCCGTCAGGCCGCATCAGAAACCAAGCGCGCCCAGGCAGAAGTGGCTTTCGGTGGGAAGAAGAAAGAGAAGCTGGAAGGGGAAACCCTCTCCTCGGTGATGCGTCCCGAGTACCGCGGGAACAAAGTCATGGGGCTTGGCGCCGAAGAGGGCCGCTCCAGCACTCGTGCCGGATCGGGATCGGCTGCGGATAAGCCGCTGGCTTCCCCTCGGGAACTGGCTGATCTTGCTGAAGGACGCACGGAAACCCTGATCGACCCCACCGGAACTACGGCTGGACCCAGCATCTTGGATCCGGAAGTGCAGACCTTCGGCGTGGATGATCCGGGAACCACAGTGGAGCGCGACGGCACCGTCGAAGTTGCGGGCACTAACGACTCCGCTTCGATGGATGATCCGCGTGAAGAAGCGGAGAAGGTGGCCTCGGACATCGCCCTCGCCGAAGAAGGTGCCAAGATCCAGAAGTTGGGTGAGGACGCGGGAGCGGAAACTGCCCTCGCCGTCGACCCCGACGTGGAAGAAGTGATCGCTCCCGATCCCAGCGAAGTCGGCCCTGTCGACGTGCCAGGTGCGGGCAGCGAAGACGTTGTTGCTAAGGGCGCGCCCGAGGCAGCCGCGGACGTAGAGGAGAAGTAAAGATGACCACAGTAGATCCGCGTCCAGGGACGGAGCCATTTGCCATCACATTGGAGGTTGGCTCTTCCCTGCTGAACGAAACGGGATCGTGGCGCTCTGAGCGACCGATTTACGTAGACCTGTTGCCCCCTTGCAACCAGGCTTGCCCTGCGGGTGAGAACATCCAACAGTGGCTGTACCGGGCTGAAGAAGGCGACTATGAGGGTGCGTGGCGGCAGATCATGGCCGACAACCCCCTACCTGCGGTTATGGGGCGCGTCTGCTACCACCCTTGCCAAACGGCGTGTAACCGAGCACTTGTGGATGAGGCAGTTGGCATCAACTCCATTGAGCGGTTCCTAGGTGACAAGGCGATCGAGGAGGGCTGGACAGTCTCCGTGAACGCCGAAGCCACCCACAAGCGGGTGCTGGTTGTTGGTGCGGGGCCGTCCGGATTGTCAGCCGCCTACCACCTGCGCCGCTTCGGTCATGACGTCACTGTTCGGGAAGCCGGCCCAATGGCCGGAGGCATGATGCGGTTTGGAATCCCCAAGTACCGTTTGCCCCGCGAAATCCTGGACGCTGAGATCGCCCGCATCGCCGATATGGGAGTGGAGTTCATCTTCGACTCCAAGGTCGAAGACATCGAAGAGGTTGCGGAGGAATACGACGCAGTCTTCGTTGCCGTTGGTGCTCACATCGGGCGCCGCGCTCACATTCCGGCCGGGGAATCCGCGAAGATCATGGACGCTGTCACCATGCTGGCTGACACCGAAGCGGGGGAGCAGCCCCTGCTGGGTCGTCGCGTGGTGGTCTACGGCGGCGGTAACACTGCTATTGACGCAGCCCGGACCGCTAAGCGGCTTGGCGCAGAAGAAGCGGTTATCCTCTACCGGCGCACCCGCGACAGGATGCCTGCTCATGACTCGGAGGTCACCGAGGCTGAGGAAGAGGGCGTTATGATGCGCTGGCTCTCCACCGTCAAGCACGTTGACGGCGGGACGATCACCATTGAGAAGATGGAGCTTGACGACAACGGATTCCCGCAGCCCACCGGCGAGTTCGAGGAGTTGGGGGCGGATTCTTTGGTGATGGCCCTCGGACAAGAAGCGGACCTGAGCCTGCTGGAGAACTCGGATCAAATCCAGATCGAGGACGGCGTCGTCAAAGTCAACTCCCAAATGATGACCGGTATTCGCGGTGTGTTCGCGGGTGGTGACATGGTCCCCTCGGAACGCACGGTTACGGTGGCGATCGGTCACGGTAAGAAGGCTGCGCGGTACATCGACGCTTACCTGAGCGGCGAAGAGTACGACCCGCCCGCCAAACACCCGGTGGCGACGATTGGTCGCATGAACACCTGGTACTACGCGGACGCACCCAAGCAGGTGCGGGAGAAGATTGAGGGCGCACGCCGTTCCTCAACCTTCGATGAGGTTGTTCAGGGCCTGGATGAAGAATCCGCAATCTTCGAGGCACGCCGCTGCATGTCATGTGGCAACTGTTTCGGTTGTGACAACTGTTTCGGGGTTTGTCCAGACAACGCCATCACCAAGCTCAAGCCAGGGGAGTACGAGTTCAAGTACGACTACTGCAAGGGCTGCGGCCTCTGTGCGGAAGAGTGCCCGTGTGGGGCGATCTCCATGATTCCGGAGGAAGTGTAAGACACCAAGACGTCAGGCCCGCCGCGGCACCCCGCAAAAATGGGGTGCGGGCGGGCCTGTCGGCTGCATCCTGTCGGTAGCTTCGCTTAGGCTGGCTAGAGTTCCACGCGCCGGGTATGTTTCTTCCAGGAAGTGATTATTATGAGCCGCTTTGCAGAAGGTAGTGAACTACTCAAGTGTGCCTTCTGTTCCAAGTCTCAACGCCAAGTGCGCCGACTGATCGGCGGCTCCGGCGTTTACATTTGTAATGAGTGCGTGGAACTGTGCTCCGACATAATCGCTGAAGAACTGGAAGATGAAGTCACGGAGCAGGCGCTCCCTCTTCCAAAGCCGAAAGACATTAAGGCATTCCTGGACACGTGGGTTATTGGCCAAGACCGTTCTAAGAGATCTTTGGCGGTTGCTGTTTATAACCACTACAAGCGGGTACGGTCTCGGGAATCGGGGGCCCCGGAAGACCTGGGTTCCACGAAGTCCAACATTTTGATGCTGGGGCCGACGGGGACGGGCAAAACACATTTGGCGCGTTCTTTGGCAAAACTTTTGGATGTCCCATTTTCGATCGTGGATGCCACGGCGCTCACCGAAGCCGGCTACGTCGGCGAAGACGTTGAGAACATTTTGCTGAAGTTGATTCAGGCTGCTGACGGGGACATCAAGAAGGCCGAACACGGAATCATCTACGTCGATGAGATTGACAAGATCGGTCGAAAAGGGGAGAACGCCTCCATCACCCGTGACGTGTCGGGTGAAGGTGTGCAGCAGGCACTGTTGAAGATCATTGAGGGGACTCGTGCCTCCGTCCCTCCGCAGGGCGGACGCAAACATCCTCACCAGCAGTTCTTGGAGATCGACACTTCAGGCATCCTGTTTATCGCTGCGGGGGCATTCTCTGGGATCGACGACATTGTTAGGGCACGCCTTGGCAAACGGTCAACTGGCTTTGGCTCAGAGTTACGTCCCACGTCTGAGATTGACGACTTTTATGAATTGATCACCTCGGATGACCTCCACAAGTACGGCATGATCCCGGAGTTTATTGGCAGACTTCCGGTGCTCACCTCCACAACCGCACTGTCGGAGGAAGACCTGGTTCGCATCCTCACAGAGCCTGAGAATTGTTTAGTCTCGCAATACCAGCACCTCTTCGAACTTGATGATGTGGAACTTGAATTCACTGATGGTGCTTTGAAAGCGATGGCAGCGCTTGCCATGGAACGTGAGGCAGGGGCCCGCGGCTTGGCATCCATCATGGAACAGACGTTGGCAGATCTGATGTTTGAGGTTCCCTCAAACCCGGACGTGGCCAGGGTAGTAGTAACGGCGGAATCAGTCGCTGGCAAAATGGAACCAAAGATCTTCCTCCGCGAAGATGAACCAGTGAAGAATGCTTCTTAGCGTCGCTCCGTCAAGAAGGCGAGGTTTGCTCCGATGAGCGAGGATGACGGCATTCCAGAGGCTCTGGCCGCAGAGCGCCAAACAATCGATAACATTGACGCCGCCCTCATCCATATTCTTGCGGAGCGGTTCCGCTGCACTCAGAGGGTCGGGCACATCAAAGCGAAAGAGGGTTTACCCCCCGCTGACCCGCAGAGAGAAAAACGGCAGGTGGTGCGCCTGAGGCGATTGGCCGAGGAGTCAGGTTTAGACCCTGACTTTGCCGAAACATTCCTGGCGTTCATGGTGAATGAGGTAATCCGTCACCACGAGGTGATCCAGCGCAACTACGAAATCGAGCTGGAAGAAACACCGCGGGAGAACTGAAATCTCCTAACCCGAAGCAGCAGCCGCCAAGTGTCCGTCTGCAAGTGTGACCCCAGAAGTGGGCTCGAAAACAGGTTTCCATAAACTACTGCCCGTAAATGACTGCCGGCGTTCGCCGCCTGCAAGTAACCGATACTCACGTTCACTTCGCGGTCTGCCGGCGTTCGCCTGCTGACGTGTGTTTGGCTATCCGGCTGCTTGTTGGTTTGTCTGTTCGCTAGTTTGTCCGACTGACTAGTTGTCTGTCTTTTGTCTGGTTGCGTGTCAGCTGCTTGGTTGGATTGATTCTGGCGATTGCGCTCTGCCACGTTTGAACTTGCGGTGTTCTGTCACGTCTGAACTTGCGGTGTTCTGTCACCTTTGAACCTGCCGTGTTGCAGGGCGTTTCCTGCCATTGGTCAATGCATGCGCGTCTCCAAGATTTCCAGCAGGGGGCGCCCGCTTTGTTTCACAACACTGTTCCCGGTCCTTAAAATGCTTCCCGGAGCTCTAGGCGTGACTGTTTTTGGTCAAACCCTATTCATGACATGGTATTTAAGGAGCGGGAACCAAATTAAGGACCGGGAAGGACTTTTGAGAGGTCTGCGGAGAGCCCCACTGGCTGCAAACAGGCTGACACACGCCGAAACAGGTGGGAGGCCGCAGGCTCTGGCGTCTTTCACCTGCGCAATGTCCACTTTGGGCACGTGGGGGAAACGTAACGCCGCCATGAGCGTGTGCGCCCTGCGCCGTGAGGCTGAAGTCGGCTTGGGGTTGGTGCGTCGGGTGGGTGCGACTGACGCCCAAGCCAA
>CAYFRT010000028.1:1515-8475 GCA_964345585.1 uncultured Actinomyces sp. | reverse complement strand
CTGAAGTCGGCTTGGGGTTGGTGCGTCGGGTGGGTGCGACTGACGCCCAAGCCAAAGTTGACTTGGGCGTCAGTGAGCCGGGGCCAATGAGCCAGAGGCAGGTTGCTCAGCCTCTGTCGCGGTGCAGGCGGCGCCCCCTCTTGGGCGTCTCTTCTTCCACGGGACCTCCATAGAGGTCGTCGATGCTGGAGGCGTAGCGCTTCAGCGCATCGTTCCGCTTCAACTTCAGCGAAGGTGTCAGCAGGCCATTTGCCTCCGTGAAGTCGGTGGTGAGCACATCGAATTTGCGGATGGACTCAGCGCGGGAGACGCCCTCGTTCGCCCTCTCAATTGCCTTCGACAAGGAAGCGCGAATCTCCGGGTGGGACGCAGCTTCCGCAACCGTCATCGTTGGCAAGCCCTTGTTCTTCAGCCACAGCGGCAGCATTTCCGCGTCAAGGGTGATGAGGGCACCAATGTACGGGCGCTTCTCGCCGACAACCAGGACTTGGCTGATGAGCGGGTGGCCTCGGAGTGAGTCCTCCAGAATGGACGGGACAACATTCTTCCCACCTGCGGTAACGATGACTTCCTTCATCCGCCCCGTGATTCGCAGGTATCCGTCGCGATCGAGGCTGCCCAGGTCGCCAGTCTTGAACCAGCCGTCCTCGGTGAAAGCCGCCTTCGTCAGGTCAGGGCGGTTGTTGTACTCCTTGAAGACGCTGGGTCCCTTGATTAGGAGCTCTCCGTCTTCCGAGATCTTCGCCTGCATCGGGGGCAACAGCGGGCCCACGGTTCCAATCTTGGACAGGTGAGGTGTATTGACGCTGAGTGGACCGGTGGTCTCCGTCAGGCCGTACCCCTCCTGCACGTTGAGGCCGGCGCCGCGGTAGAAGTGCGCCAGACGCTCGGATAGCGGGGCGCCACCGGAGATAACGATTTGCACGTTTCCGCCAACCAGGCTCGCGATCTTTGAAAGAACGAGGGCGGTTGCGGTCTTGTGCTTCGCCTTAAGTTTGTTGGACGGCCCTTCTTCGGTGTCGAGGGCACGAGAGTATTCCACAGCGATATTCGCCGCCCACCGGAACATCTTGTTCTTCGCGCCCGCACCGGCTTTGGCGTCCGCGGAGTTGTAGATCTTTTCCAAGACCCGAGGGACGACCAGAAGGTAAGTCGGTTTGAAAGAGGCCAGGTCGGGGAGAAGATCTTTCACGGAGGAGGTGTGCCCAATGACGCCCTCGCCGGTCACCTGATAGAACTGCAAGAACCGAGCCAGAATGTGGGCCAACGGCAGGAACAGGAGGAGGCGAGACTTGGGGAAGTCAGCGACCTCGGGCATCCACAGGTGAGAGTTTTTGGCCAGGGCCGTGAAACTCTCATGCGTGATGACCGTGCCCTTCGGGGTTCCCGTAGTGCCGGACGTGTAAACGATGGTGGCGGTGGAATCAATCCGCAGTTGGTTGGTTCGGTTGCGAAGATCTTGGCGGGAAACCCCGGTGCCCTCGGCAATGATCAAATCGATCGCGCCCTGGTCCAGGGACAGGATCTGAATGTCCTGCTTCCCGTCCTCAGCCGCTGCGGCCACCAGGTTCTTCATCACAATGGACTCGGTGACTACCAGCTTTACGTCAGCGTCAGTGAGGATGTGAACGATCTGCGCCTTTGAGGAAGTCTCATAGATGGGGACCGACACCAGGCCTGCCTCCCAGGCGGCGAAGTCCAGGAGCATCCATTCATAGCTGGTGCGCGACATGATGACGATCCTGTCGCCCAGTTCCAGGCCCATGCCCATGAAGCCTTGAGCAACGAAACGCACCTGATCCCAGAACTGTCCGGCAGAGATCTTCCGCCACGTTCCGGTCATTGGCTGCTTCACTTCAACCAGGGGGCGCCTGGGGCCGCGTTCTACACGCTGCTGAAGCATGTGGGGGATTGTGTCCCGCTCTTCTGTTCGTGCTAGCACGGGAGCGTGCCACTCGAGGGCTTCGGTCAGGTCGAAGCCGTTGGGCTCCGACACCTCAGCCAAAATGGCTTCTCCGGGTTCCAGCTCCTTCGTGCCCTTTGCCGGAAGCCCACCTTCCGTCGTCACGGGCATCTCTTGGACTTTGACCTTCTCTACATTCCCCGTCGGGGGATTCTTGGGGTCAGCGGTGTTCTGGGGTTGATCTTCTTTTCGGCTGAACTTGGCCACGGTTTGCCTTGTCTTTGAAGGGGATAGGAGTTCCCGCGTCGGTTTGGCTGATGCTTAGCGTTTACGCGGTGGCGCCTCTCCCAGCTCGAACTTAGTAACTTCAACTTCTGCTTCTTCGTTGTCCGAGGACACCAGTTCCCACTCACCTGTCGCCCGGGTTGCAGCGCGAAGGTCAGACTCGACAATCTTCAGCAGTTCAACCGTGGCGGGGGAGGCAGACACCGTGACGGAGATGTACGGGGTGCGGGGGGAAACCTTCGCTTCGGACTTGATTCGTCTCAGGCGGATCAAAGCTTCGGAGGTGGCGTCCATCAGGGCCGGATCACCCTTGGTGGAGCGGTAATCATCGGCCACCGGCCACTGCGCTGTGTGAACGGAGCCGGAACGGTACCAGGACCATGCTTCTTCTGAAGCGAACGGCAGGAAGGGTGCCAGCAGGCGGATGGAAGCATCCACCACCAGCGCCAGCGCGGACCGCGCGGATTGCGCGTCTTCCTCACTCCAACGGCCCTCGGCGTTGTAAGCCCTTTCCTTCACCAGTTCGATGTAGTCATCGCAGAAGGTCCAGAAGAACGCTTCTGAGGTGTGCAAGGCGGTTGCGTGATCGAAGTTTTCAAATGCCTTCGTGGACCGTTCAATGACGTCCGCTAGGGACGCGACGACTGCGGCGTCAACGGGGACGGTCACCAGTGACGGATCAAGCAGCAACTCCCCGTCACCGCTGGCCATCGACAGGGCGAACTTGGAGGCGTTTAGAAGTTTGATCGCCAAGCGGCGCCCAATCTTCACTTGACCCTCATCGAACGTCGCATCCGTCCCCAGTTTCGCCGAGGATGCCCAGTAGCGAACCGCATCCGACCCGTACTGCTCCAGCAGCGCTGTCGGAGTTACGACGTTGCCCTTCGACTTCGACATCTTCTTGCGGTCAGCGTCCAGGATCCAACCGGAGATTGCCGCGTTTTCCCACGGCAACGCATCGAACTGAAGGTTCGAACGCAAGATGGTGGAGAACAGCCAGGTTCGAAGGATGTCCTGCCCCTGTGCTCGCATAGACATGGGGAACAGGCGGGCGTAAAGGTCCTCGTCACGGAGCCACCCAGTGGGGATCTGGGGCGTCAGGGAAGAGGTCATCCATGTGTCCATGATGTCCAGCTCCCCTTGGAAACCGCCGGGCACGCCCCTCTGGTCCGCCTTGTACCCCGGCGGAATGTCAGTGCTGGGGTCGACGGGCAGTTGGTCGAAGGTGGGAGTTAGGACCTTGTCAAAATTGACGGTTCCGTCTTCTTCGATCTGGTACCACACGGGGATCGGCACACCGAAGAAACGCTGCCTGGAGATAAGCCAGTCGGAGTTGAGCCCGTTCACCCAGTTGTCGTAGCGGACCCGCATGAAGTCTGGGTGGAACTTGAGTTCACGGCCGCGCTCAAGGAGTTCCTCGCGCAAATCAGTTGTGCTTCCGTGACGCGTGAATTCTTTTCCGCCGTTCCGCACGTACCACTGCCGGGAGGTCACGATCTCCAAAGGCTTGTCGCCTTTTTCGAAGAAGTTTGTCATGCGCTGGGTTGCCACAGGCTCCCCGGGTGCTTCCCCAGATTCCCGAAGCGCATCAACAACCATCTTGCGTGCGGTAAACGTGGTCTTCCCTCCGATGGAGGCGAAGAGTTTCTGGCCGGCCTCGTCCCCAATCCACTCGGGAACCTCGCGGGTGATGCGACCATCTTTTTCGAGGATGCCACGCAGGGGGAGGCTCAGTTCCCGCCACCACTGCACGTCGGTGAGGTCACCGAAAGTACAGCACATGGCGATGCCGGCACCCTTGTCCATCTCTGCCATCGGGTGAGCGAGGACGGGGACTTCCACGCCGAAACCGGGCGAGGTCACCGTGGTTCCAAACAGCGGCTGATAACGTTCATCGTCCGGGTGAGCGATGAGGGCAACGCAGGCTCCCAGAAGCTCTGGTCGGGTCGTTTCGATCGCTACGTCCTGGCGCTCGCCATCAACTTCTTGTCCGTGGAAAAGCAGCGTGTAGTAGTGGCCTGGGTATTCGCGCGCCTCCACCTCGGCCTGCGCAACCGCCGTCTGGAGCGTGACGTCCCAGAGGCCGGGGGCTTCTGCCATGTAGGCCTCGCCCCGCTCAATGTTCTGCAGGAAGGCGTACTGAGTTACTAAGCGCGCATCGTCACCGATGGTTTGGTACGTGGTTGACCAGTCAACGGAGAGGCCAAGGTAGCGCCAGAGCGCCTCAAACTGAGCCTCATCAGACTCTGAGAGGCGCAGGCACAACTCGATGAAGTTACGCCTGGACACAGGTTTTTGGTCGGCCTGCTTGATTGACTTGCCCTCGCCGCCTTCGTGGGGTGGGACAAAGTCCTCCTCGTACGGCAAAGAAGGATCACAGTAGACGCCGTAGTAGTTTTGGACGCGGCGTTCGGTGGGCAGACCATTGTCATCCCAGCCGATCGGGTAGAAAACATCTTTGCCGTTCATGCGCTGGAAGCGGGCAACCGTGTCCGTGTGCGTGTAGGAGAAGGAGTGCCCAATGTGCAGGGCACCCGAGACCGTTGGGGGCGGAGTGTCGATCGAGAAAATATCTTCGCGCGCCGCGTCTTGGTTGAACCGATAAATCTGGTTCTCTTCCCAAACCTCATCCCACTTGTTTTCAAGCCCCTCCGTTACTACCCGGTCGGGCACATTCGGTGCCGGAAGACTGGCTGGGATGGAACCTTCACGGGAAGTCATATACTGTTTCTCCGTCTTGTTGTGGGTGGATTCGGTCGATACGCCAAGGTCAAAATTACTTGTCCACGCAACGTTGGACAAACGGCGTCTAGGCTTTGGAAGCGGCTGTAAGACGCATCATTGACCTAACTCACTATCACGGCGCACCGTGGCATCCACGGCGGCAATCAATGAGGGGCCCAGGCCTGCTTCTTCCGCGGCCAACAAACCGGCAATCGTGGTGCCTCCGGGGGAGCACACAGAGGCTGTTAGTGCGGCAGCGTTTTCGCCCCGGTCCAACGCATCGATGAGGAGACTGGCCGATCCCGCCATTGATTGGGCCACTGCGCGGATGGCATGATCCCTGGTCAGACCATGTTTGACGCCTCCGTCAGCCAGATGATCAGCGATGACGAAGAACCAGGCGGGGGAGGAACCGGCCATCGCTGTGAAAACGGGGAAGAGGGTCTCCGGCAGCTCGACAACTGTGCCTACCGAAGCGAACAGGAGCTCAGCAGCGTCTACTTGGTCACTATTTGCGTTCTCATTCGCGCAGATAGCCGACGCGGATTGACCGACGCTTGCGTTCACGTTTGGCATGACCCGAATCACGGCGGCGTTGGCGTTCGAGGTGCCCTCAAGATCTGCTTCAATCCGCTCCAGAGTCCTGCCCGCGGCGATCGATACGAGGGCCGCGTCGGTGGCAGGTAGGTCCTTTAGAACTTCTGCTTGGACCTGCGGTTTGACGGCGAGGACGACAAGGTCCGCGTTTGCTATCGCGTCTTTCAGCGTCTGTGAGCCCAGGGGGAGCGCCTGCCCTTCGACCTGGTGGGCGAGGGTTTCAGCCGTTTTCCCCGATGCGCTGGCGAAGACGAAATCCCACCCGCTGGCATCGGCGGCGTGAGCGCCTTTCGCAATGGCAGTCGCCATTGATCCAGCGCCGATGAATGCTACCCGCATGGATGGTCCTTCTATCTCAGAGGCTTAGGTCCGGTGCAAGACCGGGCAGGTTCTGTCTTTAGAGTGTAGGCGAGGTCTTGCACAAGCGCGTCACCGTTTGGTTGTCCACACCTCCGTCCTCGGGGCGTGGCGTCCGAGGGGTGAAGAAGGGAAGGTCGAGGGATGGCTCCCTTTGATCCTCCGTCGAAAAGTGGTCCGCGTCTTTCGACCCGGACAGCATCCCCCGTTCCCGGCCAGGCTCAGCCTCAGTCACGTTTCAGGTGGGATCTTCACCCATTGGCCTCCGCATCCATTGTCGTGGTTCTGGCGCTCTTGGCGCTGGCAGGGGTGTTGCGGTCTGTCGCGGCGCATCCGAGCACCGCGAACTCTGGGGCTGAGCGGGGAGGGCTGTCGGCAAACACCTCAGAGACCGATCAAGAGGGGGTGTCGGCCACCTCCTCATCCGCCCAGTCGGGGAGAGCCGCGGAACCCCCAGAAATGGTAGTCGGTGGCGACCTCGGGAACGGTTCTGGCGAGGTCCTGGTTGTGTTCGTAACTGGGGCGGTGCGGGAACCGGGTGTTGTTTCAGTTCCCGCCGGCTCCAGGGCGGAGGCCGCGGTGCTCGCCGCCGGGGGCCTGGTGGAGGAAGCCGACATGACGTCTGTGAATCTTGCCAGCCCCCTGACCGATGGCGAACACATTCACGTAGCAGCAGAAGGTGAGGCACCCTTGCCGATGGGGCTGGGCTCGACTTCTGGATCAGGCCCGGGCACCGCGGCCTCCCCCGGTGAGAGTGCCGGCTGTGTGAACCTTAACCAGGCGAGTGCGGAGCAACTCCAAGTTTTGGACGGTGTTGGTCCCAAAATTGCCGCACGCATCGTTGAACGTCGCGACGCTCTTGGAGGGTTCTCCAGTAACGAGGATCTGCTCAGTGTCTCCGGGATAGGCCAGGTTCTTTACGCCCGCATAAGCGAAGGGCTCTGCCCGTAGTTTTGACCCGCGTTTGTCCCTTCACGGAGCCGTCCGCGAGACCGGACTGCCAGAAACGCTGCAGGCCAAGGAACAGGATGATCAGCGGGATAACGCCCAGCAGGGCCCCCAGCATGACCGCACCCTTAGGTGGTGCAAAGTAC
>CAYFRT010000028.1:0-1415 GCA_964345585.1 uncultured Actinomyces sp. | reverse complement strand
ACTCATCCCGGAGGCGAGTGGGAGCGTCGAATCTACCTCGATCACGGCCGGGTCAAACGCCCCAAAGTTGCTGCTCAGTCGGTCAATGGTGGCCTGAACATAGTTGCCCCAATGCCCTGCTGGAAGTCCGGGGCTGGTGCCCGCGGCCAGGCGCACCGGGTCCGGAACAGCGGTCGAGCGGGCAAGCACTTGGCCTTGCCCCAGAGCATCCGACCCGCGAGGCTTCGACGCTGAAACCGTGATCCCCTGCGACGAGGCAGCCAGGATCGAACGGCCGCCCGCGTAGTCGGTGTGCTTCCCGAAAACTTCGATCCGGCCAGGAACAAACCAAGTCATCGTGAGCACCCCAGTTCATCGTGGACTAGACGATTATGGACCATCCCATTAGCGAACTTCGACAACCTGTTGTTCGGGCTGTGTCACATGAACGCAAGGCGCCACACAGGGCCAGGATTTGGCGGGATCCACAGGCCTCAGATCTGCCGCGGTGATTGTTGGACGAGAAAGAGATGATGGTCTAGCCAGCGTCTCTGAAAGGAGGGTATCGATGATCGGAGTTTGAGTTGTTCCACGAGAGCGAACCTGAACCGGCTGCCGGGCGCAACGCTGGGGATCCCCGCGCGCACCCCCGTGAGCACCCCCAGGAGAACACTCAACAAGTGGTTGTTCGGGGAACCGACCTGCGCCTCCTTCCCGCCGCGGCCGCGACGTGGATTGGGGCCTTAGCCGGGTTGCAACTGGCTGAGACTCCCAGGAAGCTTTGGCCCCTCGCCATTTTTGCCGTGGTGAGCCTGGGGCTGCTGGTCCCCTCGTACACCCGCATCGGGGCGGTCGCGTCGTTTGCAACGTGCCTGTCTTTAGTCGTCGCTTCCGGGGCCGCCAGTGCGTTGGACGAGGACCCCTTAACACAAGCAGCAGCCGAACAAAGGTACGCCACCGTGGTTGGGACGGTCGTGAAGCCCCCAACCCCTTCATCGGCCAAGTGGAAGACGGACACCCTGACAACGGCGATTGAAGTGCAGGAACTGAGGCTGGGAAAGACGTGGTACGGGTCCGACGCCGGCCTCCGCCTTGAAATCGGTGACGTGAGAGATCTGGACTGGGTTGCAACAAATGAAATCCCCAAAGGGACGATGATTCGGTTCGAGGGGACCGTGAAGGAACCCTCGTTCATCAACGGCACAACGATCGCGGGAATGTCGATAGATCACTTCCAGGTTGTGCGCCAGGCCGCCGCGTGGCAGAAGACGGTTGCGAAATTACGAAGCACCATGTCGCAGGTTACCGAGAGCGCCGCAGGCAGCCTTGGACCCCTCATCACCGGGATGGCGATAGGGGACGATGACGGGCTGGATCGAGACGCAAAACAGGCGATGCTCACAACCTCACTAACTCATTTGACAGCGGTCTCTGGC
>CAYFRT010000027.1:16367-21480 GCA_964345585.1 uncultured Actinomyces sp. | reverse complement strand
TGGACCGGTCGCCCGGCAAGAGCTGCTGAAAAGCCTCGATTTGTCCGCTCCAAGCCTCACTCGTCTTAGCAAGCGCTTCTTGGACCTGGGTGTTTTCACAGAGATCAAGAACATGGATGCTTTCCAGGATCTCAGCCTGCCGGTTGGGAGACCCCCCAAGGGGTATGTGATCAACCCCGAACACGGGCATATCCTCGGCTTCAAGCTCACTGGGCGAAATGTGTACGGTGTGCTTACCGACCTTCAGGGCACAGAGCTCCAGGCACTCCAAGTTCCTTTGGACAGTGCCCGCCCTGAGCATGTTGTCCAAGTCCTCATAGAAGCCACAGAATCTCTCAGAACGCCTGACTTGCGAGGGGTTGGGATTTCCCTTGGAGGGAGTGTGGCTGAAGACGGCACTGTACTGCGCGCACCATTTCTAGGGTGGAACAACGTGGACCTGAAGGCCTGGCTGGAAGAAGCCATGAACGTCCCCGTGACGGTGGAGAACGACGTTGTTGCGTTAGCGGAAGGCCTGCGCTTGTTCGGGGTTGCGAAGCAAGAACCAAACTTTGCCTTGGTGACTATCGGGGCCGGCATTGGCCATGCGTTGGTTCTGCGAGGCCAGGTCGTCAAACCCACGGAGAACGGCCTGGGACTTGGCGGCCATATTCCCCTCTATGACGGAGGCTCGTGCTGCGAGATGGGGCACCGTGGATGTTCTCAAGCAATGCTCACCATGGGGTCGATGGCAGCCCAATTCGCGGTCCTGGGGGGGGTAGAGAGGTCACCTATCAAGAGCTTTTGGATTTGGCGGCAGAAGGCGACGATGCAGCGTGGACGATAGTGAAAGCCTCCGCGCGTGCACTGGGTCGCATGCTGGCGATGAGCGCCAACATGTCTACGTTCAACGTCGTGGTGTTGGGGGGCGAGGGGACTGGTTTGTGGCAAGTCGCCGAGGAAGAGATCCTGCATGAGCTTCAGCGGTACCGCGATCCAGAAGCAGAACCGGTTCAAGTTTTGGTCGATGAGAACGGGTTTGGTTCCTGGGCCCAAGGGTCTAGCGCTGTCGCCCTGCTGGAGTACCTGGAAGGCCTTTGAACCGCGTAGCCTAACCAAGTTGGCAAGCATCTTACGGTTTTCATGGGAAAATGGTGATCATGCTTCTTAGTGACCGGGACATCGCTCTCGCCCTCGACCAAGGGCGCATCAAATTGACTCCGTTGGATCGAGCCCTGATTCAACCGGCAAGCATCGACGTGCGCCTGGATCGCTACTTCCGCCTCTTTGACAACCATCGATACCCGGTGATTGACCCGGCGGCCGAACAGCCGGGCCTCACCCACGAAGTCGTTGCTGACGCGGATGATCCATTCGTCTTGCATCCGGGAGAGTTTGTTCTGGGATCTACGTATGAGTGCGTTGAACTTGGCCCGGACATCGCCGCCCGCCTTGAGGGGAAGTCGTCGCTGGGACGCCTAGGTCTTCTCACCCATTCCACTGCCGGGTTCATTGACCCCGGATTTGATGGTCACGTAACACTCGAACTTTCCAACACCGCGACGATGCCGATCCTTCTGTACCCGGGAATGAAAGTGGGGCAGCTCTGTTTCTTCGGCCTTTCCAGCCCCGCGGAGCACCCCTACGGTTCGACGGGCGCCGGCTCCCACTACCAGGGTCAGCGCGGCCCCACACCGTCGCGCTCCCATTTACGCTTTGACCGTGTCGTCATCGACGATACGTACGAGGATCGCTGAGAAAACGATGGCCGAAACGAGGAAAGAGGGTGCGGGCGCCCCGGTCCGCAAATCCATTCGGGAGAGGATGGCAGACAGGTCTGCGGGCACCAACCCTCTGGTTGAATCTTCGCTCAGCATGCTGTCAGAGGTCGATGACACCACGGGCACTTTCAGCATTGATATGACCGGGGAGTTGGTTGTTGATCAGTTGGCACCGCTTCCGGTGAGCCTGGAAACGACAACTCCCAAAGGGGTTTTGGACCCTTTGACTGCGAGTGCATACCACCTTCTGGTCCTACCTGCGGCCGCCCAACCTGAAGACCTTGAGGCACTGGCCGTCTCCGTTTGGAACGAGGCCGGGTGGCTCAGCCCCGGCGTTCTTCGCCTGCAAGAAAGCGCAACGCTGGAAGGGCCGTGGTCGCTGGATGCGGAGGGGGCCCGCGAACTGGGTCTGAAGGTGTCCGAGGATGATCATGTTTGGCTGGTTCGCTGCCGTGTCGTTCGTGGCCCTGCGCCTTCGGCAGAGATGATGGAAATCAATGAGTTAGCTCGGGCCTTCCCAGAGGGCATGCCTTCAGGGCTTGAAGACCGCGTCATTGACTTCCTGCGCCGCGTGTCCAGGAGGTTGGACGGTTACGTCCGGATCGCAGGTTCGGGACACGCGATCGAGCCTTCCCCAGAGTCTGCCGTCAACCTCAAGGTTTATTCGAACACTTGGTTGCCGCCCGAGGAGATTCAAGCCCTCCTGGAGCCATATATTCCTGACATTTACAGCCCGAGCCCCGTCCCTGACTCTGAGGGGGCGCCCTATGCGTTCTTGGCCCCCACGGGTTCTCGGTCTCAAGTACTGATTGGGGTGCGCCCGGAGACCGCGGTTCCTCGCGCGCTACGGTGGGAGATGTGGGCGAAGGGGCGCCTGTACCTGTATGAGATCGTGTGGGCGCCGCCCGAGGATCTTTACGACCTAGACAAAGTCCCAACCCGAAGCGGCCGGCTGGAACGCACCCGCGCTTCAAGGACGGTCGAGGTTGCCGCAGCCCTCCTCGCACAAAAGCTAGATGACCACATGCTCGGTGGTGCGGCGGTTATTGACGAGGATGACTTCCTTGTTGGCCTCGACGTACTCCCTCCAGAAGAAGAAGAGCCACGTCCTTGATTTCTATGTCGGCTCCCTTCTGAACAGAGTCCGAGGGGACCGGCACCGGACCACCCGGCAGTGTCTCCGGCTCACTCACTTTTACCGGGGTTGGCGCCGAACCGAGCATCTGCGTGCAGAATGGACACGCAGTTGCGACGACCGAGGCCCCCGTTGCCTGCGCTTGTTCCATGCGAGCGTTCGCGATACGAGTGCCGCGTGTCTCTTCCATCCACGCCCTTGCGCCGCCTGCACCGCAACACATCGCCAGTTCGCGGTTGTCCGCCATCTCCACTTCCTTGAGTTCGGGGATGGAGTTAAGGAGCTCCCGGGGTGCTTCAAACACTCGATTGTGGCGGCCCAGGAAGCACGGGTCGTGATACGTGATCGTCTGTTTCTCTTCGTCTGGGGCGGGTGCGGGCTTAAGTAGTCCCTCCCGCAGCAGTCGGTTCAGTAACTGGGTGTGGTGGACGACGTTGAAGGACGCGCCCAGTTGTGGAAACTCGTTCAAGATGGTGTTGAAACAGTGAGCGCAAGTAACGACGATGTTCTTGGCTTTTGCTTCTTGCAGCGTTTCAATAGCTGCATTTGCTAGGACCTGGAAGAGCAGTTCGTTTCCGGCCCTGCGGGCTGGGTCGCCAGTGCAACTTTCAGCGGAACCCAGGACCCCGAACTTCACGCCCGCTACGTGCAGAAGCTCTGCGACGGCGGCGGATGTTTTCTTTGCTTTCTCATCGTAAGCACCCGCGCACCCGACCCAGAAGAGGTAGTCCAAGCCCTCGGCATCCTCGACGTCTTCCCCAATGACAGGGAAGTCGAAGTCGAGGTCTTTCGCCCAGTCCAGACGCTTGCGCGGCATTTGGTTGTACGGGTTTCCCTTCGTTTCCAGGGCGCGCATGGGCCGCTGCAATTCCCTGGGAAACGCGGATTCCATCAGGAACTGGAAGCGGCGTAGGTTCCCAATGCGGTCAATGTGCTCAATGTCTACCGGGCACTGTTCCACGCAAGCCCCACACATAGTGCAGTCCCAGAGAACGTCGGCCGCGGTTACGTCTGGTACCAGGTCGGCGTTTGTAGAAGCCACCCCGTTTTCACCGGTGATCTTCGCAGCCGATAGTGCACCAAGAACATCCGTGGTGTCAGCGTGCCCCTGGAAAGGTGCGGTGTCGCCCGCGGCGGCAACTGCGTTGTCACGGAGGGCGAGGGTGAGCAGTTTCGGAGAGAGCGGCTTGTCAGTGTTCCAAGCGGGGCACAGATCCTGGCATCGACCGCACTCCGTGCAGGTCATGACGTCCAGTCGATCTTTCCACGTGAGGTCAGCCGTGGTGCCAAGACCAATCACGAGGTCTTCATCCTCATCGGCGGCTTGCTCCAGGTCCGACGAGGGATCCCCGTTCACCAAAGGAAGAGAAAGCGCCCCCAGTGACTTCGCCCCATTTGCGTGGGTGCCGGCCGCAATGTTGACGGGGGCTAAGAACCGGTGCCAAGAGATACCCATCGCGGTGTTCAGCCCAACAACCAGCATCCATAGCATCGACACGAGGATCTTGATGGATGCCACCACCACGATCCAATTAGCCAAAGCCGATGGCGATGCCCCCGCGAAGTGTTCCCCCGCCCACGCGGTCAGCGGGTAGCTGGCCCACGACACTGCCCCGGACTGCGACAAGAGCCCGAACTGAAGTGCGTGAATCACCAAAATGCACGCGCAGACGGTCGCGATCACCCATTCGACAAAGTACGCCTGCCACCGGGTGGATCCGAAGAAACGGGAGGATCTGGGGGTTTCCTCGTCCCTCCACATCGCCACGAACCGCACTGCTGTGAGCGTCAGTATTGATAGCAAGCCAGCCCAGGCGAAGCCCTCCGAAACCCATCCCCACCAGTACGCATGACCGATAAGGGGGAGCGCATATTCCGGGTTGAAGATTTGTCCGAACGAGGAAACCAGGGTTAACAGCAATACGACGAACGACACCATCACCAGCCAGTGCGCTGCCCGAATCAGAGGCCTCTGTTTGAAGGTGGAATGGCTGATCGTCACGCGGATAGCCGTCCAGATTCGTTGAATCGGATCGGTCCAGCGCCCAGATTCGGGGGCGCCCGCGCGGATGACTCCCACAATCTTGGTGATTCCCCAAATGAACGAGGCCACCCCAGCAACCGTCATCGCCCCCACGATCACCAGGGACGTGATGACTAGCGCGCCAGAGGCCATGGGGGATCCTTTCGCTTGCGGGAAACTCTTCATCGATTATGG
>CAYFRT010000027.1:0-16267 GCA_964345585.1 uncultured Actinomyces sp. | reverse complement strand
CGCCAGAGGCCATGGGGGATCCTTTCGCTTGCGGGAAACTCTTCATCGATTATGGGGTACAGCTCCGACAGGTTGCGACACCCTACTGGCTGGTCCCGGTTTTTACGCACCTTCTACGCACCTTTTAAAAGCCTTCTGGTGCACCTTTGACACACTTTTGACACACTTTTGGCCGCACCTCTGACACGGCTTGGATCGCGGCGTCTCTCGCCGTTTTCCTCGCACAGGAGCCATCCCACAGCAGTATCCACAGGCGGCGGAAGACGCTCGTGCGGGTGATTTGCTGACGCTAGACTGTTCGAGGTGGTTTGGTGGGAGCCGTCGCTCAGATGGTGGCACTACCGATGACCGCTTACGTGTTCCCTAGGTTGCATAAATGCTTAAACGCCGCGACGCTGATGAAAGGCCGCGCTAAAAATGACCTTGCTGCTGCTACTCCATTTTGCAGCTGCCATTTGCGCGCCTTTCTTGACCAGAATCATGGGAAGAAACGCATTCTTCCTTCTTGCAGCAGTCCCCGGCAGTGCCGCAGTCTGGGCCGCCGCCAACACGGCGCGTGTGTTTCAAAATCCGATCGAGGTTTCCCACACGTGGGTTCCCGCGCTGGACTTGGAGATTGTCTTCCGAGTCGATGTCCTCTCCTGGCTGATGATGCTGATCGTTGGTGGGGTGGGAGCGCTGGTTCTGGTCTACTCGGCCAGATATTTCGCCGCTGACTCCACCTCCCTTGGTCGATTTCTCGCGTTCTTCGTTGGGTTCGCCGGAGCGATGCTCGGCGTTGTGATGGCCGACCAGACCCTGATTGTTTACACGTTTTGGGAACTCACCTCGGTTCTGTCTTTCCTCCTGATTGGTTTCCACTTTGGGCGTAGACCCGCCCGCGCGGCGGCACGCCAAGCCATCCTGGTGACCGGCCTTGGAGCGTTGGCCATGTTTGGCGGAATGGTGATGCTGGGGGCGATGCCCGGCGGCTCCTACCGGATCTCCACACTGATCCAGTCCCTCCAGGACGGGGCAATAAACCCAACGTCACCGATCGTGATTGTCGCGGCCCTGCTGATTTTGCTAGGGGCACTGTCAAAATCGGCTCAAGTTCCATTCCACTTCTGGCTCCCTGGCGCGATGGCCGCCCCCACCCCCGTTTCTGCGTACCTTCATGCCGCGGCAATGGTGAAGGCAGGTGTTTACCTGGTCGCACGCCTAACCCCCGGATTCGCCTTGGTTCCCGGCTGGTCTCAGGTGGCAGTGGCATTCGGGCTCACAACGATGGTCGTTGGCGCTTACCGCGCCTTGAAGCAGCGGGACCTCAAACTTGTCCTCGCCTACGGCACCGTGTCCCAACTTGGCATGATGACCGCAGCCGTCGGGTTAGGAAGCGCCAGCGCGCTTGCGGCGGGCATCGTGATCATGGTGGCGCACTCACTGTTCAAGTCCTCGCTGTTCTTGACGGTCGGGGCGGTGGAGCACTCAACTGGAACACGTGACCTGTGGGATTTGTCAGGCCTGTGGAAGGAACAACCGGTTCTTGCTGCATTCGCCGGCTTGGCTGCCCTATCAATGGCAGGGGTGCCGGTAACTGCGGGATACCTCGGAAAAGAAGGCCTGATAACCGCGCTTTACACCGGCACGGATGCGCCTTGGCTGGCAGGTAGTGGCGCTACGGAGACGGTCCTGCTTGTGATCGTCGTTCTCGCCTCAATGATGACGGTTGCTTACGCGTGGCGTTTCTGGTGGGGGGCGTTCGGAACCAAGGACATTTCAGTGGAGATGAACGTGCACCGACTCTCCTCTGCCATGAACGTGCCGATCATGATTTTGGCTTTGGGGGCGTTCCTTGGGCTCGCCGCCGTGCCGCTGAACGAGGTTGGAGAGAACGTCACCTCTGGCATGCACGGTCACGTGCATATTTCCCTCTGGTCAGGCTGGGTTCCAGCTCTCCTCACCGCTTTGATCCTGCTTGGCGGCGTACTGCTGGCCGCGTTCCGCCCGGCAGTCACAAAGTTCCAGCAAAGTTGGCGTTTCCCGCTCTCGGCGATTCGGGGTTACGCGTGGATGATAAGGGAACTGGAACTGTTCTCAGCGTTCATCACTTCCAAAATCCAACGAGGATCCCTCACCTACGACATTGCCACCATCTTTATAGCCTTGCTGGCGGTGACCGGGTGGGCGCTGGTGAGGGCACCCCGGCCAGACGCAGGGCTGAGGTTTGCAGACAACTGGATGCAGGCAGGGATCGTGGTTGTTGGCCTCATCGCTGTCGCGATCACAGTGTCGTCTCAGAAACGACTAAAAGCAGCGATGGCTTTAGGCGCTGTCGGGTTCATCGTTTCCCTCATGTTCGCGTCTTATGGGGCTCCCGACCTTGCCCTCACACAAATGTCGGTGGAGGCCGTATCCGTCGTCGTCTTCGTGCTGGTGCTTCGGAAGCTGCCGACGCACTTCTCCTCAAGACCACTCAAGTCAACCCGAATCATGCAGGTCCTCGTTGCTGTCGGAGTTGGGCTGCTCACCTCGATCGGTGGGTACTTCGCGATTGCTTCACGCATCCATAACCCGGTTTCTGAGAACATGCCCGCAGAGGCGCTCCGATTCGGTCACGGCGAAAACATCGTGAACGTCATCCTGGTAGACATCCGAGCTTGGGACACGGTCGGGGAGCTCTCGGTTCTCCTGGTCACGGCAACGGGAGTCGCGTCCCTGATCTACATCAGGTCAAGGTCAGGCAAAATTTCCCGCAGAACAGCAAGCCGCAAACCCGGACGGTTCCTGCCCGGAGTCGTTGAACTTGAACGTTCGCAACGCTCGGTGGTCTTAGAAGTTTCCACCCGAGTTCTTTTCCCCACGATGATCATGCTGTCCCTCTGGCTGCTTCTTGTTGGACACAACAGCCCCGGCGGTGGGTTTGCCGGCGGCGTCCTTGCCGGTTTGGCCTTTGTTCTGCGCTACCTTGCCGGAGGGCGACACGAGCTGGGCGAAGCCATGCCAATTCCCGCGGGCTACCTCCTTGGCTCGGGGCTCTTTATTGCCGCGGCAGGCGGAGCACTCCCACTGGCCTACGGTGGCGCGGTCCTGCAATCAGTGCCTGTTCACGTGAGCCTTGGCCCACTGGGCGTCGTGCATTTCACGACCGCGATGGTGCTGGACATCGGAGTTTACCTCCTGGTCATCGGTGTCGTCGTTGACCTGATCGCGGCGTTGGGGGCTGAAGTAGATCGTCAAAGTGAACGTGCGATGCGCGGACACCGACCCGCACCCGCGGCACCAGCTCCGGCCCAGCGTAAGGTGATCGCCCAAGCGTCACCCTCGGTGAGGATCAGAAAACTTGAAGACGCGGCAGGGGAGGACGATAACTGATGAACCTTCCTTCCTTCGTAGTGCTTCTCTTCTCCGGAGTCCTGGTGGGAGGCGGCGTTTACCTGGCGCTTGAGCGGACCATGTCCAGGATCTTCATTGGCCTATCTCTTGTCACAAACGGTGTGAACCTGCTGCTTCTGGCAATGGGTGGAGCGTCCGGGTTCCCGCCGTTGTTGGGTGGGTCCTCAGATGTGATCGTGGATCCGTTACCGCAGGCCATGATCCTCACGTCCATCGTTTTGTCCCTGGGCACAACCGCCTTCGGGCTGGCGCTGGCCTACCGATCTTGGTTGCTAACGGGAAATGACGAGGTCATCGACGACGTAGAGGACCGCCGCCTCGCCCAACGGCATGGCAAATCCCTTGAGGCAATGGACGACTCCTTCGCGGAAGGCAGCGAAGATGCCACCCTCATGTACGACTTGGACGAGGACATCGAGGGCGACCAATGAGCCATCCCGTCACTTTCGAGTCGCTTGCCTGGGCGGTGCCGCTACCGGTTCTGATCCCTCTGTTCTCGGCGGGCATCGCGCTGGTCTTGAACCGGCGCCCCCGACTTCAGCAAGGTGTTGCAGTGCTGGCGATGGTGGTTTCCACCGCGTTCGGGGCGATGCTCGCGATCGGAGCGGCGAAAGGGCCGATCATTTTAGACCTGGGGTCTTGGACGGCCCCGATCGGAATCACCCTGGTTGCCGACCAACTGGCGGCTCTCATGCTGCTCGTTTCGCAGTTGGTTTCGCTTGCCGTTCTGCTGTATTCGGTGGCGCAGAACGTTTCTGACCCGGCCCCATCTTCACCCGTTGCGGTCTTCTATCCGACCTTCCTCATTCTCTCCGCCGGTGTCTCCAACGCTTTCCTCACGGGGGACCTCTTCAACCTCTATGTCGGGATAGAAATTCTTCTTTCGGCTTCCTTCGTTCTGATCACGTTGGGGGGTACGAGGGGACGCACCCGTTCCGGCACTGTATACGTAGTAATTTCACTGATCTCCTCGGTCATTCTCCTCACGGCGATCGCCTGGGTTTACGGCGCGGTCGGCACCGTGAACATGGCTCAACTTTCAATCCGCCTTGCGGAGTTGCCGGCCGAAACTACCCTCCCAATGCAGTTGGTGCTCCTAGTTGCGTTCGGAGTGAAAGCGGCGATGTTCCCACTGGGGGCGTGGCTTCCGGACTCGTATCCGACCGCTCCTGCCCCCGTTACTGCAGTGTTCGCAGGACTGCTGACAAAGGTCGGCGTTTACGCGATTATCCGGCTGCAGTTCGTGCTGTTCCCCGGCGATCGTTTGTCGGTGCTTCTGGGTGTGGTTGGAATCCTCACGATGATCTTGGGGATCCTCGGCGCCGTCGCACAAGATGAAGCGAAACGATTACTTAGCTTCACTTTGGTGTCGCACATCGGCTACATGATCTGGGGGATTTCCCTGGCAACCGCCGCCGGACTTGCTGCCGCCATCTACTACGCGGCGCACCACATCATTGTGCAGACGGCACTGTTCCTGCTGGTCGGACTTATCGAACGACGCGCGGGCACGACTTCTCTTACGAAGCTCTCTGACATGGCTAAACGCGCCCCAGCCATTGCGATCATGTTCATGATCTCCGTGTTCAACCTGGTTGGCGTACCTCCACTTACCGGCTTCATCGGCAAGTTGGGGTTGGCGGAAGCGTCCGTTCAAAGCGGGACTCCAGTGGCGTGGTGGCTGCTTGGTGCAGGGCTGGTTACCTCGTTCCTCACCCTCTACGTTGCGGTAAAGTTTTGGAATAAGGCGTTCTGGCAGCCGCAACGCACGGCGTATGAGGATGTGGAGATGCCCCAACCTGGTGAACGCATCTCTGACCGTCAGGAGCGTAGGCTCCGGAGGCTGGAGGCTGGCCCTCGTCGAACCAAAGCAGTCCAGGTAGTGGAATCCTCCAAGACAGAGGTGGAAAAGGGGCGCGGGGAATCCAACCCGCTCATGTACGCAACGGTTGCGGGCTTGGTTGCAGTACAGATTTTGATGGCGGTATTCTCCGGACCCATCTACGAGTACACGACCGAGTCAGCGAACTTCTTGACAACACCTGAGGCTTACGCGGACGCGGTCTTGGGTACGCGTGAGGGGAGTGGCAGTAGCTACGAGGAATCCCTGCCGCCCGTCCGCCCACCCTGGATCGTTGACGACCAAGAATCTCCGCTGCAGCCACAGGTGGATGAGGACTTACCAGGCGTAGGAGGTTACGAAGATTGAGTAAATCAAAGACCCCCGCCGCCAACACTCGCAACTCAGAGAATCAACCTTTGGTTGAGACGATTGTCAAGGTGACAGAGAAGCGGTTTCGGCCCCGGGCCGTCAGCGTCCAAGAAGATTCAGAAGCGGCGGATGAGATAGAGCGCTACCGTCGGCCGCCCTTCTACCGACGAGTATCGGTGGCGATGACGGTCTGGTTAACCCTGGTGTGGATAGCCGTGTTTGGTTCATTCACCCCACTCGTCATTGTGTCCGGCATCGTCTTGGCCGCCATCGTTCAGATGGTGTTCCCGCTCCCGCTGCAGAGGAATCTTTGGCACATCCGGATCTCATACCTTCTGGTCCTGGTCATACGGTTCATCTGGGACCTGGTGGTGGCGGGCTCTTCAGTGTCCGTGCTGGCCGTTACGGGCAAACCTCATCAAGATGGGATTATCCGAGTTGATACCAGGAGCGGCAACCCTGTTTACATGACGATTCTGGCTGCGATGTCTTCAATGGTTCCCGGAACCATCGTGGTGAAACTGGACCCCAAAGACAAGGCCATGTATTTGCACGTCCTTGACCTCGCGGCGCATGGAGGCATCGAGGGAGCCCGGAAAGAAGCACAGGACCAGGAAAAACGCATTCTGCTGGCTCTGGCGCCGAACTATGTTTTGCGGGAAACGGGCTTGCGTCCCGTCGCTGGCAAAGTTGCCGACGCATTGAAGGGGACGAACAAATGATTGTTGCGACGGGAACGATCCTCTACCTTTCCTTGGGCCTCCTGCTACTGGGGGCAGCCGTGAGCATGATCCGGCTTTTCTTGGGCCCCACGGTGCTTGACCGGACGATCTCGGTTGACGTGATCGCCGCAGCCGTCATCGGCATCGTGTTGATTTTGGTGGCTTGGCGCGGGCGCACAGACCTGATGGTTTTGATGATCATATTTGCGTTGACGGCTTTCTTCTCCTCGGTCACTGTTGCACGGTTTGCGGCCGCCCCTAGCGCTCGGCAAACAAAGAAAATGGAGCAGCCTGTCGACGTTGTGGATGCAGAAGTAGAGACGGTTGTCGTGGCTGAACCTGCTGAAAAGCTGAGTTCCGCGGCGGATGCCACGCAGGGCCGAGGTGAAGACAAATGATGCCTCTACTGACCGCCTGGCTCCCTTCGATTGAAGGGGTATTGGATCCGGATGCTCCGATGTGGTCGCAGCTTGTGGACCTGGTTGGTGCCATCTTCATTCTGTGCGGAGCAATATTCACCCTCATTGCCGCCGTTGGGTTGGTTCGGTTCAAGGATCTGTTTTCCCGCGCGCATGCTGGGGCGAAACCTCAGCTTCTGGGGCTAATGCTGATGTGTTTTGGCCTCATGCTGTTCATGCGGACGTGGCAGTGGTTCGCGCTGTGCACCCTGGTTCTGACTCTGCAGCTGATTTCGGCTCCGATCGGTTCCCACCTGGTGGGACGTGCCGGATATTTGATGGGTTTGGCGCAAACTGACTGGTTCGTGGTGAACGACCTGGAAGATGAGGAAGTCTGAGCAGACCCTGGCCCGGCTTCTAGGCCGTGCCCCTGCGCCCGGCTCTCGGACAGGGCGCCCTGGGCGGGGCCCAAGATCATTTCACGCACACCACTGCGGCCCGGGTCGGTTTGCCCGCGCCACAGTTGAGGTTGGTGACTCAAAGAAGAGTTAGTGAGAGTTTTGTGGATCCTGCCGAGAGATCAGCGGGAAGGGGAGTCATCCCAATCAGTGTCCGCCCACGAATTCTCTATGCTTCCGCTCCAGTACTCACCGTCATCATCGTCTGAGTCACTGAAGTTCGCATCGTCGGTTTCGTCTTCAACCCCTGACAGCTCTCGCTGTAGTGCGTCAAGATCGGGCTCGGGGCTGTAATACTTCAGCTTCCGAGCTACCTTCATGTGCTTTGCCTTTTGACGGCCGCGCGCCATGGCGTCGACCCCCTCTTACTCTTGCGGGTCCGGATACCGGTCCCCTGGATTCATCAAATTCCTTCGCGCGGCTAGTCTACATTGCTCTCAAAGCAGACTGCCACACGCTCGCTAGGCGTGAAACTGGAAGGACCGCCACTTCCACAGGAGAAAATGGCGGTCCACAAAGCAGGGTGTTATCTTCCTAACGCTTCCGGCGCTTGATCTTCCTTCGGATTATTCTGAGGGCGATCAGGCCTACGGTCACTCCGGCGGCGATCAGTACCTTCTTTCGCGCTTCCGGGTCGCCGTCGCGCGCTTCGTCGACGGTGTTCAGCGCCACGATCCCGGCTTCTTGTGCCTTGTGTATCAGGTTGTCCTTTAGATAGACGGCCTGGGTGCGAGGTTGCGCCTGCTCCTGCAACTCGCTGAGCGTAGCCATCAAAGAGTCGCGACTTGCTTTGATCTGTTCGCTGAGTTCCTGCTCCCGCATGGCTCGGGTGATTTTCTCCTGTTTACTCATTCGTCAAGCCGTCCTTCACAGCAGCAATATCTTCTTCGAATTCAGCTTTGGGATTGGGTGCTTCGTCCTTTGCCTTCTTCGCCAAGATTCCCCCGATGATCCCGAAGATGATCATGAGGACCAATATGATGCCCCAGGTGATGAGCGCGGCAGCCCAGGCTGGCAGCGCGTAGCTCAGTCCAACTTCAGCGGTGTGGAAAGTCCACCAGCCCAGGTAGAGGGCAAGGACGACAACCACAATCAGAGCGACTATGGCACCGCCGGCTCTTGCAACGGAAGCTTTGGCTTGGATCTTTGTTAGTTCGATCTGTGCTTCCACCATTGTGCGGCCTTCGGCAATCGCCGATTCGACCAGACCTACCAGTGAGGGGTGATCGGGTGCAGGAGGAACGACACGGGTTGGGCGTGCAGGCACTTCAACCCAAATGTCTTCCTCCACGACTTCCTCGAATTCAGGGTTCGAGTTGGTGGTCATTTGTGCTCCTCAAACGCATCAAACATAAGTAATCCCTCGGTTGGAGGGGTCTACTGGACAAGTCTCGCACACAATTGGGTTCCCTTGGGGTGGTCAGCCTTCCAGATCGATAACGGGTCCCGGCAAAGAGTCCAAGATGTTCTGCGCCCGCTGAAGAATGGACTTCTGTTCCTCGGTCAATTGTTGTTTGGGTGCGGTCTCTTGCATGAACTCAACGAGTGACAGGTCCCCAAGTTCATCCCGCAATCGCTCCAGGGCCAGGGATTCTTGATCCGTGCTTGCGGCGGGTTCTGGTTCCCTCGGCGTCTTGGCGGGTGGGGCGACCATTTGCGCGCTGGGGGCAGGGGGAACGAGGAGGGAAACGACTCTCCCCTCATCAATGAAGAGTGTGCGGCCGACGGATGGTGCGCTTGCTTTGTCCTTAGACAGGACAAGGAGTGACTGATCAAGTTCGGCTCCCGCAGCGGCCAGGAAGGAAAGAACCCGTTGCGTTCCATCCTCATCGAGTGACTCAGTGGGGTCGAGGGCAATCACTATGGCGGGTTGAAGCGCGAACGCCCGAGCACATGCCACGATCTGCGCTTCGGTTGAGGTGAGCGAGGTGACGCTGTCATCGGCCCTTCCCTCAAGTCCTCCAAGGGCAAGCAACCTATCGACAAGATTCTGCGGCGCTTCCAGACCGTTTGCCCGGGCTGTGAAAGACACATTCTGGGCTACTGACAGGGTGGAAATCAGATTGAGACTTGGGAAAACCAGCCCGATGCGGCGCCTACGGAATTCAGCCAGTTCATCAGCGGACAACAGTTCCAGGGGACTTCCATCAACTGTCACAGTCCCAGCCGAGACGACATCAAAGCCAGCCGCGGACCGAAAAAGAGAAGAACTATCTGCGAGCGCTCCGACTACGGTCACGGTTTCTCCCGAGAGAACGCTGAGCGAAGCGTTCCGGAGGGAACCTGGAGCGTCCCCGTTGTCCACGGCCCCTTCGATCACCAGCGAGGGTTTATCGTGTAGGGGCTGGTCTTGCGGGGCGTTTTCCGCAGAAAGCCCGTCGTTGCGCATGAGTCCAGTTTACGCACTCAAAATCTTGACCGCAGGCCAGCCACAACTCCCAAGTAAGGCGGAGGGGCTAATAGCGTGCCTTTGGGGATTCCTGGTATGTAGAACTTGGGTCCGTGTTGGCGACGTCAGTGAGCGCGTCGTTCACCGACTTCATCACGTCAGTATCCAAGGTGACTCCGGAAGCCTTCACAGTGTCGTCCAATTGCTCCGGACGTGAGGCTCCAACGATCGCGGACGCAACGTTTGGATTCTGTAGGACCCAGGCAATTGCGAGCTGAGGCATTGTGAGTCCGGCCTCGGCTGCGATCGGCTTCAGATTTTGAACGGCCTTCAAGATTGGGTCGTTGAGGAATTTCGACACGTAGTCGCCACCGCCCGTGTCGTCAGTGGCTCTAGACCCCTTTGGTGGGGTTTGGCCTGGCAGGTACTTTCCGCTCAACACCCCTTGGGCCATAGGGGACCACACGATTTGGGACATCCCAAGTTCTTCGCATGTGGGGACAACCCTCTGCTCTATGACCCGCCACAGGGCCGAATACTGAGGCTGGTTCGAAACCATTTGAACTCCAACCTCCGCCGCCATCGCGTGTCCCTGCTGGATCTGTTCCGCGGTCCACTCTGACACTCCGATGTAAAGTACTTTGCCCTGGCGAACCAGGTCTGCGAAAGCCTGGAAGGTTTCTTCTAAGGGAGTTTGATAGTCGAACCTGTGGGCCTGGTAGAGGTCGATGTAGTCAACTCCCAGGTTCTTTAGGGCCGGTGGGCGGAATCGAAAATGTGTTTGCGGGAGAGCCCAGAGTTGTTGGGGCCCTGTTTCCCGACAGGCCAGTAAACCTTGGAGAAAACCTCGTAATCCTCATGATCCAAGTCTTTGAGAGCCGCGCCCAGGATCTTTTCCGCAGCGCGGTCGGCATAACTATCTGCTGTGTCGAATGATGTAATCCCCAGGTCTAACGCACGGTGAACCGTGCGGATTGCCTGTTCTTCTTCGACCTGAGAACCGTGAGTTATTCCGTTACCGAACGTGATTTCGGAGACCAGGAGACCTGGTTGCCAAGGAAACGATGTTTGAGCATGCCGCCAAACTAGCAGAGAAGTGGAAGCGCGAACTACGAAGAGTAGGCCTCCGCCGAGCCACACTTTGTCGGAGGGAGAGGGTAGTTTGGAGATAGTGAGAAAACCCGAGGAGCGAACATGACCGACACAAAACCACAAGACTTTTGTGACTGCAGCCCCAAGGAAGAATGTTCCTGCGCGAAATGCACCTGTCCTCGCTGCAAAAGCGTGACGGAGGAAGACTGTGCGTGCTGCAAACACGAATGCGCCTGCTGCGGACACGATGAGTTCATAGAGCAGTGCGACTGCGCCGACGACTGCCAATGCGCACCGGGGTATTGCGAATGCGGGCATGGCTCGTGCATTTGCGGGTGCCGGGGAGGCGTGCGCGAACCAGGTTGTCGCTGCTCGTGCCACGGAGAGTGCAGGTGTGGCGAAGAGGAAGCACAACCTGTCCACGAAAGTGTCCATGAAGGTGCTCGCCTATCAGTCTCGCCTGTCACGCGAAGGCCGATGTTGCCCCTGAACTCACCAGGCGGTGTGGCCCTGGCAGTGATGATCGTTGCGGAACTTGGGCTCAAAGCTGCTGCGATCACGAAAGCCGTGCGGCGGGGCGACAAAAAGTGGATCCTTCCGCTGGTGGTGATAAACACTGCTGGCGTTCTCCCCACCTATTACCTGGTGAGTCGTCGGGGCAAGAAATGATCGGAGATGGGGCCCGAAGGTGACCGGGCGTCCTCGATCCGCAAGCTGATCGCCGGAGACTGAGTGCCGACCACCGTCGGGGAGGGACACAACATGAAGGTCGTAGTGGCAATGGACTCTTTCAAAGGATCGATTGAGTCCGCGCTTGCGGGGGAAGCGGTTCGGCGCGGCATCAAAGATTCCTGCCCGGACGCGAACGTCCAGGTGTTTGCGATCTCCGATGGTGGAGAGGGGCTTCTGGCTGCGCTTTCCGACCCCCGCTATAGGCTTCACCAACTCACCCTTTCTTCATCCCAGGCACAGGACGCGGCCGGGCAACCCCTCGTCACCCGGTACCTGTGGGACACGGAACGTAAGGCCGCGTTCCTCGAATCTGCGGAAGTGGTTGGTTGGATATCTCTAGTTGAAAACGGTGAAGGGGGAGACGGACTGACGCTGAGGGGATCCTCGTTCGGTCTAGGAACCCAGGTCAAAGGGCTGTTGGACCACGGCGCACGGCAAGTAGACATTGGACTTGGGGGCACCTCCACCACGGATGGCGGGGTGGGTTTCCTCCTGGCCTTGGGCGCTCGGATTTGGGATCAATCGGGCCACCAGGTCACTAACGCGGCAGGTCACAACCCACTCTTGGACCAGCCGTCGAAGGTTGAACTGGCGGGAGCAGCCGCAGCGCTGGCAGACCCGGGCGACCCCCGGTCGGTGCGGGGCCTAGTTGACGTCTTGAACCCCCTGGTCGGCAAGAGGGGCGCTGCCCGGATGTTTGCTCCCCAGAAGGGGGCCTCACCGAAGCAGGTGAAGGAACTCGAGTCGACGATGAAGACATGGGCCCGTGCGCTCGACGAAGTGAAACCTGGCGCCTCCCGGGTTCCAGGCGCCGGCGCAGCGGGAGGGATCGGGGCGGTAATTGCGGCGCTCGGGGGCACCCTGGTCAGCGGGTTCGACGTTGTCGCCCCCATGATCGGGCTGGAAGAGTCGCTTTCAGACGCCGATCTGGTTGTGACGGGGGAAGGGGCGTACAACGCTCAAACGTCCTTGGGGAAAGCTCCCGCTTCCGTGGCACGCCTTGCGAAGAAAAGTGGGGCAAGGACAACGATCTCGCTGGTCGGATCGATCGCGCCAGGCACCGATCTCCCAGACAGCGGTGAGAGGCCCGACGCCCTGTTTGATCAGGTTCGTGCTATCTACCCAGACAGTGTTCCATTGGCTGCAGCGATGGACCCGGATCGGACCTTCAACGCGCTCCGGGAAGCAGCAGCAAAGTTCGTCGCCGCTTGCGAATAGGAACACGGAGCCTGTACCCCACAGGCGCCCACTGCTAGTCTTCTTCGCGTTCGGTGGCTCCGAGTCGAGAGCGCCGACTGACCTAGATATCGACTTAGATATCGACCTAGATATCGACCCGAATAACGAGCATCGGAGGAACGTTCTTGTCGGCACAGAGTCAATCCCATTCCCTCTCCTCAGGCGACATTCACGCATTTCATGATGCGTTAGCTGCGGGAAGATTTGACGCGTTGCTCTTTGACTTGGATGGAGTTTTGACCCCAACATCCGACCTTCATCGGCGGGCGTGGCGAATGCTCTTCGAGCCGGTTCTGCGAGCTCACGGCGCTCAGCCCTACAGCGAGGACGATTATTTCGCACACATTGACGGGCGTCCCCGGATCGACGGCGTACGTGCACTTTTGGAAGCACGTGGAATACATTTGGCCGAGGGAGACCCGGAAGACTCCGGCAAGCTCGACACCATCTATTCCATGTCTGAGCACAAGAACCACTTGTTCACCCAAATTCTGGAAGAAGAAGGCATACAGGCGTATCCGGGCACCCAGGCATATTTGGATTACCTGCAGAAGTTTCCGCAGGTGAGGTTGGCTGTGGTGTCCTCGTCCAAAAATGCGGAGCAAATCTTGCAGATGGCAAACCTGTCGCGCTATTTCGTGGCGGTTGTGGACGGGAAAATGGCGGCTCGCGACGGCATCGCAGGCAAGCCGGCCCCTGACACGTATGTGAGAGCC
This sequence comes from uncultured Actinomyces sp., assembly GCA_964345585.1. Taxonomy (GTDB): domain Bacteria; phylum Actinomycetota; class Actinomycetes; order Actinomycetales; family Actinomycetaceae; genus Scrofimicrobium. The sequence continues at coordinate 2,934 of CAYFRT010000027.1, read as the reverse complement.
GCCGAAATCCTGGGGACAACTCCGGACAGAGCAGTTGTAGTTGAGGACGCCATTTCCGGGGTCGCGGCCGGGGCGGCAGGCGGGTTTGCGCATACGATCGGAGTGAACCGCGGCGCAGGACGAGGCGAGTTGGCAGACGCCGGCGCCACCTTGATAGTTGACGATTTGGCGGAGCTGGTAGTTGAGGGGGAGGGCTGATGCCCAGCAAGGTCCGACAGGCAGTTGCCCAGGTACTGGAGCCCGGAGGTCCGTGGCGCCTTGAAGCCGAAGGGCTGGACAGGCTGGCGGATCCGGCGCTTGCCTCTATGATGTCGATCAATAATGGCTACCTGGGCACCCGCGGGGACGCGGGCCTTCGCCTGTCGGAGTCCAGCCCGCGCGAAACCATGCTGGCTGGCCTGCACGAATCTTGGGACATTCTGCACGCGGAGAACGCTTACGGGTTTGCCCGCACCGGGCAGACCATGCTGACGCTTCCCGATGCGACCGAGGTAAACCTGTCGGTGGACGGGGCGCGGATGCGCGCGGGGGTCGGAGAGTTTTTGGAGGCTCGACGGTCCCTAGTCATGTCCTCGGGAATCCTGCGAAACTCGATTGTTTGGAAGAGCCCCTCGGGCAAACGGATCCGCGTAGAAGAACGTTGCGCGGTCTCCGTGATGGAAAAATCGTTGATGGTTGTTGAGGTCACGGTTGAGGCTCTAGACGATGACTGCGTTCTCACCGTGGAATCTGTTGTCAGAGAGAGCACCGAGGAACCAGAGGCTGCACCTGCTGATTCAAAAGCACCGGGGCTGGCCCCCGGGATGTCGGATCCGCGGGCGGGGGATTCACGGGCGGGCTCGTTCCTGGGTGTGGTGTCACGCGAGTACCAGGCGACCTCGGGGTCTTTGGTATGGCGGACCGACAGGTCACGCATGATGGCGGCCTTGGCATACCAGCAGGCGGTGAACGTGGCGCCAAATGACGGGACGGAGTGGGTGGGCGAGGTGAACTCGGAAGTCACCCACTCGGGTCACGCCATCGTGACTACTTTCGAGGAGACGTTGGCACGCGGCGATCGGTTCTCTCTTGTCAAAGCGCTTTCCTACCACCGCACGCAGGTGGTGGCAGCGGGCAGGGCGGAAGCGGACCTGACTTCGGATCTGAGTGCCGCCGCACTGGTGGAGCAATCGCGGCATGTGCTGACGGAACACGAGGCTGCTTTGGCCGCAACATTTTTCGAGAGCCAAACGGATATGTTCGAGGAGCTTTGGTCACGCCACGACCTAGAAATCCAGGGCGATCGCCTAGTGCAGAAAGCCCTCCGGTGGGCAGTGTTCCATCTGTTGCAGTCGGGTGTGCAGGTTAGTGACTCGGGAATCGCCGCGAAAGGACTGTCTGGTACAGGTTACGATGGCCACTATTTTTGGGACACGGAGATCTACGTTCTACCCTTCATGATTTTCACGGATCCGCAGTCCGCGAAGAAGGTCCTCCACTATCGCTATCTTCTGCTTGACGCCGCAAAGGAACGTGCAGCGGAGATGAACCACAAGGGCGCCCTGTTTCCCTGGCGCACGATCGCTGGGTATGAGGCCTCCGCGTACTACCCTGCCGGTACCGCGCAGTACCACATCAACGCCGACATCGCCTACGCGGTTGACCAGTACCTGACCGTGACGGAGGACCACGACTTCTTGGTCGAGGAAGGCTTTGAAATCCTGCTGGAGACCTCACGCCTCTGGGCGGACCTTGGTTTCTGGCGAGAGGTACCGACCGAAGCGCAGGACGCGGGCGCCTCCTGGCTGGGTGGGACGCGGAGCTTCCACATTTTTGGGGTGACGGGACCCGATGAGTACACAGCCGTCGTCAACGACAACTTCTACACAAACGTGATGGCTAGAGCGAACCTGCGGAACACGTTGAAGTGGGCGCGCTGGATGAAGAACAATCGGCCGAGGGATTTCGCGGCATTGCTGGATCGGCTAAACCTGAGCCGTCAGGAGTTGCAAGAATTCCAGGCAATTGTCGGGGGGATCCACATTCCTTACGACGAGCGTCTGGGGATTCACGCTCAGGATGACTCTTTCCTGCAGAAGCCTCGGTGGGATTTCGAAGGTGTGCCAGCAGAGAAGTATCCGCTGCTGTTGCACTTCCACCCGCTCGTTATCTACAGGCACCAAGTTTTGAAACAGGCTGACTCCGTCCTTGCACTGTTCCTTTGTGGCGACGAGTTTTCCGAGGAACAAAAGCGCGCCGACTTCGAATACTACGACCCACTGACGACCGGGGATTCTTCCCTTTCGGCTGCGACACAGGCGGTTGTTGCCTCTGACGTGGGGTATCCGGAGTTGGCGTGGAGTTACTTCCAAAGGGCCCTGGTCGGGGACTTAGCGAACTACTACGGCAACACTGAGCACGGGTTACACATGGCGTCGATAGGCGGCGTCTGGATTGCAGCTGTCATGGGTTTTGGGGGCCTGAGGATCCGCGAAGGTGGTGTGACCATCGACCCCCGGTTGCCGGAGGCGTGGGACTCACTTCGATACCAGGTTAACTTTGCCGGCCGGTGGCTGGAGGTGGAGGCGACGCATGCGTCCGTCAGAGTGCGGCTTGACGATGCCGCAACTTCAGAGGCGACGCTGAGACTGTCAGGGCAAGAGTTCACAATTGGGCCCGGGCAAACCATCGAGTACCAGATTCAAGTTGGGGAGGTCCCAATGCCGGAAACGACGGAAGGCTTGGGCCCCTCGTCCGATATGCCTGCTGTCTCCGCGTCCAGCGAAGAGGCAGATCAACCTGACCAGGAGTCGAGCGCAAACAAGGAATTGGGCTGAGTTGTTTGACTTGGCCACATTGACCTGGCCACTTTGACTTGGCCTCTTCGACTTGGCCACTTCGACTTGGCGGACTGACCCCGAGGGTGCTCGAGTGCCCGGCAATACCCAAAAGACT
>CAYFRT010000026.1:0-22769 GCA_964345585.1 uncultured Actinomyces sp. | reverse complement strand
CAGTCGTAGCCATACGCGGAACCCCCCGCAGCACATTCGACATCCCCGAATGCCTCCAAGAGAAGGGAACGATTGATGCATGCGCGATTCCCCGTTCCGAGACTCTCGCAGACAAATCACCACTGCTTGAAGCGGACCTTCCCGCGTTAGTGTTCCCAGTCGACCTGACGGGCAGCTTCTGTGAGGAAGACAGGTGTCTGCCGGTGATTGGTGACATTGTTGTTTACCGCGACAGCGGACATATCACCGCGACATATGCTCGGACCGTGGCTCCCGCGCTCGGCGCTGCCATGAAAGCGGATCTGCCCGATCTATTCCGCTTACGGTAGTGGACAGGTCGCGTCCGCTAAACTCGGTACCCGTCAGCAAGGCGATGAAGGGGGTGGCATGGTGTCACAACCAATCGAAGTTGCAGACCCAGTGGCAATAGCGCATGCGCCGAAGAAGCTGCGGATTGCGAGTCTAGACTGGGCGCGAGGATGGATGCTTGTCGCGTCGGTGACAGTCAATTCTTTGCTGGTTACGCCGGCGTGGTTCAACCACGCCCCTTGGCAGGGCGTCCACCCGATCGACATTATCTTCCCGGTTTTCGTAACGCTTTCCGGTTGCGGATTGGCTTTTGCTCTGCGGAATAGGGTGGCGGTTCGGCCGATGCTGCGCCGCTTTGTGGTTCTCATGATTGTGGGACTTGTTTACAACGCGATCGTTGAATGGTCGCTAAATGTCTTCACATGGCGAATCACAGGTGTCTTGCAGCTGTACGCCGTCCTGGTTGTCGTCATCGGCCTCATGCATCTGGTGACTAAGACTTGGAAAGGGTGGGCCGTACTGACCGTATTGTTGGCTTTTGTCCACACGATCATCTTGAGTGTGTACGCAACCGGGTGTCCGTCTGGTGTGCTGACCCGGTTCTGCAATCCGAGTGGGCCTGTGGATTCACTTTTCCTAACGCCAGCGCACATGTATGGCCAAGGCGTTGCCGGTCACGACCCAGAAGGGGCGATTGTAATCTTGGGCGCGCTGATCTCCGCCGCGGCTGGGGCCACCGTCGGCCACCTTCTACTCGCCCTTGCCCGTCGTCAACAAGAAACTGGGAAGGGTCCAGAAAACGCCATCCTGCCGCTGGTGGCTGTTTCCCTTTCGTTCCTAGTCTTAACGCAGATACTTCGCTTCACCGTACCGGTGTGGTTAGGGGTTGAGCTCCCCATGATGAAACGGCTCTGGACCGCGCCGTTCGCCCTGACCATTGCGGCAGGGACAACAATCCTGCTGTTAGTCGGTCACCTTCTTCTTGATCGGCGGGTGGTACCACCGCTAGTGACGCGAACCTCGTACCCGCTACTGTCACTGGGTCGAAACAGCCTGCTGGTCTACTTTGGATCTCATGTTTTGATGAGCCTGTTGAACAGGCCGATCGGGAGCCGACCATCGATCGGGCAAGCCTTCGCTTCCCTGTGGCCCAGCATGGCGGGGGCGCAAATCGCTTGGACGGCTGTGCTGCTGCTGTTTTGGACGTCGCTCGCAGTGTGGCTTCACAATCGAAAGATCTACGTTAAACCATGAAGCAGGCGACCAAACACATAACGGCCCTCAAGTGGGTGGCCCTGCTGATCGTAACGGCGCTGGCCACGGTAACAACCATTTGGGTTGCCCAAAAACGCACGCCCGCCCCGACGGGCGCAACGATCTACGTGATGCCCCACCCGGATGACGAATTTCAATTCTGGTCGATCCTGGAGCGGCACCCAGACGACTACACGATCCTCGTGAGCCTAACGAGGGGCGAAGAAACTAGATACTGCGAACCCGAAAACCTGCACGAAGCACTCCAAGAAGATCTAGGTGAAGTTCCCCCCATACCCACACCAACTGGGAAATGGACTGCCGAATGCGAAAAGGCAAGAATCAACTCTTTGCTCGGATTCTTAGAGTCGATGGGGAACGTTGACAGCGGTGTACCAAGTACGTTCGACGCCCCCAAGACCGTCGTGCCTGCACCCGAGCCAGCGGACGAAACCATCTGCAGGGTTGACGACGACATGACGGAATGTACTCAAGCCCAACGGGAAGCCAAGATTTGGCTGGACACCGAAGGGCGGGGTGCCGTCGTATTCTTCAACTTAGGCGACGGTGACTTAGAAGTTCACGAAGTCGCTTGGGCGCTAAACTCGCTCTTGAAAAATCAAGAAACGTGGTTCGATGCAACGCGGCCGGTGCGTTCTATAGTCGGTTCATTTGCATCCACACCAGAAGCACCTTGCTACAGCTACCCCCACCCCGACCATTTGGCTATTCACGAGGCTCTTTGGAACATTGATTTTGGCGCTGGACCGCAGCTGGCCGCAACGTGCTTCTTGGACCCCAGGCAAACACTGACCGCGCGGGTTTCACCATCGAGCGCCAACGCTGCATTCTCTCTCGGCGCATCTGGGGAGCGGCTGGGGGCTCACGAAATCTACTACGGGTGGTTGCACACAGATACCTATCCCTTGGCTCACGTCCGGCAAAGTTCCCTGTTTCATCGCGTGCAATCGTTTTGGGTGCGCTTCGCTTAGCCAGCAACCCAGCTCGGGGGAGTTCGCATCCCGTTACGGGACAGCCAGCGACGCTGCCATGAAGCGAAGCGGAGCCTCTCGGTTAAGGGAGTAGCTTAAATTGCGGGGGAAGAGTGTCGAGAGGGATCCGAACTTTCGGCGCTTTTTCGACAATTCGTCGACTCGCTGGTCTGAAACTGATAGATCCAGAAGCGCATCCAAGAGATTTTGATCGGCTCTCGACAAAGGTTCTTCGCAACCTGGTGCGCGAGCAAGGACCCACCGGATGTTTTCAGCCAGAGCTTCCCGATCGCCTGCTAGCCAACGCTTTGCTTCTGCTCGATAGTGAGCGGCGCCGAAAAAGTGAATCCTCAAATATTCCGTCCCCAACTCGGTTCGCTGCGACGTCGACAAACCTTCAGTTACGCCACCGCACCACGTTCGCTCCACATAGGAAAGCTGATCAGCCAACGGTATGAGGCTCATCGTCACACGATCATCCGCATCCTGGCCGACCCGATACCCGGGCCCTCGGCGCTGGACCACCGTTCTGCCATGACTCCAAAGGAGCGTCGACATGGCAAGGTCCACACCTGAAGACAATTCTGGAGTGAGGGTTAGCCCGCACGACCTCACATATGCATTCCGGATAAGGCCGATCGGCGCGCTTCTGTAGTAGAGCCGATCCTTGACTGCGTCGCGGAACCGCCTAGGCATTAGCGGCCGCACTGGGGGCGTCCTCATCGTCGCATCATCGTCGTAGTGAACTCGTGTGATTACAGCGTCGGCCCGGCGGCTGAGGTTCAACCACGTGCGGATCGCCCCAGGTTCCAGGTAGTCATCCGATCCTAAAATAGAAAGCCAGGGTGCATCGGAGCTAGCAATTCCGAGTTGGAACGGCCCAGCCGGCGAACTAACCCCGTCATGGAGTTCGATGAACCTGACGCGGCGAGAGTGGGAAGAGTCAAGCATTCCCGCTAATGTTCCGGCGGCGACATTGTGGGCAACGACTGTCACGGACGCGACGTCACCGGAACCATCCAACACCGACGCGACGGCCCTACCTAGCTTTCACTGTGGGTTATGGCAAGCGATGACTACTTCCACGAGTTTGACACTCATACACCCTCACTTACGCACGGGCCGCGCTGGTCGGTCGCTCCGTTTGGCCCAGGTGCTTATGACTCTACTGTCTGGCCGTCATTATGGCCGGGTGACGGGGTCAAAACGTCATATTGATGGGTGTTTACTGGTCTCCTGGTGATGAATATGGGACTTTTTCCCACTGGCGGGCAATGGATTCCATGAAGTGCTCAACTTTAGTTCCGAGTGCCCTCAACGAGCGGTTTTCTTCCGCCCACGCATGTAATCGTTGAGGGTCGAATGCGTCGCGGCTCTCTTGCCGCCGCAGCAGTGCCAGCATCCCTTGGGCGACTTCCTTCTCGTCATATGCCACCGCAGCGCCTAAGTCTTCACCCACAATGTCGTCCACCGCTGGTCCAAGACCGGCATATAAGACTGGGGTGCCCGACGATAGTGCCGCAACAATCTTCGTTGGGTACGGATAGGGTGAATCGTCCTCCTCATCGTGGGGGACGATGGACACTAGCGCGGCGCTGGCACCTCGATGCAGAGCAGCTGACTCTTCTGACGAGACGGTGTCCCGCACCTCGATCGCATTGCGACCCACTTTACTGTTGACCTCTGCAGCCAGGCGGCTTAGCTGCGGCCATTCCGTCCCTTGGCCAACAAACACCAGGGAAACATCAGGTTCCTGTTCGAGGACGGCAGGGAAGGCGCGCGCAAAAATGCTTGCCCCTTGCCATTCGGAGGCGGTTCCCGCGTAAAGAAGGTACCGGCTGTCGCCCTGAGCAAGCTCCTCTTCCGATGCTGCTCGGTACAGTTCCGTGTCTGCACCCCCGGGTGCAACCAGGACATTTCTTGCCCCCAACTCCCGCACTCGATCGGCAAGCCCTTCGCTTACAGTGACCACGCCGCTCGCACCGCGGATCGCGAATTTCTCCAAGGCGGTTACAGCACTAACGACGCGTCCAGACATTCCTGCCCCCAGTACTGAGTCTGACCAAATATCGGCCGCATACCAGACATAAGGAACGCCCCGAATCGCGGCAACAACCCGGCATACGACACCCGTGGTGGGTGGGGGCTCAACCAAGATGATCGACGGGCACCTAGTAAACAAGAGGCGGAAAAACAGCGGAAAATCAAATGACAAATACTGAAGGTAACCGCGTACGTAACCTGCTTTGTCACGCAGCACTGGCCAGCGGCTGATGTGGAGGTGACCTCCACGTGAGGCCCTGTCGCGTTTCGCGGTCTTGTCGATTGCTACAGCTTCTGTGTGTAATTGCCGAATCGGTTTTGTTGTGAGGACGTCCACGTCCCACTTGTCGCGAATTAGAGCCTGCTCTATGGCCTCTAGACGAAAGGATGCCGCGGCTGGCTCGGGCGCGTAAATCCGGCTCGCGATAACCGCGCGAAGCGGTGGAAGAAACGATGGGCGCGGGTTCGGGTGCATGTGATGAATCGTAGCCGGCCCCGACGATCATTCCGGTGCATCACTACCGCGGGTGGGAGCAAGGAGCTCCGCCGCTTGTTCTGCCCTATCAGTCCACTCGTTGCGTTCACCAAACGAACGCGCGGCCAATGCCTTCTCCTGAAGTGTTCGAGGAGAAGCGATGACATTGTCGAAGAACTGGTTTAGAGGGGCCGCTCCATAGTCGACAGCCCAGCCAACGCCCTCACCCAAAATCAAGTTGGCTACGTACGTGTCGGACGTCGCTAAAACCGGTCGGGAGTGTGCCATGTATTCGAAGAACTTCACTGGTGCCGCAAAGCCGCGATAGTCGGTTGGGGGCATGTAAAGGCAACAGATGTGTGCCTGGGCGTAATACGGTTCCAGTCCTTCCCCTCGAGTGTGGACGACCTTTACGTTGGCGTTGGGCACGAATCCGGTGGCGCTAGTAAACGCAAGCCACGACGCTTCCGGCACGCAGATTGTCAGGGAAACGTCATCTCTTTCCATGACCACTTGCATCAGCATCGTGATGTTGTAGATCTCTTGGTCGATCCCGCCAACGTAAAGGAGCCGCAGAGTATCGCCTTTGCGTAAATCGTTGATGGGCGCCCCGGCAAACTCCCCTGCGGGTGGCAACTCGTGCACTTGGTAACCACGCGACAACGGGCTCAGCGTCCGCTCATAGTTACCTGACTGCCGCACTGCCTCTAGTAGACCCACGGAAGGAACGAAGAGGGAGTCAAGGTAGCGTGAATAACCGTCAAGATCCCAGCGGTAAAGTGCTCGCATCGGAGCGGCGATCGCCCGCCCCACCCTCTTCACATATTCTGGAAACGCCCAATAGGCATCCCGATAAAAAACACCCACGGGTACTCCGCGGCTCTTCATCGCTTTGAAGAAGCGTCGATCAAGAAGAACGTGCAACGGAAAATGACGTCTCTCCGTGAAGGAATTTGGGATCGTTGCACTCTCTGAATAGACGAAGTCCACCTGGCGCCCACGATCAAGTTCGCGAACCAGTTGCTTCATGGCTTTGCGTCTATCACGCGCATAGCCAGTGACGTCAACCACTTCGTAACCCAAAGTTTCGAACGCTTCCCGCATCTTCAACGGGCGCAGTCCTGAAGCAGCTTTGGGCTCATCCTCAAGGGGGTAAGGCGCGTGGAACACCACGGTCCTGCTTGCATTGCGAGAACGCAAAGTCCATCCCCTCACTCAACACGCAATATTCACGGCTGAAGCCCAGCGCTTACTACCTATCACTATGCCTAGGTCTAGGTGCTTTTCCCAGTATGCTTTGAGGGTGCGCACAAATGCGTGCCGGTGGCCGTAGCTACGGGCTGATCGGGAACTTTTTGTATCTAATGCAAGGGGCATCGGATGCGTGACCTGCTGATCTTGTCTTTCTCAGATATCTCTAAAGACGCTCGCGTCCTGAGGCAACTGGATGCGTTTTCGTCAGATTTCAACGTGAGTACGTGCGGCTACGGTCCCCCACCAAGGGGTTCTGTCAACCATTTCGAGATCCCGCGCGAAGCGGTCGCTTGGCGATATCCGCGGCTAGATCTGATTCTGCATCTGTACCGGCGGGCGTACTGGCGGAACCGAGCGGTTCAAAGCGCCGAAGAGCTTCTGCACGGTCAGCGTTTCGATGTCGTCCTCGCAAATGACTTCAACACGCTTCCACTGGCGGTTTCGCTGCGCCCACGTTTTGGGGTTCACGCTGACATTCACGAGCATTTTGGCGAAGGTCGAGGGCGCACTGCCCGCCACCGACTATTTGTTACCCCATTTGAAAGATGGGTGCTGAAGAAGTACTTGCCACAATGTGCTTCCGTCACCACGGTTGCTAGCGGTATCGGCAAAGACTATGAGTCACGCTACGGCATATCAATGGGGGTCGTGAGGAACACGAGTCACTACCACGACTTACCCGCTAAACCGGTTCAGGGCCCAATCAGCCTGGTTCACTCCGGTGGCTGCCAGAGGGGCCGGCGCCCAATGGACATGGTCGACGCGGTGATCGCTTCTAGCAATGATGTGACCCTGGATCTTTACTTGATACCTAACGAACCAGACTTGCTTGCGGAACTTAAGGATCGCGCAGCGTCGACAAACAGAATCCGGGTTCACGATCCCGTTCCACAAGAAGACCTTGTGGCCGTCCTGAACCAATACGACGTCGGACTGAGCTTCATCGCACCAACTACGTTTAGCTACCTGTGGGCACTACCAAACAAATTTTTCGACTATGTACAGGCGCGGCTAGGCATCATTGTTGGCCCCTCCCCAGAAATGGCCCCGATCGTCGCTGAGAACCACCTGGGAGCAGTGACAAAAGACTTCTCCGTCCGCGCACTAACTGACACCATTGACAAGCTCACTCCGAAGCAGGTCGAGCAATGGAAGCAAGCCAGCAACGCATTTGCGCAAGAGGTGTCCAGTGCAACCGAGATCAAGGGCTGGGTGGAACCGGTCAACGCCATGTTGACAGTAGGCGCCGAAAGATGATGACGACACAGGAGACTACACACCCAAAGATCGAGGTTGTGACGGCTGTGCACCGGCTTGATCGACCGGTGCGCCGCGCGGTTGAAAGTGTTCTTGCATGTCCTGACGCAGCCGCGATCGTAGTGGCCCACGGGATAGACCCGGACGCCCTCGACCTGCCAGACTCCAGCCGGGTGCGAGTGCTGAGATGCGGAGAGAAACTTGGGCATCCAGGAGCTCCAAAGAATCTGGGCATTAAAGCTGCAACTGCGCCCTACGTGGCTCTGCTCGATTCTGATGATTACTACGAACCGGGTGCTCTAGAAGCAATGCTCACTCGGCTTGAGAGTGGAGAGGCTGATGGTGTTTTCGCCAATTTGGCGCGTCAGGGCGAAGCGGCCGCTCACCTCCCTTTGACGTGGAAAACGCGCAATCTGAAAGTTTCAGATCGCGTTCTTTATCGGACTGCCCCGCTCGGTCTATTCCGGCGTGAAGTCATCCAGAGCCCCCGGTACTCGTTGCGCGAGGACATGACCACTGGTGAGGACATGCAAACCAGCTTGCGCCTGTGGACGGATGGGTTACGACTCCATTATTCGCCTGACGACCCCGCGTACGTGGTTGGGCAGGATTCGAAAAGTAGGGTGACGGGGGCCCCGCGGCCCACCACCGAAACGCTGAGAGCCATCAATGCGCTTGTGGATGAGGGCGAACTTGCTTCATTGCGCCCCGCTCACCGTAAGGCAGCGGTGACTAAGATTCTGCGCACTCACGTTCTGGGTTCATATGAGCACTCGTTGAAAGAGTCGGCTGTCTCAGAATCCGATCTAGAACATTTGGCCCACACAGCCCGACGATTGTATGAGCTAAGTCCTGCTGCCGTAAAAGCATTTTCGGCCACTGACGAGGCAGTCATCGCAGCTATCGCATCCGGCGACATCCAGCGGATCCAATCCGCGATTCGAGGACGGGATTCCGCCAATCTCATCGATCGGGTGCTCCCCAGGAACAAGCGCTTCGCATTATCTCGAGAAGGGAACCTGCGTACCAGCATCGTAGGAATTGTTCTGGACCGGTGTTCAAAACGCAGTCGCCTTGCGCCGCCCTCAGCGAAGCCGCGGCTGTTGATCCTTAGCTACTCCGACATCAACTCCGATGCACGCGTCCTCAAGCAAGTTGAACTCTTCAAAGATGAGTACGCGGTGACCACATGCGGGTACGGGGAGAAACCCATTGGCGTCGCAAGACACATTGAGATACCGCATGACTACATGAACCTTCGCCTCTACGGTCGCTACATAACTCTGAAACAGTATCGGCTCGCCTACTGGCGGGTGGATGCGGTACGAAAATCATGGGAATTGCTCAAGAGGCACAAGCGCAGCTTCGATGTCGTCCTCGCCAATGAAATCGAGTCGCTACCGTTGGCTCTGCAGCTAGAGGCGCGCCACGGGGTGCTTAGTGATCTTCACGAGTACTATCCCGGACTCCACGAAGAAAACCCAGATTGGGACCGCCGGATACGCCCGTACTACGAGTGGCTTTGCAAGCGCTACCTTCCGCGAGCAGCTGCCTCCACCACCGTGGCTGAAGGGATCGCCGAGAAATACCTGAGTCTGACCGGTGTTCGCCCCAAAGTGGTAACCAATGCAACACCTTACGTTGATATTCTGCCGACTCCAGTCCACCAGCCGCTTCGGTTGGTCCACCATGGTGCTGCTTTGCGCAACCGGGAGCTTCACATCCTAATCAAGGCGGTAAACAAGTCAGCGATTCCTTTGGAAATGGACATGTATCTGATGCCTAACGATGCTGTTTACTTAGAGGAGTTAACGCAACAGGCTCAAGGCACACGCGTCCGGATTCTAGAGGGAGTAGCGTACGACCAACTCATCAACACGCTCAACAACTATGACGTTGGGTTCTACGTGCTGCCGCCCGTATCTACTAATCACGAATATGCCTTACCCAACAAGTTCTTCGACTTTATCCAAGCGCGGCTAGCACTTGTCATCGGTCCGTCAAAGGAAATGCGGCGGATAGTGGATCGGTATGAGCTCGGCGTCGTCACAGATGACTTTTCTTTCGCCGCTTCTGTTAGGGCCCTAGACTCTCTCACCGCCGAACACGTGGGGCAGTGGAAAGCGAATGCTAATCGGCATTCCTGGCGGTTGTCTGCACAAAAACAGGTGCGTGTGTGGGCTGATTTAGTGCGCGAAATGGTAGGGCGACCTTGCTAAATGGATCTTGGGCCTTCTAGGAATGGGGTAAGAGCAGTCGCCGCGCTTGATGGTGAGTGGACATCGTTCACATAGCTTCGCCCAGCCACAGATAACGCCAAGCGCCTGTCAAAATTTGTGGCGACATCTTCCACTACTGACGCCAGCGTGTGGCCGCTCGCTTCTTGAACTGGGATTTCTTTGCCTGTTCGTGACCTCACTGCGTCACGAACGAAGTCACCCACCTGCCCTATGACGGTGCGGCCGAGGGCGAGGGCCTCTAGAGTTGCTACCCCATAGGCGTCCATGCCGAGCTGGTCGATAACGATGTCTGCGGCTTCGAGCAAGCCCCTTACCTGCGCGTGAGCAACCCGATCGGGCTGTATATAACGAATGACGCCGGCCGCCTCAAGAACTTGCATCTGCGCCGCAATCGTTCGGGTTCCTTTCAGATAACTGCGGCTTGGAAGGTGCAAGACTGTCGGCACTGTTCGGTCAATGATTTCGACGTGGGTTGATAAGAATGACGGATCCACCTGTAGGGGCAGCCAGGTTGCCTCTGGCTGATACCTGAGCAGGTCCGGAGTAGATACGAACGCCTTTGTATGGGCTTTTGCTATCTGCTCCGCATTCCGCCGCGCGGTGTTCTCCAGTTCCTTCGCCGCATCAGGAGGCGCATCTAGGAAGACCGAGCCGGTCGTGGTGCGTTTGTGTATGGAAGGACGCCTTATGTCGCTACCGTGCCAGAGCACAGCCGTTTTAACTCCGCGTCTTTGCAGGTAACGGATCTCCCTCACCGCATCTTGGTATTGGAGGCTACCGAACAACGGGAGCAGGGACTCAAAGATTACAGCGTCGAACTCTTGAATGATCAGACTGCGAAGATCCCGAGCCCAGTCCGGTGAATAAACGACCGCCGTTTCTGACCCGGAAAAATCGCTACGGTGGGAAAAACCACCGGGACGGTGATAGCTGATGTTGCAACCAGACCAGCCTGGGACTTCGTTAGCAGCCCGAGCCCAGAGATGCGCTTGACCAGCGGAGTTACTCGGCCCGATCAGGAGGTTATTTGTGTTGGGGTTTGGAACCGGTAGGGCCGGTAAATCCGAATTTTCGGCGGTCTGTTTAGGGTTCACCCTGCGCTTTAATGCGGGCGGTAATGAGGTGAATAGCTTCAGCGCCACAGTCTCCAGAGTGACCATTCTTAACCCTCATTTTCAGCCGGTTGACGTAGTTTACCTGTGAACTCTGCACACTTGTACTTCGCTAGACTTCGAGGGGGACCCTAGACCAGCACCGCAAACACATTGGGGGGAATATGCGTTTACCCGAACGGCTCGGAGTTTTGCGTGATGCGGCCGCTTTCACAGCTAATGCGATCCCTTCTTCTTGGCCGCGCCCACTGCCACCTGAAATCTCGTGGAGCCTGACCGAAGCGAACACGTTCGCAACTTCGGAGCCGGCCGATACACGCCTGCTTCTTGCCCCCGCGAACTATGCTCACCAGGGGTTTCATTGGGCGCGCGCGGCCCAGACGCTGCCGAACGTCGCAGCTACAAACATGAGCTTCCCAAAGGACCCGCGGACCCATGAAAATTTTTCGGATGTAATCGTCCGACCAGATGTTGTGCGGCGCTCTCGTATTTGGGCTAAGAAGCAGGATAATGCGCTACGAGGGGGCGAGTTCACGCATCTGATCATGGAATCGTGCCTTCCTATAAATCCTGCTTTGTACAGCGCAAACGTGGAGCGAGAAGTAGAGGCATACCTGGATTCTGGACTCCGTGTGGCGATGTTGGCGCACGGTACCGATGTGCGCCTACCGTCAATGCATGCGCAGCTAGAGCCTGACTCCCCATATCGCCACATGCCAAAAGATGAAGTGGCTGCCTTAGAAGCCGCCGCCCAGGCGCGGCACCGCATCTTGGACCGTCTGGGTCTCCAAGAGTTCGTCTCAACACCGGACCTGCTGCACTATCGACCTAATGCAACCTTGCTACCCATCGTCACCGACACCGATCGATGGCTGAATCCTGTTCGGGTAGAAGACGGTACAGCAAATCGGATCACCTCCGCACCGAAAGTTCTGCACATACCTGGGGGTGCACCTCTCATGAAAGGTTCAGAGCACATTCGCTCCGCTATGACCGCCCTCGACGAAGCAGGAATCATCCAGTACGCGGAAGTGACGGATGTGCCGCATGAGTCGATACCCGAGCTGATCAAGAACGCTGACATTGTGGTCAATCAGGTCGCCATGGGTTTGTACAGCCTGGTAGCGGTAGAAGCACTACTTGCAGGCAAAGTAGTGGTGGCACAGGTTTGGGACTCAGTTCGCGAGCTGCTCGAAAAGCGACTAGGTGAAGAGGTCCCGGTAGTTGAAGCAAGCCCGGACACGCTTTACGACGTAGTTCGCGGCCTCGCGGAGGATCCGGAGTTGCGCGCCAAGTTGGCAGCGCGCGGACAACAGTGGGCACTGGAAGCGCATTCGCCAGATCAAGCGGCGCAGTCGTTGACTCCTTTTCTTTCAAACCAAGTGTGATTCAGCCCCAAGGAGTCACCCGGAAGCGAGCTATACACTGGTAAGCGGCCAGTCAGGACGAGAAAGTGGGAGCACGTGAAGGTAGCTTTGCAGCAGGTACGGCAGCTAATGCCCTACTTACCTCCAGGCACGATGCGGTACGTGTGGACCTATGTGGTGGTCTCATGCCTTTTGTCGCTTCTCGACATAGCCGCTCTTATGCTTTTGGCCGTGTCTTTGTCGTCAATGCTGGCGGGCAACCCGGTCACGATCCCAATGATCGGTTTTGTGAGCCAAGACGGTTACGTATGGCTGCTCCTAGCAGTGTCGTCTTTGGTTCTATTGAAGTCTCTGCTAACTCTGTTGCAGCAGTGGGCAGCAACTCGGAAATTCGCGGCCTTCGAACTGGTCTTGGGGCTCAAACTTTTTGAGGCATATATGGGGGCGGCTTGGGTTGATCGACTGGGGCGGTCCTCATCGAAACTAGTTCGGATGGCTGACGTCGGGGTAACCGCGGTGATCAACGGGCTCCTAGTTCCGATTATCCAAATCCCAGCCATTTTGGTGTCGTCCGTGCTGATTTTGGCGACTTTGATTGTCGTGCAACCCGTAACTGCCGCGATAACCATCATCTACCTGGGGCTGATGGCTTATCTGATGCATGTGGTGCTGGCCAAGAAGTCATTGGAAGCGGGTGTAGTCAACAGGCGGTACAGCTATAGGGTCGCTGAGATCATGACGGAAATGGTTGGTGCCCTAAAAGAGATCACCCTCCAAAATAAGTTCGATGAAATCCACGAGGTGCTCCGCGTCAACCGCACGCATGCCTCCCGAGCTCGCTCTAACATCCGCTTCCTTCAGTCCGTCCCCAAATTCATAATGGACACGGCCCTTATCGGCGGGTTCCTTATCGTAGGTGTCTTCGCGTACCTCATCGAAGGGTCGCTGAACGCTGCGATATCTTCGGTCGTGATGTTCGCGGTTGCCGGAATGCGCCTTGTTCCTGCTCTGACCGGATTCCAGTCGGTTCTGAATGGCCTCAATTCCAACCAGAGCCAAGTAACCGCCGTCCTCGGCGACTTATGGCAGTCGGATAAGTACCGCGCGAACGTAGAGAATCTTGGGAAAGAGAAGCTACTTCAAGAACCCAAAGAGCTAAGGCTAGAGAATGTTACCTTCACATATCCTACGGGTGAACAGCCGGCCGTCACAGACGTAACGCTGACGATTCCGATGGGATCCTCCGTCGGTATTGTCGGGGAGTCTGGCTCAGGCAAATCCACGCTGGTAGACATACTCCTTGGTCTGCTCGTTCCCCAGTCAGGCTCAATCTACGTCGACAGCCAGAATCTTGAGGATGTACTTGGCGACTGGCGCTCCCGCGTCGGCTATGTACCGCAGGACGTTTCACTATTCGACGGCACAGTAGCCCAGAATGTCGCTCTCACTTGGAATCGTGAACCAGACATGGCGAAGGTTGAGGATTGTCTCCGTCGCGCTCAGTTATGGGATGTTTTACAGGATCGCCCTGGGGGCGTACATGCTCGAGTTGGGGAGCGGGGGATGGCTCTATCCGGGGGCCAACGCCAACGCCTAGGCATAGCCCGAGCTCTCTACACGGATCCATACGTGCTGATCATGGACGAAGCGACGTCCGCCCTCGACACTAAAACAGAGTCAAAGGTTGCACAGGCAGTCGCGGGCCTGCGGGGGGAAGTCACCCTCATCTCAGTGGCCCACCGTCTTTCCACGGTCAAAGATGCCGATGAGCTGTTCTACATGGAGGACAGCTTCGTATTGGCGCGGGGAACTTTTGATGAGGTCGTTGCGATGGTCCCAACGTTCAGGGAGCAAGCGCAGCTTGCTGGTTTAGTCGGCCAAGTCGAGGCGAACTAGGTGCGGTGGCGTAAAATCCCGGTTTTGGTGCGTCAAGATTGAGGGGTTCCTCACCGTGCCCTCATCGATTTCGACCGCGTTACGGATAGTTGCGTCCGCCTTCCATGCTTCTGGGCCTGCTAGCACTGTGCTCAAAAACGGGAGGACAGCAGCGGACAACTCCCAAGTGGCGCTCTTCCAGTAGAGGGAAGGGCTGTGGTCGACCGCGTAATGTGTGACGTCTGGTCGCGGATAGAAGCACGGGTCGATGAAGGACGTGGGTCTTGCCCATGAAAATCCCATGCCCTGGTCGCACGACACGTCCACGATCAGCGTCCCCGCTTTGAGTGTCCCCAAGTCTGTTTCATCGAGAAAAACCCATGGATCCGTAGGGTCTTGCAGGGTGCAGTTAACGATTACGTCGCAGCTTGCCAATAGTGACTTCAACTCCATATGACTACCGTTGGCCCGAACACGTGTCGCTTCCCTATTGGAATCTTCCACCTGCATGAAGTGCACCCCTTCGGCTGGAGGCTCCAGTTCACTCAAATCTCTACGGGACAGGACGTAGATGGTTGAAAACCCTTGGGAAACAAGTGCCTTGAGCGCTCCTTTACCTGTTGCCCCGAACCCAATAATGGCCGCGGATCTGTCAGGCCCGTACCAGCCTGTTTGCCCAGACAATTGCAGCGCATGTGTGACAGAGCTAAAGCCCGCTAGTTCGTTGTTCGTTCGGAATGTGTGTTCACCGCGGTGCCCGGAGGAATCCCATTCGAACATCGCCTCAAAGGCCAACAGGGTGAGGTTTCGATCAATCGCAACCTGCGTGATCTTCTCATCTTGCACGCAATGCGGCCAGCCCCATAACGTTGCGCCCTGTCGCATCATTGATAAGTCTTGGACAGTGGGTTTCGGCAGCAGGACGATGTCACTGTCTTCGATGATCTGTTCGCGCGTTCGGAGCCGAAACCCTAATTTCCTCAGTTGGCTGTCGTTTACACCGAAATCAGATCCGTACCCTTCCTCCAACCAGATCTGTTCCCGCAGAACCTCAGGCACCTTTGTGAACATGTCCGGGTGAAGCGGTAAACGGTGTTCGTTTTCTTTGAGTGAATGTTTAGGTACACCCATCATTAGGCGCGTCCCAGAAAGATCGGTCTTCATGACTATGCCCCTCGTCTTCGAGCTGCTGGCTGCTGGCGTCCCTTCTCAGCCACGTTACCGGACTCTCTGCCTGCTGTCGCCGCCCTCAAGCAGAGGAAAGGAACTGTTCCCACAGGATCTTCGCTGCCCGCTCCGGTTGGTGGGCTCTATCGACAAATCGTATGCCTTCTTTTCCAAGCTGTTCTCGCCGTCCCGCATCCCCTGCTAAGTCCCGCAGCACGCCCTCGATACTCTCTGGAGTGGCATTCACTAGCGGAGCTTCTACGCCAAATTGCGACTTGATGCGGTCTTGGATGCGCTGGTTCATGCCGCTGACAACTGGTTTCCCCATGTGCATCGCTTCGATTGAAGCCGACCCATAGTTCGCTTCGGTTATCTGGTCCACGACGATGTCAGCTTCGGCAATCGCCTGCGGCATCTTCGAAGGGTGAAGCCCGGTGATGGAGCGGTAGCGGATCATCCCTTCCGCTTCGAGCTTCGCCCCTGCCGCATCGACCGCTGGTGTGCCTTTGATCCAGCCGTGGCTGGGGATATGCACAACTAGGGGTGGCTCAGATTCGGAACTTGAGGTGGTCGGCGTTGGGCGCTCCCACTTTTGCCTATCCACTAACTGCGGCAACCAGGTGGCCTGAGGGCGGTGCGACAGCAGGCTTGGCGTGGAAACGAACTCGACGACTTGCAGATCATCTACCAGCGCTCGCCTGGCCTGGACTTCCTTTTCTCTAGCCTCTATCTCCTCTGCAGGCAGAGATGCGAAATATGAGTGGCTCTCTTCACGCATGTGCAACACAGGCGAGCGAACATCGGTGCCGTGCCAAAGCACGCCGACCTTGATGCCGCGTTCTTGTAGTGAGCGGACCTGCTTCGCTAGGTCTCTACCGTAACGGTTACCGAGGAATGGCCGAGCCGATTCGATAAGCACGTGGGTTGCATTGTCATCGATCCAGTGATCGAGTCGGCGTGACCATAAGGGAGAGCGATCATTGACTTCTTGGCGGAACGTGACTTCAGCTGGGTGCCGTATCGGCGACCCGTGCTGGAACTGCACGTTGATCGCATCGACACCAACCAATCCAGCCGCTGCCTTGCTCCACAGGTGCGCTTGGCCAGCCCAGTTGTTTGGGCCGATAAGTAAACCAACTTGTTTCTCAAAAGTCCGCCGCGGTAGTGCGCGCAGGTCATCGGGATGCAACTGCAAGTCGAACCTTGTTTTTAGCGCGTTAGGAAGGAGCGCATTTACTTGCATCCCGGCCTCGTACACCCACCTCATAGGTTGAAGATCAGATCCGTGGGCGTAGATGAACCGGTTCTTTACGTACCGTAGCGACTGCGCAACACGGTCGGGTTTCAACCGGTCCAGCATCTGCTTTCCCCTCTCTTGCATTGGTCCCACTAGGTAGACTGCTTTCTAGTTCTCCTGTCGCCTCCGCAAAGAGTACCGCAATGCGCATCTTGATAACGGCTGCCATCTTTAACAACACCATCAGCATGGGGGCGCGGCGCCCAAGGGCGATTGCCCAGCTTTTGGCTGAACGCGGGCACGATGTGACAGTAATAGCGGCGGCTACCGACCCAAACCTTGCGGTTCCACCCCCGCCTGGCGTCCGCGTTCTAAGCCCTGTACCTTACGCAAACGACGTCTTTAAGACCGGGAAGGAACTTCCTTTTTGGAAGCGAGTGGCAGTAGGTCTCAGTGTTGCTGCAACAGTACCGAGGAAGCTTTTTTACTCTGACCGAGTTACCTCTCTTCTCAGGCTGAACGAATCCGAAGTCAAAGATAAGCGTAAGGCGCTGGGAAGGCGACGTTACCGCACCGCTCTCGACGTAAAATCTTTGTTGGAGGACCACCAGTGGGCACGCGAGTCGGCGCGGGTGGTTGCCCCACAGCTCCAGACGCACGGACCTTTCGACGTTGTCTTCTCCACATACGGACCCATGGGTTCTCTCTGGCTAGGCGAAGAGCTTCTAGCTCGGGGTTGCGGTGGAAAATGGGTTGTGGACATGCGTGACCCGATCGCAAGCGCCGAAGCGCTGCTTCCGGTCCGCACTTTCCTAGACGTTCAGCGCCGACGCTTCGTTCGGAGAGCCGACGCTGTCACGGTTGTTTCCCAAGGCATTCTCGACTCGCTCCTATCCGAACCTGGATTGGCTCGCTTCCGAAATAAGTGCTCCGTGGTGACGAACGGATTTTTGCGACGCACACTCGATGACGCCCAAGTCACTGCTGGACCAGCAAAATCTGATGACACGCTCAAAATCGCCTACACGGGGATGCTGTACCACGGTCGACGGGATCCGCGCCCACTGTTCGCTGCCATAAAACAGGTCCTTCGGAGCGACCCATCCAAGAAGGTGCGGATTGACTACGCCGGTAAAGATAGCGAACTGATCGCCACGATTGCGCAAGACTTCGGTCTTGCTGATTGCGTGTCGACCCACGGGATCGTGCCGCATTCGCAGGCACTTCATCTACAAGATCAGGCCGACCTACTGCTCGCGTTAACTTGGAACGAGCCTGACGACAAAGGCGTCCTGTCCGGTAAGTTCCTCGAATATTTAGGGGTCGGCAAACCCGTAATCAGCCTTGTGTCTGGAAAGGCGCCCGACGCCGAACTTTCTAAAATCACCGAGAAAACGAGGATTGGCATAGCCGTCGAAGAGGTCGAGGGACCTGCCGGCGTAGAGCGCTTGGCTAACTACTTAGAAGAAGCAGCAACCTCGAAGCGACAGGCCGGGGCAGTTCCCTTCGATCCGGATGCCGAATCTATTGCAGCATATGACTATGAAGACATCGTCACACGACTCGAAGAAACGTTCGCTCGGCTCACACAGCCTCAAGAGAAATAAAGCTGGTGCATGGTCACGACAGTAGCGGCAAGCGTTTTGTCGATGATGCTGTCCCCCGCACGTGGAGCTTGAAAGGACTTACTGAGGTCCGCTTTGAGGCTTGGCGAGACTTCAAGATTCTCAACCGCGCGCTCTTTGCCGTCCAACATTTGGCGGAAATCTTCATCTGTGTCGTACCAGTGACCAGGCCTCAGTTGGTGTGTGGCTAATTTTTCAGGTTCGGGTGCCCTTACCAGTTTGTAGAAGTCGCGGCGCAACCTGAATAATCCCCAATTCCAGTACCGCGAAATTGTCGACCGGTTGGCCTTCCTCGCCACTTCTTGTTGTTCGCTTGCTAGTTTGCGAGTTGTCGGGACTGTTAGAGCTTCAGGATGGTATTTGCGGACCCATTCTTCGTACACACGATGACCAAAACGCTGATTCAAAGGGATGGTGAAAGCGGCCTCAAGCAGGTCCACGTCAAGAAACGGTGAGACAGCATACGTGTAGTGGCGCCTAAGTAGATGACTGCTGTTAGTTCCAAGAAATCCACGGATCAGCATGCCCATGATTTCTTCGTTCTGAAACTGGGCGGTGTCCACAAGATCCGAGTAGTCGTGAAGCAGGCTGTATTTGCCAACATCTTCGTGCGCGGGGAGCTCCTGCTCCGACTCGGCATAAGAGACGAACACTGCATCCCCCGCCTGCCCTGTGTGTTCCAGTCCGTGTCGGGCGAAGTTCAACCGCTCCAGGACAGCTCGGCCACCTGTAATGCCACTGTACAGAGATGACCCTGAGTTCAGACGCAGATTCAATTCTGGGTCCATAACGCTTCGTGCTGTGTCCAGCGGATAGTAGAGAAGGTCGTTCCCCAGCATGGCAGAGGCAGCTATGGATGCGGCCGCCTCCTGCGTCCCAGTCTCGCTGTAGGTGATGTTGGTCATCCGGTCGTGACCTAGCTTCTTCCCAGCTAGATTCACCACTCTTGAGTCCATTCCCCCAGAAATATCGACTAGATGATCTTCGTACCCGTATTCAAGGTCCTTGTCGAACACTCTCCGTGTGGCGTTCATGAAGATCTCCTGCATCAGGTCCGCAGACTGCTCAAGCGTCAAGCTCGTGTCCGGGTTGTAGCGAAGCCGCCAATATTCGACCGGCTTTTTTGCCTCACCTGTTTCAAGGTCGATCTGAAGGTAGTGGCCGGGCAACACTCTTTTCACTTCTTCGGCGAAAGTCGAGTCATCAGTCATGAACCCAAACGTCAGCATCATTCGGGCTGCTCGTTCATCGAACGAGGTTTCGATGTTCTTGCGTTTCAGGACTCTTTGAATGAGGTCGAAACTGTTCGAAGCAACTAGTTCTCTATTTTCGAAGTAAACGTACGCGGCTGTATCACCGGTGTGGTTGCCAAACACATAGAGCTTGTTTTTCTCAGTGTCGTAGATGCACCCTTCAAATGGACCGCGGAGAGAACGCAGCATCTCTTTGCATCCAAGCCGCGTGTACATGGTTGCGATCAGTCCAGCAATGTCGCCCTCGCCGTACTCTTCAAAAAGCTCCTTCTTGTTGAGGAGGACTCCATCGAGAAGCACGAAGAGGTTTTGGACGTGTTCCATACATCGGTCCTGCGCAAATCTGCCATCGGAGCAGCGGGCAAAAGTGAGGCCACCCAGGCTTTTCGTTTCGTAGTGGGTTTCCCCATCCCACAGATTTTCGGAAGACACGAGCCAATTGTTCACGTCCACGACGGGCGCCGAATCTACATGGTTCACCATCGACATCTCAACCTTCTACCCCTGTTCAGGCGGCATCAGCTTCTAACCGTAGCCCCAAATGTGCCTGTAAAACTCCGGAGAGTGGGATTCTTCAAGATCAGCCAGTTCCTCAGGCTCCAAGTCCCGAATCGTTCCGGGATTGACATTCTCACGAAGAGCCGATACTCCTACCCCTGCGCGGCCATCCGCTAGTTCAAAGCCGAGCGCTTCCAGCATCGTGGCATACATACTGACTTGATCGACGCTGACCAGCGATCGATTGGCGATCCCGGGTATCCAGATCCGGTTGAACAAGGTGCGATCAGGTACAGATTGAAGTTCTTTCATCATGTTTGCTTGAGGGCCCGGCATTTTCACGTGGTCGCCCATGATCACTACCACCGTGTCGTCGAGGATCCCGACCCTATCGAGGAAAGTAACGAATTTTGCTACCTGATCGATTGAACATCGGTAAACCGACTCCATCGGCACAGAGGTCGTCACGTTGCAGTAGTCGTGCACGTGTGCGATTTCGTGCGTATCTAAGGTCAAGACGCTGAGGAAGAAGGGGTCGGCGCTGTCACGAAGTTTTCGGACAATCTCCTCTGCATTGTCGAACAAGCGACGGTCAGACAGGCCCCAATCGTCACGCAGCTCCGTCTCACCGGCTTCTTCCCACTCTGCCCGTCCAATTGCTTCATCGTAACCGTGGGAATATAAGAACAAGTCTTTTCCGCTCATGTCGGTGCGCGCCCCACCAAGGTGCAATGTCGAATAGCCGGCCTGTTTGAGCACGTCCCCTAAACAAGTTGCGTTGGGAAGCACCTCGCCATGCTTCTCTGCCCAAACCCCCATGCCGACGTCGTCTGGCCTCGCCCCAGGGGGAGAGCGATAAGGGAGACCACATTGAGTGGATACTATTCCCGCCATCGTCCACCCACCACCGGAGTATTGGCCGAAATCCGGGATTGAGAGCCATCCTTGCGTTGCATCTTGAAGCGAAGCAAGCATGTTGTGCTCAAACAGTTCTGCGTCGCCCATCGAGTCCTCAACTGACTCAAGATACAGAACTATAAGATTGTACGGCGCTTTATCGGCTTCTCGGGGTAGCGACCACATCGGTTCGACATAGTAGTCCGCCAGGTTCGAGGACGAGTAGCGAGCCCGCGCGTAATCGCGAAGTTTGAATGTGTCTGCGGACGCGACTATTCCGGCGATTGGCGCCAATGCAAGTAGCGAAACGAGGCTGATGGGTAAAACAGTGTGCAAACGTCCAGCGGGAGCGGGTGGTCGGCTCTTCATTCTCGATACGGTCCACGTCAAAAGCAGTGCCAGCCAGACGAGGAGTGGAACACCGATCCCCCAGAGGAAACCTTGAGTGAAAAGGTCGGTCCCCCCAGATTCGGCGCCTGCACCCTGGAGGTTCATGAGCGCCTGTTCCACGGACACACGTCCGAACACTCGTTTAATCCAGACCGCCGAAGCAAATGTGATTCCACCGACGAGGCCAAGGGCCCACACAATGACAAGCGCAACGGCGAGAAACATACGCCGCGGATATCCCGCCGACCTTGGGTCAGCATGCTTCGGGCGGTATCTACCGCGGTACATCGATCTCATTTCTAGTAATGGGACATCAAAAACGCAGCACCAAGCCTAAGGAGCCGACGACTGTCCTTCAAGGGATGGACTGGTAGTGCGCCTAGCAGCGAACGGCCAAAAGCGGGGCCCACTAATCTCGGGCCCCGCTTTGACGAGGAGTTTTTAGCAGCTTCGCAAAGCAAGCACCGGCGCCCCTAAGACGCTGGCTCCCCCAACCGCGGTGATCTTTCCGTTCTTCGCTGCAAGGGGTCCAAGGACTCCTGTCACCGATTGCACCGGTACGCAGTCCTGTTTGGCCAACACCAGCCTAGATGTCTTGCTTGCGGCTGGGACAGCGGTGGAAAGTGCATCTGGGAACGCGTTACCAGTCGCTATCCAGGCACTCGTCGGCGCAGCCACGCCCTGCTTCGCCAACCAATCGTTGAGCAGAGCGTTAGTTTGGTAGCGGTTCACACCAGCAAGCCGTGTCGTAGTGAAACCCATCGTCTTGATGTCTTGTTCACTGGCTGACGAGACGACGCCCGTACCGCCCGCGATGACCAGGGTCTTCACTCCTTGAGCTTTCAAGGATGTGGATGTTGCTGCCGGTAATGGCTGACCGGCTTTGTCTTGAGCGAGCAAGATCGGTGCGCCAATCGCACCTGCCGCGGCCGAAGCCGAAAGCGCATCTGGGAAGTCGCGGCCAGTCACGACTAACGCAGTGTTGATTTTTCGCCCTTTGAAGAAGGTTTCGTAGACAAGGCGCGAGGTCTCATACCGGTCATCGCCACCGATCCTTCGCACGGTCTTGCCCGTTGCGCTCTTCACCTGTGTCGCCACCACTTCTGGGACTGCTCCGGCTCCCCCAACGATGTAGACCTGGCTGGGCGCCTGTTGCTTCAGCGCGTTCACTGTGGCTGCCCGGAGCCCACCTGCAGCTGACATGTGCAGGGTCCCACCCACACTCGCCGCGGCGGGTGCCACTGTCAGCGCATCAGGGAAGTCACGGCCAGTAACGATGAAAGCCGGCTTCCCTTTTGCGCTGGCGCTGGTAGCACTGGCCACCAGAGCGTTGGTTGCGTACCGGTCCGGTCCGGCCAGGCGGGTTGCCTTCGGGAGTTCAGGTTGGGGGGTGCCACCACCGGGCGTTCCTTCGGCCTCTCCGGGGAAGTACCGGTTGAAAATGTCGTAGAAGTTCTTCTGCCCGGTCCGACCGCAACCATTGACCGCAGAGTTCCCGATGTAGGGCGTGTACTCATACAGAGA
>CAYFRT010000025.1:0-26224 GCA_964345585.1 uncultured Actinomyces sp. | reverse complement strand
AAACAAACAAACAAAAAAACAACACACTATCAAGTTCACAAACAACACCCCCAGCGTCCTTCAGTGGGCGTAAATCCCACCTCCAGAAGGGGTAGCCATTCAGTTCCAATCGGATCTTCCGGCGAGGATCAACTTTACCGAGGTTGCCCATCCTTGTCCAGCCGCACCTATCGTGACCCGCAACACAGGCAGTGAAACCCCTTCTGAACTGCGAAGATAAGCAACAGAGCTTTTGGAGCGGAGGTTACTCGGCGCACCCGGTTCGGGCGTGTCCGCACCCAATATCTGTGGGCAGTGAACTTCTTCTGACAGGACGGTGGGGCGCCTGAGGGTGCCTTCTTACAGGAAGGCGAGAGGGCTGAACCTGGACAGGACGGTGAGAGGGCTGAATGCACCTGGAAGCGTCAGCGAATAGCGGCCCGAAAAGACGAAGAGTGCCCCTGCGATCGCGGGGGCACTTTTCATTAGCTTCAGCAGCAAGGTTTGGTGCTGGGGTTTCGAGGCTGGTTAGCCTCGTTTGTAGTGGAGCTCCGTTTCCGGGCCTTCAAGGGTCAGTGTGTCTCCGTCCACGGCACCCTCGGTGATCTGCTCCAATGCGCCCAGGTAGGTGGTTTCAAATGCCATCTCGTCGTCACCACACCACATCTGGGTCGCAGCTGCGGGTCCGAGGTCAACAGCCCCCTCGTCGACGGTCAGCGTTCCCATGATGTTGTTGCAGCCAGCGGTGCCGTGGTAGGACCCGTCGTCTTCAACAACGAACTCGACTGGGTTACCTGCAGGTTTCTCCAGTTCGCCTTCGCTCGTTTTGCCGTTCTCGAAAGTCCATGTTCCGGCGATGGTTTCGAGTGTCACTGGGGTGAGTGGCGTATCGCCTTTCGACCCTCCACCTCCTATCGCAGAGTCTCCGGAAGCGTCGCTGCACCCTGCCAACGCTCCAGCCACAACGAATGACATAGCCGCAAAAACGGACAATCCCCTTTTCATATTTTCTTGTCCTCCACACATTGGTTTTCGCCAAACAAAAAGTGCTCGGAAGAGCCGGGGATGTCCCGGCTACGCGCCAACTCGCCCATTATCTAGTCCCTACACACACCACATCAACAGGGGACAGGTTTCTTCAACAAATCGTGATGGAACCGCGACTGTCCTCGTACTTCATTGTGAGGTGCAAACATGCCAGGACGGAGCGGCCAATCTGTGCGAAACTGACTGTTATGAACGTGCGTCACAGAGTTACGCCACTGCTCAGGCATCGCAAAGTCGACACCCCCTTGGGGACCCTAGTGCTCGTTGCTAGTTCCCGCGGCCTCGTGCGAATTGCGTTCGAGGGCGATGAGCAAGTGGATGAGCTCGTGCGTTCCGGCGTCATAGGCGTTTCGCGCTCGGGGGACGACGAGTGCGATGAAGGCTCTTTTCTCGATTCTGCGGAAGAGCAGCTCGAAGAGTACTTCCGAGGCGAGAGAGAATCGTTTGCTCTTGTACTGAACCTTTCGCCAACATTGCCTGGCCCGCAGGGCGCCCCTAACCCGTTCGTTTCGCCGAACGCAAAGTTCCACTCAAAGGTGCAAATTGCGCTGCTCTCAATCCGGTTCGGGGAAACCGCAAGCTACGCAGACGTGGCTCGGCTTCTTGGATCCGTGGGGGCGGCGCGCGCAGTAGGGACAGCTTGCGCTACGAACCCACTTCCGATCGTGCTCCCATGCCACAGGGTGGTTCGGGCCGACGGAAAGCTAGGCGGCTACACGAGCGGGATCGACAAGAAGCGCAAACTGCTTGAACACGAATCTGTCCAACTCTCAGACCCTGCGTAAGGCGAAGCCTTCAGAAAAGCAAAAATCCCCGCCGAAACGGGGATCCTGTGGAGCTAGGCGGATTCGAACCGCCGACCTTCTCATTGCGAACGAGACGCGCTACCAACTGCGCCATAGCCCCAACGTTGCGGACCAACTTTAGCGCAGTCCTACGCGATGCGACAAGCTGGGGAGCGCGTGACAGCAGCCACGATGAAATCCTTCCCCTTTTTGTCAATTACTGGGCGCGACGTTGGTCCAGGACCGCATCCAAATCGAACCTGAATGTGGGGTTCGAAGATGTCTCAATCTCCTCGACCGTCATCGGTGTCTTCGTTGCACGTATAGGACGCCCCGGAACGGCAGCAGACTGCGTATTGCTGCGAACATCGACAATGTCGGTATGCGTGTGCACAACCCTGTTTCGCACCTGTGGGCGTTTTGTGTGTAGCGCTGCGGGCATTGGAACGTAGTCCCACTCACCGCCGCTAGCGGCAGGCAACTCCTCCGGATAGGAGGGCTTCACCCCAACGGCTCCGCGGGCCTGCGATCTCAGAGACTCCGCCAGTTGAGTGCTGGTCTTCGTTGTGCTTACGTCGGAAACTTCTACGGCCTCCAATCGTGCTTCTTCAACCACACGGGGCTTCCTGGCGCGAACCTGGTTCTTCTGGGGAGCGGCACCTGCGGATCTCTTTTGAGGTTTCGTCGCGGCACGCAGAGATGCTCGTAACTCCGCCATGCGTGCATCCTCCGCCTCGGCGATCTTTTGTGCCTGCATACCGGCCAGTACAGAGGAGGTCAAACTTGCGCCGAGGAACGCCACAGGCAACAAAACCCACGCCCACGCAAGGGCGCCGACGACCGCCAGGACTATGAAAACTGCTGTGAGCACTGTCCCCACTCCCGCGGTGACCATGCGTCGCTTAGCAGCCGCCTTTTCTACGGAAACTCTGGACGCCCTACGTGCCTTCAGCGCAGCATATTCGCGGGCCGCGTCCTGGTGAATACCGCGGGCCTTAGGGCGCTCTTCGCTTGAAGTGGGACGTGCGTCCGCCGTTGGCTCGCTCATCTGGATACCTGTCCTTGCGGGGCTTGAAGTGTGGGCAAGAAGAGGGCGCGAGGAGGGCTCCTCCACTGGCGCCATCTCCGAAAAAGTCGGATTAAGCAGAGTCAGCGAACCTGAGAAACGATCCCCTTCCCGAGACGTCACAATCGCGTGTTTACGATCAACCCAGGATGGGACCGCGTATGCGACCAGTGCTGTCGCCACCATCGCAAGTATCAGTCCCGCTATCTCCACCCCTCCAAGATAGAAGGGAAGCGGCCGCAAAATCGCCACGCCACACCGAGGACTGCCGACGAACCCCTCGTACAAGGCCGTTTTTCACACTGATGAGGCCGAATGAAGAGGGTCACTTCACCAAACCGCAACTAGCGCCGCCGGATCCTCTCAACGAGTGGGCCGGACTCCAAATCCTCCGCGTCCACCCCGAAAGAAACATGATCCTCCCAGTTTCCGGCAATGGACATAAAACGGGGTTTGTATCCTTCCTCGCGCAAATGGAGTTTTCGGCACAGCCCCAAAGAGCGTTCATTGTTCGGCCTAACGTTGACTTCAACGCGGTGCAGCCCCAACTCACCAATAACAAGATCGATCACCGCTGCCACCGCCAACGAGGTGACCCCCAGGCCACCCCATCGCTCCGCGATCCAGTACCCCAAGATCCCCTGGCTTAGAGCGCCGTGCTCCACTGCGCCCATGGCCACTTGACCCGCGATCTCCCCGTTCACTTCGATGACCATTGTGAGCGCGGACTTGTCACGCATTTGCTCATCCAATTGGCGGGTAAACTGGTGCCACGTGGGGAGCTTCTCGACGGATCCGGGTGGGAGCGTCGCATCCCAGGGTTGCAACCACTCTCGATTCGCGCGGCGGACAACTTCCGAACGATAGTGATCCTGTCCCAATCCGGGCCGCACCACAACAGAGACCACGCCACTGTTCGGCCGTACCAGACCCTCCAGCGCGATCCCTTCGAAGCGGAGCTCAAGATCTGAGGCGTCTCTCCCCCAAACGCGTTTTTTCCCAAACCTGGAGAACATGTCAGTGCCACGCCCCTTCCCTGCAGCGGCGTAGGCACACTAGTCGAGCAACATGCACGTCAGTTGGTCCCCGACACTCACGTCCGTCACATCTTCGGGCACAATCGCCAAAGCGTTGGAGGCAGCCATCGCCGACAGCCAGAGGGCATCGGGCTGACCCATAACGGTCGCCTCGTACCCCTCTCGCGGATCGCCGGTGAGTTTAACCCTCACAAATTCCCGGCGCCCCCTCGGCGAATACCATCCACGGTTGACGGAAGCCTTCACCGCAGAACGACTCAACCTAGCCCAACCCTGCATTTTCCTCAGTGCGGGCCGAACATAGACTTCAAACGCAACCTGCGCCGACACGGGGTCGCCAGGCAACGCGAAGACCGGGGTGGGTCGCCCCGACTCTTCTCCGATCACACCAATCCCCAGCATGTTTCCCGGCCATGCTGCGACTCTGTCAAAGCGGACGTCTCCCAAAGTGGTGAGAACCTCCCTTACTGTGTTCCCCGAACCGAACGAGATTCCGCCAGTTGTAAGGACCAGGTCCGCCCGCATCAGTTGGTCCTCCATTAGATCCTGGAGGCGACGAGGATCATCTGGGACCGCCGTCACTCGGAACACGTCAGCCCCGGCTTCCCTTGCCGCTGCCGCCAGCGCGTGTCCGTTGGCGTCGAACACCGTTCCGGGACGAGCGGGAGAGCCGGGCTCTATCAACTCGTCGCCAACCGAGATGATGATGACTCTGGGTTTAGGGTGCACCACAACTCGCTCTCGGCCTACAGCAGCCAAAGCCGCGATTTGTGGGGCCCCGAGCCGAGTGCCGCGTTGCAGAACTACGGCCCCCGCCTTCAGGTCTTCCCCGCGAGTTCGCACCAGCTCCCCGACCGCGACGTGCGTGTTCACCGCCACGTCCCTGGTTCCCAGGTCCGTGAACTCCAGCCCCACCACGCAATCCGCTCCGATAGGCATAGGCGCACCAGACGCAATCCGGACGGCTCCCCCGTCCACCAGCGCTTCCGGGTCGACGTCTCCCGCGGTTACTTCCGCTGTCACCATTAATCGCACGGGAGTGGAGGGAGAAGCCCCCTCCAGATCTGCGGAACGCGCGGCGTACCCATCTGCCGCCGCAACGTCGGCAACGGGGTGATCAAAGGGCGCAATCACGTCCTCCGCCAGGACACAATCTGCGGCATCTGCCAAAAGCTGATCCAACGGCGGTTGTTGACCGACCGCCGACAGGCAGTCCTGGTAGAACTCGGCAACAGAACGCATTCGCGGAATCCCTCTCTCAGTTGGAGCTCTCAAGCAGTGAACGCATCAAGTCTTCCACGTTCTGCTTCGACTCCGGGTCATCAAGAGCTATCTGCAAATGGGCACTCAGATACCCCAGTGGGGTTCCGGTATCGTAACGGGGCCCCTCGTACACAACAGCGTGAAGACCACCCCCGGCCGAGGGATCCATTCTTGCCAACTCCGCAAGCGCGTCCGTCAACTGCACTTCGCCGCCACGTCCAGGGGGGATCGTCTCAAGAACATCGAAAACTGCGGGGTCCAGGACGTAGCGACCGGCCACTGCATACTCGGAAAGCACGTCTTCCAAAGGCGGCTTCTCGACCAGCTCGGTGACTCGGATCAGATTCCCCTCGGGGATCCCAGGAAGCGAGGCGGGTTCATACCCGATAGATCCGTACGCCGTTGCTTCCTCAGGCGTCACTCTGATCGCGGCGATCACGGAGCCACCCAATTCGTTGCGGACGGCAACCATCTGGGCGAGGAGGTCCTCATTTTCCGGTACCAAATCATCCGGCAGTAGAACCGCGAACGGCTTATCCCCGACATGATCCGCAGCCTGTGCCACGGCGTGTCCAAGTCCGGCGGGGTTAACTTGGTTCACCTCGTCAATTGACACGCCTTCAATCCGGGATCTTAGCGCCCGAAGGTTTTCCTCTTGGGGCGTCCCACTGACGATTTCTTCCAGTTCAGGATCGGGCTGGAAGTATTCCAGGATCGCTTCCTTCCCTGGGCGGGTGACAAAGAGAATATCGTTGAGGCCTGCTCCTGCGGCTTCTGTCACAACGTAGTCGACGCAGGGCCGGTTTCCCAGAGGCAAGAGCTCCTTGGGGACGATTCTTGTAAGAGGCAGGAACCTGGTTCCAAGGCCTGCGGCGGGGACGACGGCATTTACCACTTCATTGGGATTGTCTACCATGGTTGAAGACTAGCAATGCTTGAAGAACGGGTGCGCGGCCGCACTGGTTTCGTCTCTCTTAAATGGTGTACGAGGGGAGAAGATTGGTCCGGCGCTCCGGAAGGAAGTCAAGTTGACCACCAGCGGATCAGGCCCCTCAGGAGAGAGATACCAGCGGCAGAAACTCGCCGACCAGGCCCGAAGAGACCATGACACACGCCGCCGCAAACGCATCTGGCGAAAAACGCTCTTGGCAGGACGGAAAGCTCGCTTCGCTACCAATCGCCCAGCTCAACATCAAAACGGTTTGACGACGGGACTCTCCGATTTGATAGGGGCTCGCATTAGACCCGGGGACGTCGTTGCCACCTACGTTCCTTTTGGTGCGGAGCCTGACGTGGCTCCGTTCACCGAAATGCTCCTGGATAAAGGCGCTGTCGTCCTGGTCCCGGATTTGTCGATCCCGCCGGATGGCCCGCGGATGCCGTTTCGCCGGGTCGACCGTGGCACTGCTGACGGCGGCCACCTCAGCGAAAAGGATGTGAAGGTCGTTATCGTTCCAGCGCTGGCCCTCGACAACCGGGGTATGCGCCTTGGGCGGGGGGCCGGGTGGTACGACAGAGCTTTGCGCCGTTTCAGTGGCGAAAACACTGGAGCCGCTGAGGGGCCGATGCTCGTGGGAGTCTGCTACGACGACGAATTCCTCAAAGACTCCGTCTTGCCTGCCGAGTCTCATGATCTTCCCCTGGACTATGTGGTGACCGAAACACAAACCGTGAAGCTTCAAGGCTGAACGCTAGGTGCGGGAATCCGAGCTAACTAAGAGCACAGCCCATTAAGGAGTATCCACAAACCCGTTGAGTGGTAGTTGTCCCAGGAATCGGAATGGGGAACGCTCGGTGGCATGTTTTCTCACGCTTCCGGTAACAGCACCCAGCCCAGTTTCCGCGGCCCCGTCATACGCCCAGGGTTGACGTCGATCCGCCGGCACGCAAAGACGGCTCTGGTCCTGGTCGTGGTACTCGGCGCCGCGATTTTTACAGTGTTGGCTCTTCGTGGGCCCGCCGAGGGGATTCCCGTGTTGGTAAGCAGCAAAGATATTGAAGGCGGGGGTGCAGTATCGGCGGGGTCGGTCCGCGTCCTTTTCTTGCCCTCGGAAGCCGTGCCGGACAACGCATTACGGAGCGTTGATGAACTTGACGGGTTGGTCGCAACACGAGACGTGGTAAAACAGACTGTCCTAACGTCGGATCAGCTTGCCGAGGAAGCAGCGGTCTCAGCAGGGTACTCGCGGCTTTCCATCCCTCTTAGCTTTGAACACTCACACATCGCAAGCGGTGACGTTGTCCAGATTTGGGGACCCCTAGGCAGTTGTTCAGATGCGACTTGTCCTGCGCGTCTGCTGGCTTCAAATGTGCAGATACTCGCGGTGTCGGAGGAGGATCAGGGCCTTCTTGCAGGCAGTGGCGGACCCTACGTAACCCTGCTTGCGCCCGCCACCGACGTCCCAGCGATCCTGCACGCTAGTGAGGCGAGCTCAGTGCATTTTGTTATACCCTCGCCAAGGTCGGAATATCTCGAGCACCCCTGGTAGGTGCTCCCGAAGCACTGAAAAGGACTCCAAGTGTTACAAGGTTTCAAAGAATTCATCAGTCGTGGCAATGCCATTGATCTTGCAGTCGGCGTCGTAATTGGCGCGGCATTCGGCGCAATCACCGAAGCAATTACGAACAACTTCATAAGCCCTCTGATTGCGGGACTCTTCGGAACCCCCAGCTTTGACACGTGGGGTCAGTTCCAAATCCATCTGTTTGGCGACGAACCCGCGCTTGTCCAACCCGGTGTGATTCTCACCGCACTGGTGAACTTCCTGATCATCGCGTTCGCGATCTACTTCTTTGTCGTTTACCCGATGAACATGCTCAACAAGAAGAAGGACGAGCTCTTGGGTGTTGAGGAAAAAGAGGAAGAGGTCTCCCCTGAGGTGGAGCTGCTCTCTCAGATCCGCGACGAACTCAAGAAGGCCAGCGTCTCTGGCGCTGAACCAGCAGCAGATGCAACAGGTGAAGTCGCTAACGACTGAGTCCGCTGACAAAGTGAGGCCATCTCCCACGGGAGGTGGCCTCACTTTTTGTGTCATGAGAAGTAGAAGTCGGCATCGCTGTCATCCTTATCCAACCCAAGCCAGTTTCTACTCACGCCGCATGACCGGACTAGGACACGGGTTGACGCGCAACAGCGCATCATTGTGTGCCAGGCGGCGTAGCGAGGTCGTTTGTTCATACAGCGGACCATTTGACCGGGGCCTAAGACCACTTGGAAATACGGAGAGTCCACATCGTCGTTCTGGATTGCACCCCGATCACCAGTGCGGCGGGATGTTCTCCTTCAACCAGCGTTCCTTCGCGGAGTCGGACACGCTGGGAGAAGATTCCTGTTCCACTACCGAACTGGTACGCGGCTCCGGATCACGCAATGCCTGGTGAATATCCTTGAGTTCCCCGCTCGCTAAACGGTCAAGGTCCACGCGACTGAGTCTGACGGCCACTCGTTTCCCACGACGACTTCCTTTAGCCGGCTTTCCCGAGCTGTCTTTCATCTCGGTCAGCTGTTCCGAGTTCGGCGAGCAACGTTCTTTAGGACCGCGTCGGTCTGTGCACCTCGACGAGTGATCCCAAGGAGCTCCCGGAGTTCCTCTTGCACAAGTTTGTCCGAGGCCTCCGGATCATCACTGCGGATCCAAAGCGCCAATTCATCCAGTTGATCGTCGCTGTAAGCAGCGAGCGGCAACCCCCTTGCAAAGACGGGGCGAGGGCCACGGTCAGGGTGCGCGTCCGTGGGGACCTGCCCCTCTTCGTCCGATTCTGGTGAAACGGTTGGCTTCTCGCTGTCCTCGTCCTCTACGTCTGCTCCCTCATCCGACTGTTCTTGGTCGAAAAGATCGGGTTGCTCTTCCTCCGTCTCTTCCTCGTCGTTCAAAGTTGCGTCCGCAATAACGGTTTCCTCGCCGACAGAATCTGCGAAAGGAAGGGGTGCGCCTTCCAGGGCTTCCTCGGTCAACGTAAAAATGTCTTGGCTTTCAACATCGAGAATCCCCACGTCGTCGGCCTCAAGTTCAGCTTCGGCCGCCTCCTCGTGGGGGTCCGCGGCAGTTTCAGCCGAATCATCCTCGACGATTGCGGCCGCCACTGGTTGGGGTTCCTCGTCGATTTCGGCCATCCCAAGTGCTTCCGCGGCCGCGGGAGTCAAGGGCAACCCGACGCGCGCGTAATACTCATCCACCGCATCCAAGGTGAGATCAACAATCTTGCGGGCTTCACGGTTGGGGTCAATAAACACTGACATAGAAAGCACTGTGCGAACCTTCCACCCCAGGCTTTCTAACCGCTTCGTCCAGTGTCTATTACGAATGCGTTGCGAGGGCTCATCCATGTAAGCCTCGTTGTCGGTCAGGATCGCAACCAACAACTCATC
Organism: uncultured Actinomyces sp.; assembly: GCA_964345585.1. Classification (GTDB taxonomy): domain Bacteria; phylum Actinomycetota; class Actinomycetes; order Actinomycetales; family Actinomycetaceae; genus Scrofimicrobium. The sequence goes on along the minus strand of CAYFRT010000025.1, from coordinate 16,678 downwards.
GGGCACTTCAGGGTGTCCGATAGCCAGTGGGATCTGCATCCCGCCCTCAACGCCAAGGTTCGGAACGACGTTCAGCCCAAGACGGTGCAACCGCTCTGCCAGATCGGTAAGAAGCTGCTCGGGTTCCATGTCGATTTCTGTTTGATCACGGTCTTCGAGTTCTGAAAGCTCCCCAGCAACCTTGAGCAGGTCCAAGAGCACCTTCTCACCCTTGTGGTGCAGCCTGGACTCATCGATGTCGTCGGCGCTGAGCGTGGAGATCACGGTGACCTCGTCCCCCACACCCAATCCCAAATTCTCCATCCACTCGATGCCATCATCCGTTGAGAGCACACCGAAATCATGGATTACACGACCGTGAGGGGTCTTGGCGAAGCCGACGGAGATTATGACTTCGTCAGCCCCGGTAACCGCCAAATCAGCCGGGAACATGACAATCTCTTCGGCACCACCGGCAGCTATGAGCTCTGCTTCCGTTTGCGGATCGGCACTTGCTGCCCGGGTGAGAGCCGTCCGGATCCGTTCCGCATGCCTCTCACTGAACGTCACAACCGCCAACGACTTGCCATCGGGGTCCCGCAAGTGATCCATGACCAGTTCTACAACCGCGTCTACCTCATCCTTCGAAGACTCGATTGCGTGGCTCCCCGGGGCCGGCATACCGGTTCCCTGGACCTTCACGAAGCGAATTGTTCCACTGGACGCAGGTGTAGGTACTGCCACATGGGAGTCTGCCAGCCCAAGGCTGGACAAGATTCGGTACGCCAATTGCCCAGTCGGCATCTGCTCCGGCTCAATTTCGACCACTGGAAGAGGCGTCCCCAGGGTCTCACCTGTGACCTCGCCAGGCGCGGGCCGGGTGTTCTCCACAACCACGGATTGGTCTGCCGAAGCGAGGATAGGAACCACCACCGCCACCGGAAGGTCTCTGAGGCCCGCGACAATAACCGCATCCACGGAGCGGCCGGACCGGACCAGTGCAGCCGCTTGGCTTGGCGCCGCGACCACAATCGGCATCAAATCCCACGGAAGGTTCGACGTCGCGAAAAGGTCCAGGGGATTCACGCCATCCTGCAACGCCGAGATCAGGTCAGAGCGCTGCTGCGGGTAGAGCCCCAACGACTCCCAGCCGCGGGCCCGCACCAGGCGCACCAACTCCGGCCCCAAAGACGCAACCTGCAGCGCATCTAGCTCCTGTGTTCGGGTCAAGCAGTCCTGCAGTCCCTCCGGATCGAAGCCCCCCAGTCGTGGTTCGGAACTCAGCATGAAACTGAGCGCCGACGCCCACCAAGCAAGGTCCAATTCCAACGCGAGGGATTCTCCGTCTACCCCCCTTGCCCTGAAATCTTCAACCAGCGGCTCAAGGCCTCGCTCACGGAGCTCGGCCTGGATCGCACCCAACTCTGGAACCTCTTTAGCCCTCTCCGGCTCCTGGTACAACCGCTCCAGAATTGTCGCCAACTCCTCGACATAAATCGCGTCAAGGTCACCGTAAACCGGTTCCAGGTAGGGACGAAGCACGTCTAGCTCAACGGTGGCCTGCCTCCAGGTCTCTTCGAGTTCATCAATCGAGTCGGGCACCGTAGGCCACGAATCCCGATCAGACTGATTACTCCAGTCCAATCGGACTGATTGGACCCCTACCAGGGCTTCGTGCAGATCCTCTACATGAACCCCGGGGCGCACCAAGTCACGTGCCTGACGAACCAGATCGCGCCGGCGGGATCGCTTAAGGTTAATGTTTTTGGACTTCCGCCACTGCTTGGGCGCCGTAGCAACCACCATATCGGCGGGGGAACGCTCCAGGGCGTCCTGCTTGAAAATATCCAAGTTAGCGCGAACGCGGGCGAGAAGGTCAAGCTGCTCCTTCCAGAGGCGAAGCGTAGAGGCCTGACGCAGGTCACACCGTGCTGCCGTGGTGCTCATCTGCATGCGCATTGCAGGAAGAATCTCGTCAGTCAGTCGCCCTAGCGCGCTCAGGATCGGGCCGATCTCTTCTGCCTCCGCGATCTCCACGCCATCCCACGCGCTTACCTCCGCGCGTTTGGTAAACAGCCCCAGCTCAGAGGCACGCGCCAGCAGCTCCCGCGTTTCTTCCCCACCGTCCGAGGAAATCTGCGACAAAACCACCTTCGGCAAACGTACCTGCGTCGCGGGAGGGTTGGGCAAAGACGTGAGATCCGTGAGTGCTTGCAAGGCTTGGAAAGCGGACACATTCCACGGGGGGAAAGGCTGGTGAAGTGCCTCCGTGTACCCGGAAAGCGTTTCGCGAGAGCGCTTCAACTCTGTTCGAAACTCTTCTGTGTCCCGGTCAGTCTCAACGAGTTCCTCGCTGAGGGCCGCATCAAGAAGCCTTTGCGCTATGTCTTGATCGTTCCCTTGGGGGGTGAAGTTTGCGACGACCGAAGTTACGCCCGTGTCGTCGAATACGTCCATGAGGTCGGAACAGAACCTGGGCCCGTTCGTTAGGACCAAAACGCTGCGTCCCGACTTCGCAATTGCGGCTGCGAAAGAAGCCGTCGTGCTGCTGGCAATGTCCCTGCCATTCACGCGGGCAATCAGGGAGCCACCCTCCGCCACATTTTCGACTATGTCCAAGACCTGCGGCGTTTGGTCACCCAGACCAACTTCGCGCCATGGGTCACGGTCATAGGGGTTCGGCTCGATTTGTGGGGCGCCGATGTCTTGGCGAGCATCAGGGTCCCCCGCAAGCGCTCGCACGATCGGGGACTGGGCTAGCTTGTCGGTTTCCTGTAACTTCCGGTAAATGCTGCCTGCGGGGTGGGAGTACATTCCGAGCACGTGCTCTTCACGCAACTCAAAACCATCCAGTGACTCCCCAAGAACACGCAGGTGATCGAACGCGGTCCCCGGAAGGAATCCCTCCGGCCCGCGCATCAAGTCCCCAAGGGCTTCCGTATCAACTTCGGCCCCCGCGCTAGCAAGGGCTCCCAACAATCGGGAGTTGACCTCGACACCGGGAAGCAGTTGCAGTGTGACGGTTCCGTCGTCTGCGACGTCAAAGTTTACGCGCCGCAGCAGGACGGGAACGTCGGCGCCGCCCAAGCCGTCCCAGGTCGCGGTACCGATCGCCAGGTGCACATCAACCGCGCCATACATTTCCTTCTGCTTTGAGGCTGCATCAAGGAGTGCGTTGACTCTTGAACTGACCTCATTGAGGGCCGTGCGTTCTCTGACCAAAGTGTCCAGTCGCGTCACGTGGTCTACGTAGAGTTGCGCAATTCCTCCAGGGTGAACGTCTTCCAGTCGCACCCTCTGCGAAACGAAGGTGCCGGCGTCCTTGCGCAACAGGTCAACCATGTCGCTGGACCAGCCATCTACCGTGTCTTCGAAAGTTGGAGAGGGGGTTGCCGCGGATCCCTCGTCCCCCTCCTGTCCCTCGACGGACTCCACAGACTCATCAGAGGGCGAAGGTGTCACAACAGGCTCTTGAACACGGGCGCCATCTTCCCGCGGGCTCTGATCGGAAACCGGGGTCTCCGGAGCAGGGGCATCGGCACTTGAGTCGTTTTCACCTTTCGGCTGGGCTTCATCCGCGACTTCGGTGTCTTTTGAAACAGCAGTCGGGGCCTCGCCGCGATTCGTCGCGGAAGGCTTCGGCTGCTTACGTGAGAAAAATCTACGGGCCACGGAACCCAGGGTATCTACGAAACGTTCCAAGTTGGCTACGCCTTGCCGTGATGTGAGCAAGAAAAGGGAAACTGTTCCGCCCGGCGTCGCACCTTCCTCCGCGCGGTTTGCTCAACGCCGTAAGTCGCACCAAGATTAGTAGTGCAGACGGCAAGAGGAAGAAGGACCCCACAATGGCCGACGCCAAGCAAACCGCACATGTCCCCGCAGCAGGGAAAATTGTTTTCGCCCACCGCGGTCTCAACCACCAGGCTCCAGAAAACACGATGCCGGCTTTCCAGTTGGCGGCCGACTCGGGTGTCGAGTGGATAGAAACCGATGTGGACATCCTGAAGGATGGGACGGCCGTAATCCTCCATGATTCAACGCTGGACCGGACCACAAACATGTCCGGAAGCATGTATCTGTTTACGGTCGAAGATCTCCCTTCGATCGACGCTGGCGCGAAATTTGGGAAGGGGTACGAGGGAACCCCCATTCCGACCCTGGACGATCTGATCGACTTCCTGAACCGCAACCAAATCAACGCAAACATTGAGATCAAGCCCCATGAAGCGGGCGAGGCGGGGACGATGAAACTCATCGACCAGGTCATCACCGCCTTGGAGAAGCTTGATCCGGAGCGCGAAGTCATTGTGTCCTCGTTCTCCTCACTTACCCTGGAACGGTTCCACCAGAAGGCGCCCCAGTACGCAATCGCCCAGCTGTTCGATAGGTACACGTTGAGACCCGAATGGCTGTCGGTCTTGGAGATGGTGGGCGCCACGTACATTCACGTCGAAGACGCGGACCCGCTGAGTGACGACGGGCTGAAAGAGGAATATGTGCGGGCGTTCTTAGACGCGGGATATGGCGTCAACGTCTGGACCGTTAATGATCCGAAGCGCGCTCAAGAGCTGTTCGACTGGGGTGTGACCGGTGTCTTCTCAGACCTAGCGGACGAACTGCTAGAAACCTCAGCGGATGAGTCGCCAGCGTAGCGCCCGTGTGTCCCTGACTGTCCTTGGCCGAGAAATACTTAGACTTTTCAAATAGGCTCATTCAACTCAACTACCGAAAGAGGAGATCACTTTGGCAGGTATAGTCGTTCTCGAAATTCTCGACTGGGTTTTCCTTGTCGCAGCACTAGTTGTCCTGGTTCTTCAATTCCAGGCAACCAATTCCAAGTCCTATAGCGCCCTGAACTCAGCCTTCTGGGTTCTGATGGCTGCGTGTTTCCTCATCAACGGGCTTGAGAGTTCCAGCTGGTGGATGTGGCTCTGGTTCATCGCCGCCGCCGCCTCCCTGGTCGCCGCTTTCGCCGGCCCCACCAGCCGTGGGACAGCACGCTTTAGCGAGTAGTCTCCTCCGATTGCAAGACCATTCACCGACTGGGCGTTCACGTTAGCGTGAGCGCCCAGCCTCATAAAATCGACCTGGCACCCTTCCGATTGACGCACAATCCTCGCCCAACTAGCGGCGCGACGGAACGCAACGGGAGGCCCGCGAACGAATCGGAGGGCTCATGACTCGCATTGTCGTAGCAATCGGCGGAAACGCCTTGGGGTACACCCCGTGGGAACAGATTGAGAATCTTCGTAAGGCCACACCCCACCTGGTTGGCCTTATCGAGGCGGGAAATGACGTGGTGTTCGCACACGGTAACGGCCCACAAGTCGGAATAATCAGCGCCGCCTTCGACACTGCCCACGATGTGAACCCCGCAAGCCCCGCGATGGAACTTCCCGAATCAACTGCGATGAGCCAGGGGTACATCGGCTACCACCTGCAACAGCAACTGGGAACGGAACTCGCACGTCGAGGCCTAGATCGCGAAGTAGCCACAATCGTCACACAGGTGGAAGTCGACCAAGAGGATCCTGCATTTGCAAATCCGACAAAACCGATCGGAGCTCCCGTTGATGCTGCAACGGCCGAGCAGATCATGCGCGACAACCCGGGCGTGATCTACAAAGAAGATTCCGGAAGAGGGTGGCGCCGCACGGTTGCTTCCCCAACGCCGCAGAACGTGGTGGAATCCAAACTTATCAATTCGCTGATTGACCTGGGCGTCGTTGCGATCGCCTGCGGTGGGGGCGGTGTGCCCGTGGTGCGCGAGGGCGAAACCGGACTGGTGGGTGTGCCCGCCGTCATTGACAAGGACCTGGCTTCGGCGGAACTGGCCGAAGAAATCGGGGCCGAGGAACTGATTATCCTGACGGACGTTGCGACCGTAAAACTGAACTACGGTACGCCCCAGGAAGTTTCCCTCAAGGAAGTGACGGCGAAGGAACTCCAGGAGTATGCCGAAGCTGGGCACTTCGCCCCAGGCTCAATGCTTCCAAAGGCAAAGGCGGCAGCCCAGTTCGTGGCCGGTCATCCTGGGCGACGCGCACGAATTGCTTCGTTAGAGAACGCAGGAGACCCAGAATCCGGAACGCACGTTATCCCATAGCGTCTCCGCCCTCGTCCATCTCAATGCTGATGCTGTGCACCCGATCAGTGGTGAAATAGGTGTCGGTCGAAGACACCGGCGACGCGTTCTCAGACTCACTCTGGCCCGTGTTGTCGGATGCTTGGCCGCACCCAGCGATGCTGAGAGTTAACACAAGGAGCGCCGCGACTAGGCCCGCGCCCACGTTTCTTGTTCTTATGTCTTTCATTGATCCCCAAGTCGTATTCGTGAGAACTATTCCAGTACCTACTGTTCCTGCCGGAGATTGGGTGCGCGTTATCCGAATCTAAGAAAACCCTATGAGAACGAGGGCACGGCCAGGCTGGGGCGCCTCACCGAACCCGGGCGGTTTAGATGGATAATCAGAGTCATGGTCAGCCGCAGGAAGTTCTATGCTTCACGCCGACGTCAGCGTCGAGTGAAACAGTCGGGAAGCGATCTCACAAAGGACGAGTGGACCGAGATTCTGGCCGCATGGCAAGGCTGTGCATACTGCGGGAAGGATTCCCAATCTCTTCAGAAAGACTGTGTCCTCCCCATCTCTCGCGGTGGCCGCTACACAATCTCCAACGTGGTCCCAGCGTGTTCGTCGTGTAACCAGTCGAAGAGCAATTCCGAGGTCACCTCGTGGATGCGTCGGAAACGCCTGGACGAACCTGCTTTCCTGCAACGGTGGGCCGAGGTACAAATGGTTCTGGCACCTTCGAAGGAGTGACACTGAAAAGTTGGTTATGACTTCTTTTTCGGAGGTAGTTTCCGATCCATCGCGACTAGCTCAAGTTCGCGGCGACGAATGTGCACCGTCATCGAAAACAGTGCCACCAAAATCGCAATGATCCAGGTCATCGCGTAGTAAATATGGTTGTCCACGATGTCGTTCCAACCGTGCTGATCAAGGCCAACCACAACATTGGCCCAGCCCTGCTGGGTGTCCAAACCTTCTGAGAGCGCCGTCGCAAACGGGTCCGCCCCCGAATCATGTCCAGTCAAAACCATCTTTGTGTACTCACTCGACAAGGATTTCGATAGGCGCCCGGGAGTTAGTCCTGTCAGTCCGAGGATTGTGGCCATACTGGCAAACAGCAGCGGCGGCAAAGCTGTCTTCACGTAGAGGTTTTGTTCCTTGGAAGAAATGTTCACTATCGAGATCACCTCGCCCACCAAGAACCCATACACGGCGCCAGCGGTTGAAATGTCGAGAAGCAAAGAGGGCGAAACCGAGTCCAGCAGGGACATGCCTAGAACCTTGAACTCACCCTGGGAGAGTGGGACCACAACAAGTGGGATCAGCGCGCCGACGAACACTGCGAGCGCCGCCCCCAGACCCGCCCATTTACCCAAGCTCATCGCGACCGCGGGAAGGTCCAGTCCGCTCCCGTTTCGGCGCACTAACTGGACCACGGAAACGATGAAGATTGTGATTACGTACGCCGATGTCCAACACGTGGCGATCAATAGCGTGTAGAACCCAACCGAATGGGCGAGGAAGTCCGAGGTAGAACTGCCCCTCACGTTCATGACAATCGACGCCGCCATGGTCACTACGATCCCGGGGAATATGACCATTGCCGCACCAACCGTCATGACCTGGTCGATGCGTTTGGCCTCCCGTTGGTCTTCTGCCAGCAGGCTCCGGGCGTCCATGTTCTTCCAACCCGGTAAGGCGACTGTCGCTGCCAGACGCAGATGATGCTCTATCACTTCCAGGCCGTGCCCTTCGCGGCGCCCGGCGATTAGCAATACCGACCAGAAAACGGCACCGAGGACGGCGAGGATTCCCACGATGATCATCATCACCACGGGCACTTTCGACAGAGTGAAAAGCCAGCCTATGGCGAGCCCGGTCCCGGCGAGGAACGAAACGGACCCAATCAGAGACCAGAAATGCCGCTTTGATGGCAGCCTCTCCCGCACAGAAAATAGAGCCGCGAGAAAGCCAACGCCCAGAAGAATCGCAGCCGGAATCAGAAGGAGGTTCTGCATGTTCCTAGACTAATGGCAGGAGCAGACCTTTAACCTGGCCCCCGGCAACTAGCCGACCGCAAGATGCCCCGGCCTGGATGGTGCCGGCAGGACGCCTGGCTGCTTGCACTCCCCCGCTTACATTCGGCTGCCTGTGTGCGCCTGGCACTCACCGCTCATGTACGTTTTAGACTCACGAACGAACCATAACTTCGTCATGATAACGCCGACCTACGCTCGTGAGTCTAAAACGTACATACCGTGTGCAAGCGGTGTGCACCACAGCCTTCTCGCGCCATCTCGAAGCTTCGGCGCGCCGAGGCAAAGTTCAGAAGTACGGGGCAGCTCTCGGAGATCCAAGCCAAAGTTCGGAAGTCCAAGGCAACATTCAGAAGTCCAAGGAAAAGTTCAGAAGCCTCAAGCAGCTAAAACAGTTGGCGGCGGACAGTTAAAACAGTTGGGGGTTGAGCCCAAAGCGGACTCAACCCCCAAAATCTGTCAGTTTAGAACTGAGATCAGTCTTCGACTTTGTCGACTACGCGATCGGCAGCCTTTGCGACCTCATCGGCGTCGTGATCTGCCCTTTCGGCCAAACGATCGTCGTCTAGGTCCAGCTTGTTGGCGCCAGCAACGACGTGACGTGCTGCTGCACGCGCATCGCGCTCAATCTCGCGCTCGACACGGCAGGCAACGTCGGCAACGTGCTTCTCAGCGTCTGCCTCTACGCGCGCTGCGTGATCCGCTGCGTGCTGTACGGACTTGTCGCTCTTGCCTTCTTCCTGACGCTTGGCAACAAGCGCGTTTGCGCGATCGACCCGCTCCACTTCGCGGTCGATTACCTTCGCCAGGTATTCGACGTGGTGGGCTGCGAACTTTGCATCAAGCTCGACTTCATGTTCCACATGCTTGACCTCGCGGCCCTCACGCTTATCAGTGGCCTCGATCTGATCCTGAAGTCGCTTGACCTCATCGTTGTATACGTCGGCCGCATGCTTGGAGGCGCGGTCCACTCTGTCTTGCCATTCCTTGACGGTTTCAGCCATTTAATGCTCCTTTGCAGATGTTGGTTTCGGCACGTAGCACTCTGTGACCACGAACCGCATGCCCCAGCCTAACGAAGGAAGCCAAGTCCTGCCGTCCAAGAGACAAAAATTAGGGCTCAATTCCGCTCTCGGGGAATAACCAGGCCCGTATCAGCCATACTTGCGCCAAATGGTGAGAAAACCGGGCGAAAACCTCATGGGCAACATCGTCGCCTCGGACGAAGCTTCTCCTCGCGCTAGACTCTTTCACGCCGACACTGAGACCCACTTGGTGTCGCCGCTCCAAGGACCACGACAAAGGGGAAAACATGTCCATCCCAGAGGACGCGCAGAGCGAAGTCAGCACGACCGGCACCTCATCTCCAGCGCCGTTTTCATCTTTGTCAGATCAGTCGCCGTTCATCCAAAGGAGCCTCGATGACCCCGTACGGGTGAAGCGTGCCCAGATGGGTACCGTTACTGACCTCGACGAAACCTTCAAGGCGTTCGCTGACCCACATCAGGAGTGGCGGCGGCTTCTTGCCGAAGTTGTCGGGACTTTCTTCCTGACGCTGGTTGCTGCGGGAGCACCAATGATGGGGATCGCTGATCCGGGATCGGTCAGCCGCGTCACGGCTGTCGTCGCACCGGGCATGATGGTGATGGCCGTAATCATGTCTTTCGGCAAGATTTCCGGAGCGCACCTCAACCCGTCCGTCTCCATCGCTTTTGCGTTACGCGGAGATTTTCCTTGGAAACGAGTACCCGGCTACTGGGTTGCTCAGCTTCTTGGCGCCTCAATCGCGGGTTTCGTCCTGCAGTGGTTGCTCAAGACGTCCGCTTCCGGGGGCGCGACCTACCCCGCCAACGGTTACGGCCCAGTCGCCGCCTTTTTCATGGAGTTCATTTTGACGTTCGGCCTCGTCACCGTCATTTTGGGAACTGCTTCGGGCGCACAAAACATCGGCCTGTTGGGGTCAATTGGGGTCGGGTCCTATATTGCACTGGCAGGGATGTGGGGGAGCCCCGTGTCGGGGGCCTCAATGAACCCGGCACGCTCGTTCGGCCCCTCATTGGCATCAATGGACTTCACCTCGTACTGGGTTTACGTGGCGGGACCCATAGCTGGCGCGCTCTTGGCGGTTCTGGTGGGTTACCTCCTCCGGGGTCCTGGCGGCGGCTGGGCAGGATCCGAAGCCGGACAAGGCACTATTGATACGCAAGTGCACGACCGGCAGCGCCCCTAGGTGCGCCACCGGTCATCGCATCGCTTGGGAGACTAGCTCTTACTTGCCGTCTAGGAGTTCCTGCTTCATCTTGTCGAGATTCGCCATGACAGCAGGATCAGGATCCGGGTACTTCGGATTGATGCGCTTAAACGCATCCAAGATGACGGAGACACTGGAAAGGTGCCCAAACCACTTGTGGTCAGACGGGATCACGTACCAGGGGGCGTAGTCCGTTGACGTATTGTTGAGCATGTCGGTGAAGGCCTTGGTGTAATCATCCCAGTAGCCGCGCTCAACCATGTCAGTCGGCGAAACCTTCCAGTTCTTTGTGGGGTCATCCAACCTTGCCAAGAACCGCTTACCCTGCTCCTTGCGCGAAAGGTGCAAGAACAGCTTCACCACTACAGTGCCCTGGTCAGTTAGGCGCTTCTCCCAGTCGTTGATCTCCTTGTAGCGCTGCTTCCAAATGTGTTCGGGCGCAGGAACATCGGTCTTGGGCCAGAGAAGCTTCGGGTGCACGCGGGTGACCAGCACGTTCTCATAGTGTGAGCGGTTGAAAATCGCAATCTTCCCGAGGGCGGGAGCCACCTTCTCATGCCGCCACAGGTAATCGTGAAGCATCTCCTCTTTCGAGGGCTCTTTAAACCCGTACACGTCGACGCCTTCTGGGTTGACGCCGTCCATGACGTGCTTGATGGTTCCGTCTTTGCCTGCGGCATCAATCCCTTGGAGGACGATCAGCATCGAGCTCTTGACGTCGGCGTACAGCTTGTCTTGGAGCGCGAAGATCTGTGCTTTGGCCTCATTCATCGCGGCTAAGCCAGAGTCTTTTGCAAAGCCCTCGTCGATACGCGAAGCGTCGTACTCCTTGTGCAGGTGGGCAATCGAATTCGGTGGAACAAGACACTCCCGCGCCAGCTTGCTGAAATCAGTCTCCGCCACGGTGGGTGCCGCAGCTGTGTCAGTCGTTGGTGACATACTCTTCTCCTTCGAATCGTGGGAGGCCCTCGCCCCACGCCAAAACGTGGGACACCCAGAAATGACCCATGCCGTCATGGCGAGAATATCGAACACCCCGCACACCTGCGACTCGAACGACCCGAGGGAAGAGGCGGCCTCGCCGGCACACCGAGAACATTCGGCCCTCGCTCAACGCGCGTGACCGTCACAGATGGGGCAAACTATGAGCTAGCGCTATGTCCGCTCAGCGAGAACACGGTTCGTTGGCGGCGGTGACTAACGTTTTTGACTCAAGGAGGGACCCGGTGAAGCACAAGACGAAGGCTGCACCACCTGCCGACCCCACTTCTGGAAGCTCCGGAATAGACCTGGTAAAAGCACCAATTCAGCAAGTTCTGCAGACACTCCAGACATCTCCCACTCAGGGGTTGTCTGCTTCGGAAGCGCAGGCTCGGCTAACGAAAGATGGGCCAAACGCGGTCGTAACCAAGCACAAGAGCCTCTTCTTAGTGATCCTTGGCTATTTCACCGGCCCTATTGCTTACATGATCGAAGCGGCGGCTATTGTCTCGGCGATCCTGGGGCACTGGGCCGACTTTGGGATCATCCTCGCTCTGTTGCTCATCAATGCGGGGCTCGGATTCTGGCAAAACCGCAAGGCGCAGAACGCGCTCAAAGCTCTACAGAAGGGGCTGGCGCCAACCGCGACGGTTCTCCGCGGAGGCCACTGGGACACGATTCCTGCGGCGAACCTGGTTCCGGGGGACATCATAAGGATCCGGCTAGGCGACATCGTTCCCGCCGACATCCGCATCATCGGGACGGGCGAGGTCAGCATTGACCAGGCAGCCCTGACCGGCGAGTCGATGCCCGTCACCAAGAAAGCAGGGCTGGAAGCGTATTCCGGTTCGACAGTCAAAGAGGGTGAAGCAGCGGGCGTCGTTATCGCCACCGGCGCTAACACCTACTTGGGGCGCACAACCAAACTGGTTGCCGGAGCCGGGGCAAAGAGCCAGGCTCAAAAGGCGATGTTCGACATCGGTAACTTCCTGATCATCATTGCGGTTGCTCTGGCGATCATCATGGTTGTCGTTCAGGTGTGGCGCGACGTTTCTGCTCACGACTGGAAGTGGGACGACGCGCTGTCTATCTTGCAGTTCGTCCTTGTTCTTCTGGTGGCGTCTATCCCCGTGGCGATGCCAGCGGTTTTCTCGGTCACCATGGCTATCGGCGCTTTGGACCTGTCGAAGAAGAAGGCGATCGTCTCCCGGCTTGAAGCGATCGAAGAACTCGCCGGCGTTGACATCCTCTGCTCTGACAAGACCGGCACACTGACCACGAATTCACTTGCGATAACGAAAGTGATACCGGTTCAGGAAACTGACCAGCAAAATATATTACTGATTGCGTCGCTTGCCTCCCAGAAGGGAGACCAAGACCCAATTGACGATGCCGTGTTCCATGCCTTGGCTGACCCCCATGCAGCCGGGTCATACAAGCTGGTCAAGTTCATTCCATTTGACCCCGTCACGAAGCGTTCAAGCGCAGACGTCATTGGTCCCGATGGCAAGCCCCTGATCGCTGTTAAGGGTTCTGTCGCGTCGATACTGCAGATGGTCAACGCTGACGAACAACTAGAGACCCAAGTCAGTGCGATCGACAAGCAATTGGCGTCGGAGGGCAACAAGTCTCTGGGCGTTGCGCAGTCCACGGACGGTGGAAAGACGTGGACCTATTTGGGTGTCCTCGCTCTGTTCGATCCGCCGTTCCCCTCGTCGAAAGAAACAATCCAACTGGTTGAGGCCGAGGGCGTTCATATCAAGATGGTCACCGGCGATGACACTGACATCGCGATCGAGACCGCACGTCAGTTGGGATTGGGCACGAACATTTTGTCCGCGCCGAAGATTTTCCCCAAGGGGATGAACCCGAACGATGTGCCTGATTCCATTGCCGAGGTTATCTCCAACGCTGACGGATTCGCGCAAGTGTTCCCCGAACATAAGTACGCGATCGTCAAGGTCCTGCAAAAGCAAGGCCACCTTGTTGCGATGACCGGTGACGGTGTGAATGACGCGCCGGCGCTGAAGCAAGCAAACTGCGGTATCGCGGTTTCTGACGCGGTCGCAGCAGCCCGTTCAGCAGCGGCTGTTATCCTCACGGCGCCGGGTCTTACGGTCATCAACACGGCGATCCAGGAGGCGCGTAGGATCTTCCAGCGCATCACTTCCTACACCATCTACCGTGTTGCGTTGACGATCAACATCATGTTCCTGGTCGTGCTGGCGTCGATTTTCCTGAACTTCGCGCCGCTGACTGCGATCATGATCGTGGTTATCTCACTGCTGGACGACGTTCCGATTATGACTATCGCCTATGACAACACGTCAATAGGTAAGACGCCGATCAGATGGAATATGAAGAAGATAGTTTTGGTGTCTACGTTCCTGGGCTTCTTCTCATTGATCCAGTCGTTTGGAATGCTCATCTGGGCTTACTACGCTGCCACCCACAACCACATGCTTGGGATCGACAGCACGCACATCGTCACTTCGATCGTGTTCGTCCAGCTGGTAACCGGTGGTCACCTGCTGGTTCTGGTTGCGCGGGCCCGCACCTGGTTCTTCCTGCGTCCGTTCCCCGCCTGGCAGCTCTGGGTAACGCTGCTCGCAATGGCGACAATCGGCGTTCTTCTTGCAGGATTCGGCTGGTTCATTCCGAAGGTGCCATGGCCGGTTATTGGCATTGTTTTGGCCTACAACCTGGTCTGGGTATTCATCATGAACTTGGTGAAGTTCGGTGCTGAAAAGTTGGCGGACCACTCCACCTCTACGATGAAAGGCCACGACCACTTGTGGCACGTGGACCTGCACAAGCCCTCGGTTGATCAGCACGATCTCCCCAAGCCTGCGAGTGACTCGAACGCGAGTGCGCAAACCACAGCGCCCGCCCCCGTCGCAAGCGCGAACACGACGGCTTCGCTAGGTCTAGGAAACGCCGCGGGAACTCCAACGCCGGCAGCTGCTCCCGTCGGAGCAGCGCCCGCAGCCGCTCCTCCAGCAGATGCCTCTGGGACTGGTTCAGCGCCTGCAACTGGTGGGACTGCTCCAACCAGCTAGTCCGACACTGCCAGTAGGTATCTGAAACACGTGACCCGCCCACTCCCCCGAATTTGGGGGTTGGGCGGGTTTCGTTTTGGGTGTTCAGGCCCGGGGCGGCTCACTCGAAGAGCCTGGAATCCCCGTCTTCAGAGATCCAACTTCAGCATGAACCCCACGGGTTCACCGTCGTCGCTGTGAGTCTCCAACACCTCAAACCCAAGTCGGTTGTAAAACCCCAGAGCATTCTGATTCTGCGCCGACACCCCGATGGCGACGCCTGGAACTTGATGTTTTCTAAGGGTGCCCGTGAATTCCTCGATCAGAGCCCGTCCGGCTCCTTGGCCCTGCGCGGAGGGGAGCAGATCTATATGGAATTCGGCGGGATACTCGCACCGGTAGTCGTCTCTCATGTATTCGGGGTTCAGCGCCATAGCTCTTAGGTGTTTTGATTGCGTGTCCATACCGACCTCGGCCGGGTACGACTCAAGCAAACGTGGCACCCAGTTCTCCATCCACCATCGGTTCAAATCTGGAACATTCTGAGCGCCCAGAATATAACCGGCGACTTTGCCCGTTTGTTCCACCACCCAGCACAGTTCGGGAGCGTATTCAAGGTACGGATACGCGTAAACCATCGGCAGCATCTGGTCATCGTGGAACTTCCCGGTGGCGTCCTGCCCCGAGTCCCCTGTTTCAACGCAGATCCTCCCGATCGCGTCCCGATCGCTGGGCCGGTAGGGACGGATTCGAAGCGTCCCCTCGGCGCCCCGCACAGTTGAGTTCTGTGTCATGGTTTCCCCGTCACGTCTTTCAAAGGCACAAGCGTCAGCCCTCTTGGTCGAACAGCTCAGCAAACCGGGGAAGGTCAAACTGTTTCGCAACAGTCACCGCGCTCACGGTCCCGGCATGTGGATCCGCGCCGGCTTCCAAGAGCATCTGCACCAGCGCTTCATCTCTGCGGAATGTGGCTGCTGAAAGGGCCGTTTGCCCCCGGTCGTTTTCCCTGTCGGGGTCCGCCCCTGCGGACAGCAGTGCAGAAACGGTCTCTGAGTTTCCGTAGTAGGCGGCCAAGATCAGGAGAGTGTCCCCTTTTCCATTGGTCAGGTTCACTGGGAGGCCCGCGCCAACAAGGGCAGCTAGTGGTTGCGTAGCGCCAGTTCTGGCATAGTCGAAGGCCGCGTTCAGCAGGGCTAACTCTTCATCAGAAAGGTTCTGAGGCTCGGTGGCTTCAGGTTTTTCGTTTGCATCACCGCGAGAATCTGTAGTCATGACAACAGAGCCTACCTAGTATCAGCGGCCTGGCCCTCACGGGGGCGCGTCGCTCAGGTTTCCTCGTCCATCGTTGCCCGAGGTAGCAAGCAACTGGCACGCCAACTTCCCCGTTACCGCAGTAGCATCGTCGGTACGAACGTTTCACTGCCTGAGGAGGTACGCCTTGATCCGCTACCGCGCACTCACCCATAATGATGCCCAGTATCTTGAAGACTTCCTCTACTTGGCCCTACACCAGACGGATCCGAGTCACCCCTTCGCCCGCTCCATCGTAAGACGCCCCGAATTGTCGATCTACACCCGCAATTGGGGACGCGCCGGTGACATTGGCGTAGTGGCTACTACTGGGGTCGTCGGTGACTCCTCACCTTCGTCGGAAAACATCATCGGGATCGCGTGGGCCAGGATCTTGGGCGGCCCGATCCCCGGTTACGGAAATTTGGACGAGGACACCCCAGAACTCTCCATCGCCATCAAGCAACAGTTTCGCGGCGCCGGCGTCGGTTCAGAGTTGCTTCGTCATTTGACGCAGCGTCTGGCGGTGCAAGGCTATTCCCGAGTGTCCTTGTCCGTTCAGAAAACCAACCCCGCCCATCGGTTGTATCTGCGGGAAGGGTTCATAGTCCACGAAGAACGAGGGGACGACTGGGTTATGATCCTGGACCTGCGCAACCTCTGACTTCTCCCGGCGCAGAACCCCGGGGCAGCATCCTGGCAGCCTCCGGGCGACGGCCCTAAGTTGACACGCTATTCCAGCGTAGAAACAGCCGTGTGCCAAGTAGAATTCGCGCAGACCGTAGCGTAGACAGACTTCCACGACTGCATTTGCTTCAGGGGCCCACCGATGAATCCAGAACTTTACGCGCTAGCCTCCAACCCAGCAGCCGCAGCCGAGACTCTGCGCTCGCTGGCGTGATATAACCCTGAGCTGTGGGACGTCATCCTCCAAAACCCGGCCTGTTACCTGGAGTTACGGTCGTGGATCACGCAGCAGCCCGGCTACGTCGCTTCCCTCGACCAGCAGCCAGGCGTCTACAGTCCCCAGCA
>CAYFRT010000024.1:0-26792 GCA_964345585.1 uncultured Actinomyces sp. | reverse complement strand
ATTAAGGACAGGGAAGCAGGTTTGGGACAGGGAAGCGCCCCACTGACTCCAAATACGTTTACGGCCGCCGATCAAGAGGTGAACGTGTGGAGTGCGTGCTGTGTGCCTTTTCGCTTTTTGGGGTCACGAGCGAACCATAACCTCGTCATGGTTGCGCCGACTCCCGTCTGTGTGCCAAAAGTGAACCACACTCCCGCACAGGTGCCCCCGGGACCTGTTTCGCAGGCGGAGCAAGTGGCAAACAGTGCGCACTTCAAGAACTCTGATCCTGAGACAGGTTCGCCGTTTTCTAGAGGGAGGTTCCGTCAGCGAGGACGATGTTCTTTCCACCGCGAGACAGCGCCTCCACACGCCCGGTGAGGTTGTTGCGCCGGAACAGGACATTGGACGCTCCGGCAAGCCTGGAGGCGGGGACTGCCTGCGGGTCAATGAAGGTTCCCGCGGTCCCGGGCAAAACGCCTCCGCCAGGCATGAGCGTTAGCTTGGTGTTCGAGGTAACAAACAGTCCCGCCTCAACCACGCAATCATCACCAAGTGGGATGCCAAGACCCGAGTTCGCCCCCAAAACGCAGTGCTTTCCGACGCTCACCCGCAGGTCTGCGGCCCCGCTAACGCGGCCCATTGTGGAGGCGCCGCCACCGACGTGGGTGCCCTCACCAACCGTCACACCTTGGGCCAGCCGACCCTCAATGGTTGCGCGTCCCAGAGTTCCGGCGTTGTAGTTGACGAATCCGGCGTGCATGACAATGGTGCCCTCGGACAAATATGCCCCCAGACGGACGCGGGCGGCAGAAGCGATTCTCACGCCTTCAGGCACCACGTAGTTCACCATTGCGGGAAACTTATCGACACCCGTGAGCGTTATTGGATGCCCGTACTTGGCGCGGAGTCGGAACCTGGTTTCCTCGAAGTTCTCCACATCGCATGGGCCAGCGGAGGTCCATGCCACGCTGGGAAGCCGCGACCTAATGCCGTCCAGGTTCACGGCGTTCGGCTGCACCAGTCGGTGAGACAGCAGGTGGAGACGAAGGTAGGAGTCCGCAGTGGAGGACGGATGGTCGCGTAGATCAGACACGCATCTGACAACAGACGTGTGCACTCCGCGGGCCTCATCGCGATTCTCCAAGGCGCCCAGCCTCTGGAGCATGTCCGGGTCGCCCCCTTCGGGCATTTCGCCCAGGTGAGGTTCCGGATACCAAACATCAAGGGTCCGCCCGGTGTCAGTCACCGTGGCAAGACCGATTCCCCAAGCCATCATGCTTTCCATGGCCACAGCCTACCCGCGAAACCTGGCAGAGGGTGAGCGTCACACAGGAGTTCGACGTTCACTCGCCCGTCCAAAGGCTCGGCCAACCGACGTTCAACTGGGAGACCAGCTTCCTCATCAGTGGCAAAGAGAGCCCGACAACAGCGTGCGGGTCCCCGGTCACACCTTCAATGAAAGGGCCGCCCAGCCCGTCGATGGTGAAGGAGCCAGCCACATTCAGGGGTTCCCCCGTCTGCACATATGCGTCGATCTCTTCGTCGCTTATCTGACCGAAGTGGACCACGGTGGCTGCCGGCTTCGTGAGTGGGTTACCCAGAATCCAAAGGGGCGTGCCCGAGGGTTCAACCATCTGAGTCAACGGGATCAACGAATGCCCGGTCCACAAAGTCGCGTCACGTCCCCTCATCTCGCGGATTCTTTCCTTTGCGACTTCGGGCGTGCCGGGTTTGCCAACCAACTTCCCACCTATTTCCAGCATGGAGTCGCAGCCGATCACCAGGTACTGGGAAGGGAGGACCTCCTCAGGCGGGGTTCTCGTCAGTTCCTTTTGCAGAGACTCCGCCACGTCTAGCGCTTTTGCTTCCGCGAGGGCGCAGACCAGGTCCACGGGCTCCGGGGGACCGGAGGGGAACGAGGTGACCAGGGCGTCCTCGTCCACCTCAGACACCCTCACGATGGGTTCGATTCCCGCGTTGCACAAAGTCGTGAGTCGAGCCGGAGATTTCGAGGCGAGAACGACCGTGGTCGGATGCGAACCAAGCGACGAATTCATCAGCCGATCATCGCCTCGCGCAAAGTAGACATGGGCAGGGACCCCAGGGACAGTGCCTGGTCGTGGAACTTTCGCACCACTGCTTCTGAATCGCCGTGTTTACGCACGTAGTCTCGGCGCAATTGTCCCCACAGTCGTTGGCCAATTTTGTACGAGGGTGCCTGTCCCGGCCACCCCAAATATCGGTCCAACTCAAAGCGGAGCATCCCGTCGGAGCCGGAGACATTGCTCCGCAGGAATTCCCAGGCGTACTCGGCATCCCACAAGCCGTTCCCGTCGGGACGAGGCTTTTTCAGGTGAACTCCGATGTCCAACACGACGCGAGTGGCGCGTAGTCGTTGCGCGTCGAGCATTCCCAGCATGTTTGCGGGGTCCGCCTGATACCCCAGTTCGGCCATCAGTTCCTCCGCGTACAGCGCCCACCCTTCACCATATCCGGAGTTCCAGGAGCCCAGGCGTCGCCAAAGGTTCAGGGAATCGGCCTGGTAGATTGCCTGTCCAAGTTGGAGATGGTGGCCCGGAACCCCCTCGTGAAACACAGTGGTGCGTTCCTGCCACGTGTGGAAGACGGTGTCCCCTTCCGGAATCGACCACCACATGCGCCCTGGGCGAGAGAAATCAGCGGACGGGGCCGTGTACCAAATCCCGCCTTCCTGCGAGGGGGCGATCATGCATTCGATGGTTTGTAGCGGTTTGGGAATATCGAACTGGGTTCCGTTGAGTTCCTTAACTGCCATGTCGGCTGTAGCTTGCAGCCATTCCAGAAGCGCCTCTTTGCCATGGACCTGATACTTCGGGTCTGCCTCCAGGCGCGCAGATGCCTCTTGAACTGAAACGCCTGGGCCGTACAAAGTTTCGGCAATCTCTCTCTGTTTCGCGTCGATGCGGGAGAGTTCTTCCAGGCCCCACTCGTATGTTTCGTCGAGGTCAACTTTCGCTCCGACAAAAAGCTCGGAAAACCTCTCATATCTTTCGCGCCCAACGGCGTCGTCTTCGGGGGCGTGGGCGAGCAGGTTGTTTTCCAACCAGGAGGAGAGATCCGCGTACGCCGCTGCTCCCACTGCGACCGCGTCTTGCAGGATCTCCTCGCCGCTGACTCCTCCAGCACTCATTTCTGCGAGAACAGGTTCGGGACAGGTGCTCACGAACTGGGCGAAGTAGCCGTCCGGGTTCCCCAGGGTTCGAGCTTGGTCAATACCGATTTGCACCTGTCGTCTGGCTGCGACGACTCCTTGCTCTCGCCCTTTGAGCAGTGATTCTTTGTACTCCGTTAGGGCTTGGGGGAGAGCTCCCAGCCGCGAGACAATATTGCCCCAGTCCTGGGCGGTTGCGGTTGGCATGAGAGAGAACGCGTCGCGCAGGAACTGTAGAGGGGAAGCGATGTTGTTGAGATCGCCGTAGAGCTCCCCGGCGTCGAACAGCTCTAACTCCAGTCCCAGCCGGTCCTTCAACGCAGCTGCCGTGACCCTGTCCGTGTCGTCCTGCAGGTCAGTGTTTTGAAGTGCGACGAGCATCGAAGCGTCCAGGTCGGCACGTTTCTGCAGGCCCGAAGGGGACAGGTCGGGGAATCCCCCAGGGTCGCCTGGCAGCCCCCAGTCTGTAGCAGAAATGGGGTCCAAAAGAGCCACGTCTTCCATGTATTCATCGCACAGAAGGTCGAGGGGCGACCAGTTTCGTCCGGCCTTGTTCGGAGAACCGGCCGCGGCTGGTGCGGACGTAGGGGCGTTGTTGTTGGTGGAATCAGTCATGGAGACAAGAATACGGCCAACCGGAGCTGATCCAGTCCGAGCGTCGAAGAACACGAGCGCTCGCGACAACGAGCTGTGCACAACCTCAAAGTAGCGATATGGTTGCTAGGTGACTTCCGCCACAGGCCTTTATCACACCCCAGACGCAGAGCCCGAAAAGGGCGCGTCGGGGCTGTCCGGCAACCCTGGAACTAGGGTGGGCGGAGATCCTGGGGTGTGGGAGGTTGAATCCCGAACCCTCGACGAATATCAGGATCTGCTGCTGGGAGGAAAACCCACGCTCACTGCAAGGGAGCTCGCGAAGAGTGTGGGCGTCTCCTTGGACAAGATTGAGGCCTACTGGCTGGAAATGGGGTTTCAGCTCCAAGACCCGGATGAAAAGTTGTTCACTACGGGGGATGAAAAAGCCCTTCAAGAATGGGGCGCAGCCATCAAAAGCACGGGGATTACCTGGGCAACCGCGGCAGCTCTCACCAGAGCCCAGTCTCACATTGCTGACCGGCTGGTCCTGTGGGAAATGGAAGCCCTCGTTGAGGACGCCGAAAGGCGGCTAAACCTCGAAGACACGTCTGCCAGGGTTGTCGCAATCCATGAGATGCGCGATATTTCTGATGCGTTGGAAGACCAGATGATCTATTCCTGGCGACGTCAGATGTATGCGCTTATTGAACGCATGACCAGGGATATCGATTCCAGAGCGCATGAAACGTCCAAGAAGCGGTTCCCACTTTCTCGGGCCCTCGGATTTGTTGACATGGAGTCCTACACCTACACGTCTTCGCTTCTTGGGCATCAGCTGGTGGGGTTGATAGAGAAATTTGAATATGTCTGCCGAACCACCGTTTCCGCAGCCGGAGGCCGGGTCGTGAAAATGATCGGTGATTCCGTGCTCTTCATCGCGGATGATCTGGAGGAGGGGTTGCTTGTGGTCACGGACCTGATCGACACCCTCGCCAAAACCGAAGGTTTGCTTCCCGTGCGGGCCTCGATGGTTTACGGAGACGTGTTCTCTCGGTCAGGGGACGTCTTCGGGCCGCCCGTCAATCTTGCCTCCCGTCTGGTGGACATCGCTCCCACGGGTCGGATCCTGACAGACGCCCCGACGGCTGCCGCGATTTCGCAGTCTCCGCTCCGGCGGCAGTACAAGGTAGAGGATTTCCCAGCTGCAGACCTGCGTGGATTTGGCAGGGTTTCGCCGTTTCTTGTGTCACGCCGCAAAGGCGAGCTTCCCGGGCGGAACCGCACCCTAGACCAAATACCTAAGTAATCAAATGGGATAGAGATGGCAAAGGTTAGTGCAATAGCTTTGCGGAACGAGTATGGTTGCCAGTATGACAACAGTGCTTTTGATCGAAGACGACCCAGCAATTTCTGAGCCGCTTGCAAGGGCTTTTGGTCGCGAAGGTTACGGCGTTCGAATCCATGGCACCGCTAAGAGTGCACTGGCAGAGGTTGAGGAAGCAGACCTGATTGTCCTGGACTTGGGGCTCCCCGACATGGACGGATTGGACGTGGCGCGTGAAATACGCGCACGTGACCTGGACACCCCGATCCTGATTCTCACCGCACGCGCCGATGAGGCTGACATGGTCATTGGCTTGGATGCAGGTGCCGACGACTACGTGACAAAACCATTCCGGCTCGCGGAACTGTTAGCGCGGGTTCGCGCACTCCTCCGCAGGGGCGCCGCTGACAGCGGTGACGGTGAACTTCGCGCCCAGGACGTCGTCATTGATGTTCCTGCGCACAGGGCATTCGTGGGGGAGCGGGAGCTCTCCTTGACAGCCCGGGAGTTTGATTTACTGAAGGTATTGGTAAAACAGGCGGGGCAGATGGTCCCACGCGAAGAGCTAATGCGTGAGGTGTGGGAACAGGACCCGCAGGGCTCGACGAAGACCCTGGACATGCACGTGTCTTGGCTTCGTCGCAAGTTGGGCGATAACGCCGCCGACCCTCACTACATCACCACGGTGCGTGGCCTGGGTTTCCGCTTCGAGCAGTAACGTGTAGGCGTCTTGCCTATACGGACGGGGTAGGTCGAACCGATGCAACAAAGAGCCACCCGAATGATTCTCACTGCGGTGCTTGCCGTCGTGTTAGTTCTGGGTGTTCCGGCAATGGTCCTTGGCGGCATGTTGGTCTGGAAGCAAGACGAGAACGCGGTTGCAACCCGCGCATTGGTGGTGACCAGGGCGGTTGAACGACGTCTGGCGGAAGACGCGTTCGTCACGCAGGGCACCGTGGCGATGTGGACGCGCCCCATCGGGGCCGAACCCGCAGCCTATGTCGAAGTGGTTCTTCCCGGCCGCTACAAGGTCGTCTCGGGAGAGACACCAAGAACCCCGATAATGTCCGCAACTTACCGTTCTTCCACAGGTGTGACGACTACGGTCGAAGTGAGTGCGCTGAGAACAATCCGTAGCATTGTGTACCTTGAGCTGGGTCTTGTTGCAGGAATTTTCGCTTCCTTGGCGCTTGCCTGGTACCTGGCTAACCTCATGTCGCGCCGATTGTCTGCTCCCCTCATCTACTTGGCGGCGCAGGCAGAGCAAATCGGTTCTGGGCAGGTGCGGGCACAGCTCAAGCCCTCGGGCATCGAAGAAATTGACCTGGTGCAGGAGGAGCTGGCTCGCACGGGCGAACGAATGGCTCGGCGGCTAGCGGCGGAGCGTCAGAGATCAGCGGACGCTTCTCACCAGTTGAGGACACCTCTTGCCGCCTTGTCGATGCGGATAGAAGAGATTGAATTGATCTCCACGGAACCTGAGGTGCAGGAGGAAGCCGAAGCCGCACTGTCTCAGGTTGAGCGACTCACCAGTGTCGTGAATGAGTTGTTGGACGTAAGCCGGAGATCCGGCAGCGACACCGAAGTGATTCAAGTGTTGGAAGTGTTTAACACTGAGCTGGAAGAGTGGGAACCGCAGTTCAGGGCCGCCGGGCGCCAGTTGGTTTTTATGGACGAGGCCGCCCAGTTGGTTCTAGCCGAGCAGGGCAAGCTGTCGCAAATCTTGGCGATCCTGCTGGAAAATTCTCTCCGTTACGGGAAAGGAACGACAACGGTGAAGGCGCGCCGTTCCGGCTCTTCACGCGCCATCTTGATCGACGTTGAAGACGAGGGGGAAGGGATTGAAGAGGACAAGGCGGAGGACATTTTTGATCTTGGTTTCTCCGCCGGCGGATCCTCTGGAATTGGTTTGGCGCTTGCGAAGGATCTGGCCCAATCCATGGGGGCACGCCTTGAACTGTCGCAGAGGCAGCCGCCAGTCTTCACACTTTCCCTGTCCGCGATTCCGGCTAACTTTGACCCCGACGTGGTTATGCCTCAAGCACCTTTGATGTCTGTTGGTCGAAGAGCTCGACGGCTGTAACTGGAACGCATTAGGCTTGGCCACATGAGTACTTTGGTCACCGGTGGAGCCGGATATATTGGTGCACACGTCGTCCGACTCCTGCAGGAGCGGGGCGAGCAAGTCGTCGTCGTTGACGACCTCTCCACCGGAGACGCTTCCCGGATTGGTGATACCCCGTTGATCGTGCTGGACATCTCGAAGGATGAGGCTGTCCGGGTTCTTACAGAGACCATGATCGACTACGACGTGGACGCGGTTATTCACTTCGCGGCCCAGAAGCAGGTTGGCGTTTCTGTGAAACGGCCAGCCCTTTACTTCCGTCAAAACGTTGGAGGCATGGCGAACCTGATGAGCGCCATGTATGACGCGGGGGTGAGGGACGCAGTGTTTTCCTCGTCCGCCGCCGTGTACGGGCAGCCAGACACCGATGTGGTTTCCGAGGATTCACCGACCAACCCCATCAATCCTTACGGCCAAACGAAACTGATTGGTGAACTTCTTCTTGCTGACTGTAATCACGCCTGGGGACTGAACTACATTGCTCTGCGTTACTTCAATGCAGCAGGAGCCGGCTGGGTGGACCTGGCTGATCCCGCGACGTTGAACCTCATTCCGATAGTGGAACAGGCACTGTATGACGGCAACGTGCCGGTAGTTTTCGGCGACGACTACCCAACGCCAGACGGAACATGCATCCGGGACTACGTGCACGTTTTGGACCTTGCAAAAGCGCACCTGGTGGCGCTTGATGCTCTCCGTGAAGGAACCGTGAAGAACCGTAGTTTCAACGTCGGTACGGGGAGCGGAAGTTCGGTTACCGAGGTGTTGGAAACGATTCGGAACGTATCCGGTTGGGACTTCGAATCCAAGGTTGCTGACCGGAGGGAAGGCGATCCGGCCGTGTTGGTCGCGGACTGTCAAGCGCTCGAATTGGCGCTTGGATGGAAGGCAGAGCTTGGCCTGGAAGACATCGTGGAATCATCCTGGAATGCGCGTCAAGCGGGTCCTAAACCCGTGAAGGTTCCTGCAGCCGACTGACGACTTGGCGACGGGAGCAGGGGCCTTGGGGCAGAGCCCTCTGGTCTTCTGGGGTTTCCCAGGCTGGGCCAGCTTTACCTCGTACCGGAGACGGCGCTCTAGAAATCGAGCGCGAAGTCTTCTGGCGTCAGAGTGCCATTTCTGAGGGCCTCAAAGAAGTGGGGCGCCTTGGATTCATCAAGAAGCATGACGGATCCGACGTTAGTGGACTCTCCCATTGAACTGATTGGCGGCTGCCCAGTAAGCTCCGCGCTGCTGGCCTTCCGCATTGCAAGAAGCAGCTTGCCGACTGTGAACACCCCGGTTTTGTCATCTACGGTGAGTGCTTCGGCTGCCGTCTCCGACAACCGCAATTGTTCTGCGGGGTTGAACAGGACGCGAGGCGAGAGAGCTTTTGCAGACACTGCGCTGAGCACCTGGCGTTGGCGCATGGTTCGCCCAACGTCACCAAGCGGGTCAGCGTACCGCATCCGACTGAACGCCAGCGCCTCTTCTCCGTCAACTTCGTGGCAGCCAGCAACCCAGTCCATGCCTGAAAACTCGTCTTGGACTGTTTGGTCCCAACAGAGTTCCACTCCGCCGAGGGCATCGATTATTTCTCCAACTCCGGTCATCCCGATTTGGACATAGTGGTCGACGGTTAGCCCGGTGAGGTTCTCCAGCGTTTCGACAAGGAGTGTCGGGCCGCCGTATGCGAAGGAGGCGTTTAACTTGTTCATCCCCACGCCGGGGATATCAACGTAGAGATCACGGGGCATGGAGACCATGGCGGTCTGCCCGTTGCGGGCCCGGTGGACCAAGATGACTGAGTCGGACCTTTCGCCCTCGGTTGGATCATCTGGGTTCCAGCCGTCGCGAGAGTCGGACCCCGCGAACAGATACGTGGTTCCAGAAGTTCCAGGGCTGGCAGACAGAACATCGATGTGATGCATGGAGCGGTTAGTGTTCCAAACAAGCCAGGTCGGCCAGGCGAGTAGGAGAACCAGCACCACTACCAACGTCGTTACAGCGACGCGTTTCTTGTTGGCCTTACGTTTTGTCGTGGAAGGTTTTACCCGCGGGATGGCGCTCGGAGTTTGGGGGCCTGGTCCCGCGCTACGCGTTTGAGGGGAGGTTCCATATCGGGTCCCCGGACGGTTCGCATCTGGTGCGTACGTTTGATTCGCGGTTGGTTGCTGCGAGGGCGACTGGAAAGAAGACCGGCTTTGAGGCGCGTACGCACGCGGCTGTTGACCGCGGCTTTGGGGGGCAGAAGCCGAAGAGGAAGCCTCAGAGCCGGCAGGGGCAGAAGCCGGCTGGGCAGGATACTGCGAGGAATACTGAGAAGAGCCGTCGAACCGCTGTGAGGGACCTTGTGCCGAGGCGTTCTGTGCCCCCATGACAGATCGTCGGGCGGTGGGGCGATAAGAAGACCGAGGCTCCGCCGGGCTGATACTGGGCGGACTGGTCGATGGTGAAGCGGGTTCCGCGGGTCGTGGAGGCTGTACGGGTTCTGGAACCTCCGCGCTTTCCCCTTCCGATCCTGACGCTTTTCCGGCAGAAGCCGATTGCACATTTTTGGCAGAATCCCAACGCGGTCTAGCGTTCGAGGATCCTGGACCAAATGATGGAGGAAGTGCCTGAGGTGTCATGTTTTGTCGCTAGTAGACGCCCCCGTTTAGGGACCCGATCTCATCATCCGTGCGGGGATTCCCGCCGGGCTCTGCGGTCCCGTCCGCCAACATCGTGAAGTACTCGCCTTCCAAATCCATGTAGACGGTCCCTTCTGGCATTGGTTCATCCGCCATTAGAGCATCCCAGAGTTCCTGGTTCGCCGGTTCTTTTGGCAAGAGTCTGTTGGCGTCGAAGTCTGCGGTGACAACAGGCATCGTAGTGAACCGGAAGTCTGCCGGGTCCATGTTCTTGAGGGAGTTTGCAAGGCCCATATCCGTTCGGATATTCCCTAGGGAAGGGGAGAGCGTGGTGGCGCGCAGCGTCGCGGTCATGAACGCGTAGAGCTTAGACATGTCGGTGAGCATGTTCGCATTCATGGCTTGCATCACCATTGCTCCAAGCAGCCCTTGTTGGCGCTGGATTCTCCCCATGTCTGAGCCGTCACCGACGTGGCGGACACGTGCGTATTGAGTTGCTGTGATGGGGTCCATGACCTGGCAGCCCGCTTCGAAAGTTATGCCCAAATAGTGGTCATCGACGAGTTCTTCTTCCAGACATATTTCGACGCCGCCCAGGGCATCAACCATAGAAGCGAACGCGCTGAAGTCAATCACGGCGAACCCGTCGATGGAGATACCCGTTAGTTCCTCCACCGTGTCTTCCGTGCATGCGACTCCGCCTGCCAAGTCATCTGTCAGTGCGCCGTAGGAGAATGCCCAGTTGAACTGTCCCCACTGCGAGTAACTGATTGAGCCGTCCGAGCGGACACATTCCGGAAGTTGAATCCACATGTCACGAGGGATCGAGACCACCGTGACAGACTGCCTGTCTGCAGCAATATGCATGACCAAAGTGGTGTCGCTGCGCATGGTCTCATCATCATCTTCAGGGTTGATGATGGAATCGTCTTGCCCTACCCGGGCGTCGATTCCCATTAGGAGAATGTTCAACGAACGACCCTCAAAGCTGTCGTTGAAACTCTCGCTTGGGTCAACCTCATCAGGTTCCGTGGACCCCAAATTCGACGTGCTCAGAACGGAGGAGGCTACCTGGTTCGCAAGATCGTTGTAGAGCACCAAGCCCGAGGCGCCGACAGCAAGCCCGATCCCCATAACGCTTGCCAGGAGCCAGCTCAGCCACTGCCGAGAACCAATTGGCTTCGCGGAGTGGGCCGGGGTCATTTTGGGCATGGCATGCCTTGATCTATTGCTCATCAATCTCTGATCTTACGACTTGACCCTGGATTGGACTCACACTAGTGGGGAAAATCGCGAGTGTGTCGCACCTTTCCAGGAAACATTCAGGTTTGGGGTGGTCTACTCCGGGACCTTCTCTTGGCGAGAAGCCTGGTCCGGGTTTGGTTGTGGCGTGATATCCGAGGAATTCTTGTTGTCTACCTCTTCTGGTTTCCCAGACGCTTCTGCATTTTTCTCCTTGTCCGAAGGGTTTGAATGCTGGGGTTGCCCTTGCGTGGCGTTTTGCAGGGCAACTTGTCGGGCTAACTCAGTCAGTTTCTGTTCTGCGACAGAGTCTCTTCGATACGCGGACGCCATTTGGGCGAACAGCGCGATGACCAGCAGATAAACCAGCAGGTTAATGCCCGTGCTGACACCGATGAAGTGCGCGAACCGATTAACGACGTCCGGGAAAATCACGGCGAAGACTGCCGCCAACAGCACGATGAGCATCCCGATTCGGCGCAGGGCCAGGCTGTTCATTGTCTTTACGGGACGCAGCACAAAGAAGATGACAATGATCATCCCGATTATCAACAGCGATTTGATTAGCCAGTACCCCACTGCTTTATCCCATCACCAGATCGACCAAGATGTTCACTGAGTTCAGCAGGGATTGTCCTTTCGCCTTCGAGTACTCCGTGTACTCGATGTGTACGGGCTCTTCCGCCCACGGCAGTCCCGTGTCTGCGGACTGCGCAACGATTTCCGAGGCGTGCGCCATCCGCCCTTGCTTCAAACGTATCTTCGACGCGGCATCCCTGCGTAGCAGGCGCAGCCCGTTGTGAGCGTCTGTGAGACGCAAACCAGTCTTCCAACGGGTTACGGCCGCGGCGGTCTTAAGCACGGCTTTCTTGCTCCAACCGACCTGGGTGCTTCCGTCCAAGAAC
Source organism: uncultured Actinomyces sp. (assembly GCA_964345585.1). Lineage (GTDB taxonomy): Bacteria > Actinomycetota > Actinomycetes > Actinomycetales > Actinomycetaceae > Scrofimicrobium. The sequence goes on along the minus strand of CAYFRT010000024.1, from coordinate 14,839 downwards.
CGAGACCCGAAAATGATTGCCAAATCTTCTTTTCGGGATCGGTCGACCATCGCAGCGGCGTCGGCAGGGCTGTGCTGGCCGTCGGCATCGAAAGTGATAATGAACTGCCCATCGGTGTGCTTCACGACGTAGTCGATCCCGGTTTGAAGCGCCGCGCCTTGCCCCATGTTGAACGGGTGCTCGATGACCACAGCTCCGGCCTCGCGAGCATTGCGCACAGAATCGTCGGTTGACCCGTCATCGATGCACACGATGTTCGGGAAAGTTTTGCGCGCATCCCGTACAACGTCTCCGATGACGGTTCCCTCGTTATAGAGAGGAACAACCAACCAGACGTCCTCATAGGAGCGAGGATTTTCCAACATGGTGCCATTGTTGCATTGAACGGGCCAGGACAACATTAGGCCCAAGCGGCCGTGTTACCGAATGCACGATTGGCTCACAACTTCGGAAGGAGGCATCGTTAGAGCAGGAAGGGCCCGCCAGCACGCTATTATGTGTTCAGCCACGTCATGTTTAGATCCCTCGGCGAACGCTGATGGGATGACAAGGAGAATGATGGTTCGGATCGTCGATTCCGCTGACGTTTCCCCCGACGCCAAGATCGGTGAAGGCTCAAGTGTCTGGCACCTGGCGCAGGTACGTGAAGGTGCTGTGCTGGGCGCAAACTGCATTGTTGGGCGCGGCGCCTACATTGGTACGGGCGTTCACCTTGGGGATAACTGTAAAGTCCAAAACTATGCGTTGGTCTATGAACCTGCGGAGCTGGCTAACGGTGTATTCATCGGCCCTGCGGTAGTGCTGACCAACGATCACAACCCTCGTGCTATCAACCCTGATGGCAGCATCAAAGACGCGTCTGACTGGGAACCCGTCGGGGTCACCATTGGTGAAGGCGCAGCCATCGGAGCCCGCGCCGTTTGTGTCGCCCCCGTAACCATCGGCCCGTGGGCCACTGTCGCAGCGGGCGCGGTTGTTACACGTGACGTGCCAGCGTTTGGCCTGGTGGCCGGAGTCCCAGCTCGCAGAATCGGGTGGGTCGGCAAAGCCGGCGTAAAGTTGCAGGAAATCGAAGACAAACCCGGGATGTTCCGATGCCCGGTTTCAGGCTCGCTTTACCGCGAGGTGAACGAGGAAGAACTAGAAGAGGTAACAGCTAATGAGTGAACCGAGTGTCCTGAGCTTTATCCCCCCGGCAAAGCCCATTATCGGGGAAGAAGAAGTCGAAGCGGTCTCCGCCGTCCTGCGAAGCGGCATGGTTGCGCAGGGCCCGCAGGTCGCGGCGTTCGAGGAAGAGTTTTCGGAGCAAGTCGTTGACGGAGCCTTCTCTGTCGCAGTGAACTCTGGTACTTCCGCGTTGCACCTCGGACTCTTGGCTGCCGGAATCGGTCCGGGAGACGAAGTGATCGTCCCCTCGTTCACGTTCGCTGCGACGGCTAACTCCGTTGCGATCACCGGCGCCACACCCGTATTTGTTGACATCGAACCCGCACACTTCTGCATGGATCCAAAGGCTGCGGAGGCGGCCATCACCGACCGAACCAAAGGCATAATGCCGGTTCACCTCTACGGACACCCGGCCGCGATGAATGAGCTCGAAGAGATCGCTGACAAACACGGCTTGGCCTTGTTTGAAGACGCAGCTCAGGCGCACGACGCATCTTTGGATGGCCGTAAGGTCGGCACCTTCGGACTGTTTGCTGGCTTCTCCTTCTACCCCACGAAGAACATGACTTCCGGTGAGGGCGGAATGATCACCACAGGTTCCGAAGAGGTTGCTCGGCGGGCTCGGATCCTGCGGAACCAGGGCATGGCGAAGCAGTATGCGAACGAGTTGGTCGGGGTTAACAACCGGCTCACCGACATCAACGGTGCAATTGGAAGGGTGCAACTGCGTCACCTGGCGGAGTGGACCCAGAAACGTCAAGAAAACGCTAAGTTCCTGGATGAGAACATTGAGGGCGTCATAACCCCCGCAGTTGCCGATGGTGCCGTACACGTCTACCACCAGTACACAATCCGTGTCGATGGTGAGGAGCGCGACGCATTCGTCGCCGCGTTGCGGGACGAGTACCAGGTCGGCTCCGGCGTCTACTACCCGATCCCGAACCACCGACTGGTTTCGCTTGCGAGGTACGCGGAAGGGCTGGAGCTGCCGGAAACCGAAAAGGCGGCCAAGGAGGTCATCTCTCTGCCCGTCCACCCCTCTTTGACACAAGAAGAGCTGGAAAGAGTAGCCTCGGCTGTCACGGCCGTCGCAAAGGCGGGTGCATGATCGATGTCTGACATCAGGGTAGGCGTATTGGGGCTTGGCTCCATGGGGCGCCACCACGTGCGAAACGCGCGTGCCCTACCGGGCTTTGACCTGGTTGCTGTGGCTGACCCGGTGGGTGACCGTTTCGGGGTGGCTGGCAGGCTGGAAGTGTTGGGTTCGGTCGAAGAGATGATCGACGTCGGCATCGACGCCGCGATTGTCGCAGTTCCAACCGTTTACCACGAAGAAGCGGCGCTAAAGTTGGCAGCCGCAGGCGTAAACACCCTTGTTGAAAAGCCGTTAGCTGCCAGCGTCGAATCTGGAAAGAAGATTGCTGAAGCGTTCGCTGAAGCTGACCTGGTTGGCGCTGTGGGGTATGTGGAGCGGTGTAACCCGGCGCTGGTGGAGATGCGCAAGCGGCTGGAAGACAATCAGCTCGGCAGGATCTACCAAATCGTGACGCGCAGGCAGTCCCCGTTCCCCGCAAGGATTTCTGACGTCGGTGTGGTCAAAGATTTGGCTACACACGACGTGGACCTGGCAGCTTGGCTGGCTGGGGCTCCCTACGAACTAGTGTTCGCGCAGACCGCGCACCAGTCGGGCAGGGAACACGAAGATATGGTGACTGTCTCGGGACGCTTCGCCAACGGGATCTTGGTCCATCACCTTGTTAACTGGTTGACTCCGTTCAAGGAGCGACTCACAGTTGTCACCGGCGAACATGGGGCCCTGGTCGCGGATACGGGAATGGGCGACCTGACGTTCTTTGAGAACGGCGACTTCCCCGTCCAATGGGATCAGGTAGCCGCCTTCCGTGGAGTGTCCGAAGGGCAGATGATCCGCTACGCGTTCCCCAAGCAGGAACCATTGGCAGTGGAGCAGGCGAACTTCCGGGATGCCATCTTGGGGGTTCCCTCGGACTACGTGACGATGCAGCAGGGGCTGGCGGCTCTGGAAGTCGTCGAGGGCATACTCGAATCAGCAGACACCGGTGAATCAGTTCGATTCGTGAACGAGTAATACCGGGCTTCGGCCGCACAAAAAACTTGGTGGCTCCGACTCCGAATGATTGGGGTTGGAGCCACCAAAGTTTTTGGGGCTAATGAAGTTGATGAGGGGAAAGGGAAGAGGGATCCGGCTTTTTACTCAGAGCCGGTGAAGACCCCCGCCACGAAGCCGACCACCAGGGTGACCGCGATCAGGATGATCGCAACCCAGGCCAGCCACATGAGGCCTTTGATAACGAAACCGAGAATGGCAAGAACCAGCCATAGGACCAGGAGAAGAACAAGTAACCAAACCATGTAGCAAGAGTAGAAGTGCGAAGCCTCCAAGGCAAACACAGTACGACATGTGGAAGTAAGCGCCGTGACCCAACTAGTCGGGATGAAAGTCCCATCGACTGGGGCGGGGATCGAGTATGGCGGGCGTAGTGGGGGGAGTCACCCGCGGATTCGTTGAGGTTTCCAGGGGCCCTCAATAGGCTCGAGGTAGAGGAGAAATACCCATCTCCCAGTCAGTATTTTCTTTCACTTTGTTACCACGAATGGAGAAATGCTATGAGGTTCGTAAACGCACTCTCATCTTTCGCAAACCGCCGGCACAAGGGCATTAGTGCCCAGCCCACACCGTCAACGCACAAGAGGTTCCTACACAGCGGGAACTGGGCTGAGCAGGACAGTGCCGGCCACAATGCCGCCATGAACGCTTACGGCGTGGAAGCCGCCCGCAGGTTCAGCATTCCTCGTTAGTGCCAGCGCTCCCTAACAGGCGAGCGGGTTTTTGATGATTAACGCTCTAAACGTCTTTTTCAAACGTTTAGACGACACTTCTCACATCAAGCGTTGCAATTTGTCGGCGCTCAGTGGGTGAATCTCGGCCATCACCGTTTCGGGGTGGCCGCTGTTTTCAGACCCCTCCAAGTTCTGAACCTCAAACCTGCGTTCGCCAGTGTTCCGGGCTGCGTAATAGACCATTCCCACAGCCGTATCCGGGTGGAGCGGCTGGACGGGGGCGTTCCCCCCACGCGGATCCTCGTCGAAAATATCAATCTGCATTCCCCGCAAACCCCCGCCGAACAGAAAGAACACAAAGTGTGCTTTGGTGCGGTCAGACATTCGGCGGAGCGGATTTGAAATAGGCTGATCCTCCAGGCAAGGAATGATTCCGATGTTCCGTCCACTTGCCAGCGAACTGAGGTACTCCACGCCGCGCCGGTGGGTTAAAAGAGGTCTCAACGCGTTCATTACCCGTTGGTACATCCCGCTCACACCCCTTTTCCCACGCTGATTACTACTACCGATCGTATCGGTCGAATGCAATCGCGGTGGCAGGATAGAGCGATTGGAACTGGTGGCGCGCATGCACGTGTACGGTTCTACTCGTGACCTCAAGGAATGCTCCAGATGCAAGAAAGTTCTCACGTTGGCAGGTGCTGCTGCCAACGGTTCTGGTTGCCCTTGCAGCGGTCCTGCTTATCATTCCCCAGTTTTGGATTTGGAATCCTCCCGTTGACCAGGTCATAAAAGAGGAGCCGGTTCCAGAGGCGCTGGTGCACACAGACGCCATCATGGTTCTTGCATACCGCAACGATCGGCAGCTTGCCGGCAGGGAGTTGGCAGAGGCGGGAGTGTCTGACAACTTGGTCTTGTCCATCTCTGATCGTGTCCGCAGAATGCAGGACCCAGAAAGCCTGGAGGAGTTCCCTACTGGGGCTTGGCTAGAAACTTGCGACACCAACTACGGCGACTACCTGACTTGGTGCGTTGAACCCCACCCGAACGACACGGTGGGGGAGGCAACGGCGTTCGCTCGGCTGGCTAAAGAGCAGGGCTGGGAGTCGGTCGTCGTCGTCACAGAGCCATCTCACCTGTGGCGGGCTGGAATAATCTTTGACCGGTGCTTTCCGGGAGAGACGTATCTGTGGGCGAGCAGCCCCGTACAGTCCTCGGCCCGGATTTTCTATCGGGCGTTGTACGAGGGCGCTGCCATCTACAAAGACCTACTCTTCAAACAGGGGTGCTGACCTACTTCTCTCCCAATCCGAACGACTTGTGTAGCAGCCAGATCGGGTGGACCACATTCGCCCCTGTCGCAGTTCGAAGCTGCCAGCGGCAGGTCTCCGTGTCGCAGGCAGCCAGTTTCGGGTTGACCCGTTTGATGAAGTCGAATACTGGTTTGCCGACCGCTTGCGCGATGTCGAACTTTTCTTTCTTCAACCCGTAGGTTCCTGCTATCCCGCAGCAGGGTTCCTCGGATTCCAAAACAGTTACGCCCGGCACCAGTTCCATCAGATTTATTGCGGGCATCCCGATTCCCTGACTCTTGAGCTGGCAGGGGGCATGGTAGGGGATAGTCGCGTAGAAGGCGCGTTGGCGAGGCGGCATTTCACCGCGGTCTGCCATCTCTAACAGGAACTCACAGATGTCCCATGTGCGGTATGAGACGTCTTTAAGCTCTGGGGTGTCCATTCCTAAAATCTCTTGCGCCTCATGCCGCAACATTCCACCGCAGGAGCCCGACGCCGTCACGATCGGGGCGTCCCTGTTAACGGAGCGCAGGTCCTTGGTGAGGCGGGAGACGTACTTTCGGGCATCGTCGTATAGGCCGTTTGATTGGAGAGCAAGGCCGCAACATCCGTGTTTCGGATTCAGGACCTCGTACCCGAGGAATTCTAGGAGTTCAACGGATTGGATTGACGTTTCAACCTCGAAGTACTCCCCGGCGCAGCCGTGGAAGAAGATGACCTGACCGCGTTGACCTGAGTTCGGGTGCGGCTTGTGCTTGTCAAACCAGGAATCGAAGGTGCGGCCGTATGCCACTGGCATCGGTGCGTGACGGGCAATGCCGATGACTTTTTCAACAATGATGCGGATCCACTGTTGGCGCAAAGCCCAGTTCGCGATAGGTGCAACTGGTGTCATCACGGCACCCATCAAAGTGGTTCTGGAAATGATCTTGTCGCGCAGCGGGATGCCTTGTTGCTGCTTCATCGCGGTCCGTGCGTGGTGGTTTATTTCCGCCACTTTGACACCCTGCGGACACACTGTTGTGCAGGTGCTGCAGGAGGAGCAGTAGTCGATCGAGTGGTCCACCGAGACTGGGCCGCCACGGAAGCGTTCCGCCTGCGGACCAACGAACTTTGGACCCGTGAACAGGGGCGTGACCCGGGCAACGGGGCACTGGGTTTCACAGATGGTGCATTTGACGCATAGGTCTAGGGAGTCCCTGATCCGCAGGTGGTCCAGGTCAATGAGGGTGGCCGCGTCATGGGGAGGCAACGGGGTTTCCCATTTTTCGTCAAGCTCTTCCAGAACGCCTAGTTGTTCAGTTTGGCCGCTCACTTTGTGCCTCCGTTATGATCTGCCGCAATCGAGTCGGCTGCTCTGAGTCCCGTGACCAAAGCGACCCCGTCCCCGGACTTTTCTCGCCAGCGGACGGACCCGCCGATGATTCCCCCCGCTGCTCGAAGATTGGAAAAAACGGGGATTCCCTCCGCATCCAGGGGGCGCATTTCTGGGTCAACCCGCAATCCAACTTTGAACAAGGGTTGGTCTTTACCCCAGTAATCCCCGTGGATCATCTCGCCTTCTACGCCGGCCAGTGGGAGGTCCAGGAGCGACTCACTGACGTGGTCGTAGGAGTCCATCTTTATTGCGCCGGATTCGAAGCCCCCGGTCGCCAACACAAATTCTTTGGCTTCGATGCGCCTTGGGTGTCCGGCACTGGAGACAATCACTGCGGTGAGGCGTTTCCCGTCCTCGCCCTCTTCAATATCGAATCCAATGACGGGGGCCCCGTTGATGATTCGCGCCCCCGTGCCTGCCTGCACCCCCGTTTGGCCTGGCGTGGCAGCCACCGACTCAGGGTCAGTGACGCCGGACTTGACCATGCGGAGCAGGTGCTCGTTCAGTCGCATCCCGGGAACGGAGGGAGGTTGCACCGGTACTTCGAACACATCGTGTCCTAAACAGTCGGCGATTTTGCGCCACGCATCCGGATCATCGATCCCCAGGATCGCGGGGAAACCAACAACCTCTTTGTTTCGGGGGTCCGAGGTTTCCTTCGTCTGACCTTCAGGCGCGGGCCTTCCCGTGTCCTTCAATAAAGGTTTAACCAGTTCACAAAGACGTCTCTGGACCTCAGGACGGTCAAGGGCTCTGGCAAACCCAATGCCTGAAGTGTCTACTTCGCCCTCGCGGGCCACAAGGTCCACCCAGATTGCGCGCGCCTGAATCGGGTTTCCCTCTGAATCTTTCTGGCGTCGGAGGTTCTCTGCAACAAGGTCGGGATAGAAATCTTTGAAACGCTCAAAACCAACCAGTACGATCGGCCGCCCATCGGGCTGCCCGCTGATCATCGACGGCTGAGGGAGGGCCGTTGGCCTAAGCGCGCCCAGGGCGGTTGGCAGGCGGTAGTTCTTTGACCCGTCACCGGTAAGCAGGCCTGGTCCCATAACTTTCTTTAGCCATTCGAGGGCTTGGGAGACCTCGTCCCCCGAAAAATGGCGGTACGGATGATCACTTCCGTCCTCGTTCACCGCCAAAGCATCCACTACGCGAAGAGGGTCCTCAACGAATTCGCGTGGTCCGCCCGCGTCTCCCGCTCGATAGCCCAGGACGTCGATGGTGCCCTGCCCAAGTTGCAGGCCGCCCAACCCTTTTGAAACCAGTGTTACAGAGTTTCCAGTTTCGACCAGGCGTGCCGCGGCAACAAGGCCCGCCAGCCCCGCGCCGATAACGACAACGTCGCGCATTCAGAAAACCTCCTTGGTGGGTTGCGGCAGGTGTTCGAGGTCAAAAGTTCCCTCGTATATCCAACTGTCGAGAGCGGTCTGCCGCACCTGTTCTCCGTAGACGATCGGCCATATGCCGTACCAGCGATTCTTGAGGAAGAGCCGGAGCAGTTCGGAGGCGCGCTCCGTCGATACGTGATCCTCCATGTGAGCGATTCCCGCTGCTCTGGAGGCGCAGAAGCCGCCTTGGCAAGGTCCCATCCCCAGGCGTACCTGCCTGCGGACGTCGTCGAGGTTGAAGTCCGCCAACCCCTCCATCGCTCGTTCAAGCCGGCTTCGGGTGACCAGCTCACACTCGCAGATGATTTGTTGACCCGAAGGTGCCTCCGTTTCCGTCTCTACTTCCTTGAGAGGGTGGGAGAGTTTGTAAAGAATGCGGTTTTCGGAACCCGGAACAGGCTCGTCAGCGGTGTGGCACTCCCGGACTTCGCCAAGCTGCTCACACATCAAGTCGACAATGCGTTCAGCCATTAGTCGGTATGTCGTTAGTTTTCCGCCTGCGATTGTGAGGAAGCCACGGACGCCATCGCGTTTGTAATGATCGATGATGTGCATCCCGCGCGCCATGTGCCTGGTGTCGTCCACGGATACACGAGAATCCTTGACCAAGGGACGCGCTCCGGCCCAAGCATGAAGTGCCCTAGCCTTCCGGAATCCGGGGATCATGATTTCTCCAGCGTCCAGCATTTCTTGGACTTGCTGGCGCGGAATCGGAAGGTCATCGGGGCTTTCGGTCATGTGGTCAGTGGTGCCGATAATGCAGACGGGGTGAGCGGGCACCAAAATGTCGCCGTCTTCGGGGTAAATACAACGATTGAGCACCGCTTGAGTGAGGCGGTGATTCATCGCGATCATGATGCCCGCCCCCGGGACCACTTCGACATCGTGGCAGCCAGCCATCGCGGCGATTTCGCCTCCCCAAGGGCCAGCGCAGTTCAGAACGAAGTGACAGCCGATCCGCACTTCCTCATCGTTTCGCCGATCGGTGCAGTAGACGGCGCTCACCTGGCCGTCCTTGTGGTCGATCTTGTTCACCCGGTGGTAGGTGAGGGTTTTCCCGCCGTAAAGTTCAGCACCTTTTGCCGCTCCCCAAACCAGTTTCCATCCGTCCACACTGCCGTCGTTGACGGCGAAAGCACGTTTGATTCCTCTGTTCAGTTGTGGCTCGCGGCGGAGCGCTTCTTGGATGGTTATTTCTTCAACCGGGACATTTGCTTTTATGCAGGCCTCAACGTAACCGTCGGCGTATTCTTCGGGATCCTCGGGCGCCGTGATGAACAGGCCCCCGGTGGCTTCGATTGCGTCCGCTTGAATCCGTTGGAGGATCACGTTTTCTTCAGCGCACTCAGTTGCTGATTCGGGGTCTGAAACCACGTAGCGGCCCCCGGAGTGAAGGAGCCCGTGGAAACGGCCGGTTGTGCCCTGGCCAAGGTCGCCGCGTTCTACCAGCACGGTTCGGAAGCCGCGCATTGCGGCGTCGCGAGCAACACCTGCCCCTGTAGACCCCCCGCCTATGACAACGACGTCGGCGTCGATTGTCTTCACAGTGCCTCCCGTGGCTGTTTCGATCATGACCAGTGCTCCCGTACGTCAGCACCTAGGAACTAGTTTGGACCCCCAAGACTCGGGGCGCGCCGGAAACCGGACAGTCAACTCCGAAGCAACAAGATTGTGGCGCGGTGTCGCGGCTCTTGGACGCGACCGGTTCATTGCCCCCCAGGAGGATCTCCCCTATTCAATCTGCGCGCGAGGTCATTAATGGCACCGGGGCAGTTCGTAATCTGGGCTTTTTGGGGTCAGTTGAGTTCGGAAGGCGGACGAGGGCAAGACGCCAACACTGCCAGACGCTCACCACCACGACTCAAGCAACTTGTGCTGCTCCCATTGCTCAATTGAGATTGGGAATCCCGTGGCGATGGGCAGGAACCAGAAGCCTGACGCCACGACGGCCAATGCCAGCAGCCACGACACCCGTCGCAACCACCTGGGGCGTGGACTTTGGGTCAGCCACGTCAGTCCCAGGCCAAGCAGTATTGCGACGTAGGGGGCAAGCGAGGCGGCATAGAAACTGAACTTCGTTCTCTCCGGGTACAAAAACCAGGGGAGTAACTGGGACGCGTAAACAACCAGCAGCAAGGTGAGATTAGAGGCTTCGGGTCGGTGCCGGAGAATCATCGCTAGCGCCCAAATCGCCGCGCCTAAACCAAGCCACCACAGGAGTGGGTTACCCAGCGTGCTCACGATCTCAACACAGCCGGTTTTGCACCCGGGAACACGGTTGAAATAGAGCAGCGTAGGTTTTGTCTGGAGCACCCAATCAGTCGGGGAAGACTGGTAAGAGTGAGGTGCCGTCACCCCCTGGTGGAATTCCCAGACGCGTCCGTGGTAGGCCCACCAATCAGACCACGGGGTCCCGTTGCCGGCTACCTTGCCTGATCCGGGGCGCCCCCATGACTGTGGCGTCCGGAACCACGACCACCACGACGTGACGTAAACAAGGGCTGTGGTTCCCACCAGATACACGAAGTCGCTTGCGGCACCGGACACGGCTGACAGGAAAGTGAGGTGTCCGCGCTGCTTTTTCCTCGCCCAATCCCGGATGGCAACGAACAGCCCGATTACGGCCAGTGACCACAGCGCCGACCACTTGACTGCTACCGCACACCCCAGCGCGACTCCCGCCAACGCCAGGTAGGGGCGCCACCACGTGGAGTGGGGCGGGGATGTTCCACGTAGGCTCGTGCCATCGCGCAGCACGGCCCAAACGGCCAACAAAACCAGTGTTGACATGAAAATGTCCAGCAGCGCCACCCTGGACATAGCCACGTGTAGCCCGTCCGTTGCTAGAAAAACACCGGACAGGCTAACGGCGACGACAGATCGACTGATCTGCCACGCGATCCGGGCCGCAAGGAAGACCCCCAGGACCCCAAATATTGCGGCACTGATCCTCCACGCGAACGGTGTGGGACCCCCGCTTGTGCCAAGGAAACCCAACGCGATGAGCCAACGTCCCAGGGGAGGATGAACGACGAAGGACGCCTCAGGGGTTAGGCCACTCGTGGTCCCAAGAGCGAATCCGATGTCGGAGTGCTCATCCCAGCTTCCCTCGTACCCCATTTTGAAAAGAGACCACGCATCCTTGGCGTAGTACGTTTCGTCAAAAACGATGCGGGCCGGTTGCCCCAGGCGGATCACCCGGACCAGCAGTGCCAGGAGCGTCACCAAACCGGTCGCGAACCACCCGCCAGTCGTCAAAATGGTGGCCAGGTTTCCGCGTGCCCCCGCTGTGGAGGTATGCGGGTCCATAGTCCCGTTGACGGCGTGGTTGGCAGACACGACTTGAGTCTAGAAGTCCTGCGCGTTCGATTGCAGCGGGTGAGCATGACATTCTGGAGACATGACGAACACGGAATTCACCTCGGGCGACGTGAAGACAAGCGAGCAGGAACTCAGTGCGAAGGGACGCCACGGCGCAGCGAACCCAGACCGCGAGGGTGCGCTGGTCCTCGCCGCCACCCCAATCGGTAACGCGGGCGACGCATCAGAACGGCTCCGCGAAGCAATCGAATATGCGGACATCGTGGCAGCCGAAGACACCCGCAGGTTCAAGAACCTGTGTTCCCGGCTGGGCATAGCCTCCGGGGCGAAGATCATCGCGCTACATGATCACAATGAGGAACAACGCGGGGCGTGGCTAATCGACGAAGTGGGTAACGGCAAAGTAGTCCTTGTCGTCTCAGACGCGGGTACTCCAACGGTGTCAGATCCGGGCTACCACTTGGTCACGCTGGCAATTGCTGCCGGCGTTCGGATTGTTCCTCTTCCCGGTCCAAGTGCGGCTTTGGCAGCGTTAAGTGTTTCTGGGCTCCCGACGGACAGGTTCGTTTTCGAAGGGTTTTTGCCCCGCAAACCGTCCAGCCGGCACCGGCGGTTGGTCCCTCTTTCTAAAGACCCCAGAACTGTCATCATCTTTGAGTCTCCCCGCAGGACCGCGGCAACCCTCGTGGATCTCGCCGAACATTTCGGTGACGATCGTCCCGCAGCTCTGTGTCGGGAGCTAACCAAGGTGTATGAGGAGGTGCGGCGCGGCACCCTGCGCGAACTTGCCGAGGGAGCCACCAGCCAGGAGGTCCTCGGGGAAGTCACCATCGTCATTGGCGGCGCACCTGAAGCCAAGGCTCCTGCGGACATGGAAGACATAGGACGCCGAGTCCTTGCCACCGCTGAACGCGAAGAGCTACGGCTGAAAGATGCTGCAGCCCTCATCGCTAACCAGGAGGGGCTCAGGAAGAACCAGGTGATGCAGGCCGCCCTCGACTTGGCTGCGCGAGGCTGGGGGTTCGACACTCACGAGGAGTGAGCGCGGGCCTACTTGCTGGGCAAAGCGTTCGTCAGTTCAATCCGAGTTTGCGACATTTCTTCGATTGCCTTCTCCCCAAGTTCAGGGGAAGTTGGCTCCGTGAGGTCAAGGAACACCCGAACCTGGTCAATGGAATCCAGTTTCGCCGCGTCCAGCGCAGTCTCTTTCACACAGTGGGATAGGGCGAGGCCGACTACGTCCACCTCATCTATGCCCTCGTCCTCCAGGACTTCCTCAAGCGTGGTGCCATCGGGACAGGCGCCCTCAAAGCCGGAATACGCGGCCTCGTACTCGCCCTTCTTCATGCTGTAGTCCAATGGAATTCGAGAAAGCGCTTTGTGTAGTTCAGCCTCGGCTGTCCCCGCGACACCGTGCGGGGGCCACGTGTCGACAAAATCAGGGTTATCGGAGAAGTGTTCGCCCGGATCAATATGCCAGTCTTGCGTAGTGACAATCAGGTCGTAGAGATCCAGGTTCGCCTGCGCGTAGTCCGCGATTTGCTCGGCAACTGCGTTGCCACCTTCGACCCCCAGCGCACCGCCTTCGCAAAATGTTGGTTGTACATCGACAATTAGTAGTGCCCTAGCCATTGCCACTCCTTGGAGATCGCTAGTTTACGGCGGTTCGTGTGGGTTGCCGCCATTGACAACAACGGTTAATACCGTAGCTCACGGGAGCCTGTGCGTGGGGGCGTGGTGGCATTAGGGATTCATCGAAACCTGGCTTTCCTATTTCCGGAAAGAGGAAAATGTGGTTAGTGTTTTTGCCCGTAGCGTTGCGGAACTAAGGTGTAAACCATGACTCATATCTTGTCGGCCGTTGCCTGGCCATACGCGAATGGCCCTCGCCATATTGGACATGTTGCTGGATTCGGGGTTCCCTCGGACATCTTCTCAAGACACATGCGAATGGCGGGGCACGACGTTTTGATGGTGTCCGGCACGGATGAGCATGGCACCCCCATCCTCGTTGAGGCGGAAAAACAGGGGAAAACCCCTAGCGAACTATCTGACGAGAACAACCTGATCATCGTGGAAGACCTGGTGAAACTGGGCCTCACATACGACCTTTTCACCAGGACAACGACGCAGAACCACCACCGTGTCACGCGGGCAATGTTCGAGGTGGTGCGGGACAACGGTTACATGCTGGAGCAGACCACTTTGTCAGCCATTTCCCCTTCAACGGGGCGAACACTGCCAGACCGGTACATCGAAGGCACCTGCCCGCTGTGTGGCGCCGCGGGAGCACGAGGAGACCAGTGCGATACCTGCGGCAATCAACTTGATCCCACCGACCTGATCGACCCACGTTCCACCATCAACGGGGAGAGCCCGAAGTTCGTGGAAACCAAACACTACTTCTTGGACCTCCCGGCCTTGGCGCAAGAACTCTCTGACTGGCTGGATGGACGCGAAGCTGCTGGATGGCGATCCAACGTCATCCGGTTCGCGAAAAACTTCCTGGAAGACGTTCGACCACGTGCCATGACGCGCGACATCGACTGGGGGATTCCCGTCCCCGGTTGGGAAGACCTCCCAACCAAGCGCCTCTACGTTTGGTTTGACGCCGTGGTTGGATACCTCTCCGCCTCAATCGAGTGGGCGCGACGGTCCGGAGACCCGGAAGCGTGGCGTGCCTGGTGGAACGACCCAGAAGCCTTGTCCTACTACTTCATGGGGAAGGACAACATTGTCTTCCACGCCCAGATCTGGCCGGCGGAACTCCTCGCCTACAACGGCCAGGGGGATCACGGCGGGCAGCCTGGTGCCTTTGGGACGTTGAACCTGCCAACCGAAGTGGTCTCCTCAGAGTTCCTCACCATGGAAGGGAAGAAGTTCGCCACTTCCCGCGGCATCGTGATTTACGTGCGGGACATGCTGGACCGGTATCAGCCAGACGCACTTCGCTACTTCATTTCAGCGGCCGGCCCGGAAACCTCAGACGCGGATTTCACGTGGGAAGAATTCTTGCGGCGCACCAACAACGAACTGGTGGCTGGGTGGGGCAACCTCGTGAATCGTACCGCCACCATGATCCACAAACGTTTCGGGGAAATCCCCGAACCAGGGGAGTTTCACCAGGTAGACCAGGTTCTGTTGGATGACTTGCAGGCTGGGTTCACAGAGGTTGGCGATCTGATTCGTTCTCACCACCAGAAGGCGGCAATCGCGGCTGTTATGCGTTTGGTGGCAGAGGTGAACCGGTACATCACCGACACCGAGCCATTCAAGATGAAGAACGAGGAAGACTCGGCCCCGGGCGGTCGCTTGCGGACAGTGCTTTGGGTTCTGGCTCAAGCGGTCTCCGACCTGAACCTGATGTTGGCGCCGTTCCTTCCACACGGAGCGAATGCGGTAGATCTGGTCATGGGCGGGGAGGGGAAGATTGCCCCTATGCCGCGACTGGAATGGGTGGAAGAGGAGAT
>CAYFRT010000023.1:26661-28226 GCA_964345585.1 uncultured Actinomyces sp. | reverse complement strand
TCTCGGAGCCCTCTTCCCCCTCGTCCACATTTTCGTCCTGCTGCTCATCGATCTCTTGATCGTCTGGCTCCACCTGGTCGTCTGCATCGTCGACCACAAGGTCCGCAAGCGAGTTGTCGACCTCTCCCTGTCCCCGTGGATCAATGACGTTCAGGGTGATGGAGTCGGCGGTTTCCTCTAAAGCCCCTCGTACCACCACTTCCACCGCGTCAGCGTTTGGCAACGTCACGGGTTCAGTGCCCTCACGCGTCGCTGTTGAAGACTCGAAATCGGATTCGCTAGGAGCATCGAAGCCCAGCGCGCTCCACTCGGTCCACACCCCTTGATAGAGGTACCGGTAGTTCACCTCTGCCGGCGCTGGGACGCTTGCGTCCCACGTAACCCCGATAACCGTGATGTCTGAATTGAAGTCGGCGCGGGCGATCAGGACCTGATCTTCTTCGGAGAGTTCAAAGGCAATGGGACCGGAGACCGCCTCGATTTGCTGCTGATCCCCGTCGGCCTCAGAAACCGCGCCTTGCTCGGTGTAGGAATCCTCCACTTCAACTTCGACGAAGTCGACATCTGACTCCGTAACCGGCCCAGTGGCAACGGTTGCAGGCGTGTCCGCCGCGGTCGCTTCAGGGGTTGCAAGCGTCATTGATGCGCCTACTAAAGAAAGGGCTGCGATCGTTCCTATGGTCGCAATGAGTCGCCTGGGTTTAGAGTTCGCTGGGAGAGCGAAACTTGACATTGTCCATCTACTTTCGATGCTCGACATCACACAAATCAATCGTCACACTAGTCACATTGGCAACAACCGTAACAGTGAATGCGGCGCAAGTGCCAAGTAACGCTTGAACTACAAAGGTGTGGTTCACGTGGTGCCTGTCGCACTTTTTGCCAGCCGGTTGTGCTGTTGGCGGCATTGCTGCGCTGATATGACCCGTGAGACGTTCTTTAGTCCTTCGCTCTCCTCGTCTCAAATCACGGGCGGCAACACGCGATCTCAATTGGGCTAAACGTAGTTGCACCAAGCGTCCATCCGCCCTGTGAAACACTTGCAGAATGGCACCGATAGAGATTGTCCAGGGCGACATCACGCAAGAGAACGTAGATGCGATCGTTAACGCCGCAAATAGCGCAATGCGTGGCGGGGGCGGCGTCGATGGCGCCATCCACCGTGCGGGTGGTCCCGCGATCCTCGAGGACTGCATCAAACGGTTCCCCAACGGATTGGCGACAGGGGATGCGGGTTACACAACGGCCGGCGCGCTGCCCTCGCGGTGGGTTATCCACACCGTGGGACCGAACTTCGTTGCCGGTCAGACGGACCCTGCGCTTCTAGCCTCCTGCTACCGGCGCTCCCTTCAAATCGCGGACGAACTGGGGGCGAAGTCCGTTGCATTCCCGCTTATCAGTGCCGGGATCTTTGGTTGGCCACTCCAAGATGCCGCAGACATCGCGGTAACGACTCTGTCGGAAGCGAAACCAGGAGTTGAGGTGCGAATCGTCGCGTTCGGGGAAGCACCATACCGGGCCCTCCAGCAGGCCCAGAACAAAGCGGCCGAAGGTAGGCTTCGGGG
>CAYFRT010000023.1:17647-26561 GCA_964345585.1 uncultured Actinomyces sp. | reverse complement strand
CATACCGGGCCCTCCAGCAGGCCCAGAACAAAGCGGCCGAAGGTAGGCTTCGGGGTAATCGCCGGACTCCTCGGACAAAATCAAACTGATCTGTAAGGGGTGCGGAACCTGTTGGCACTGGCCGCCCCGTTCGGGCGCACCCGCGTAGGAAAGGAACCTTGTGTCTCACGCACTATTTGAACCGCTGAAACTGCGGAAGGTGGAGTCTCGCAACCGCCTATGGGTGGCACCCATGTGCATGTACCAGATTAAGGAACACGACGGCGTGCCCAGGAAGTGGCATCAAATCCACCTAGGGCAGTTGGCGCAGGGAGGGTTCGGGTGCGTGACAGTTGAGGCAACCGCGGTGGTCCCAGAGGGGCGTATCTCACCGCACGACCTTGGACTTTGGAACGATGAGCAACGGGACGCCTTCAAAGAAGTAACCGAGGTGATCAAGTCCTACGGCTCTGTTCCCGCCATCCAGTTGGCGCATGCTGGGCGCAAGGCTTCGGTCTGGCCGGAGTGGGGGAACGACCAGAAAGGTTCCATGCCGCTAGAGGACGGTGGGTGGGAGACGAGCGCTCCGTCAGCCATCGCGTTTCCCGGACTGGCTACACCGCAAGAACTAACCGAAGAAGGCATAGCGGAAGTGGTGCAGGCGTTCCAGGAGGCTGCTCGCCGCGCTGTGGATGCGGGCTTCACAGTTCTTGAAATCCATGGGGCGCACGGATACCTGATCCACCAGTTCCTTTCCCCCCAGTCGAATCTTCGAGAGGATCGCTACGGCGGTTCATTGGAAAACCGCTGCCGGCTCGCCTTGGAAGTCGCGGAAGCGGTGCGGGGCGAGGTGGGCGAGGAGGTCGCCGTAACCATGCGTCTCTCCGCCACCGACTGGGTCGAGGGCGGGTGGAACGTCGAGGACACCTTAACGCTGACTTCCTGGCTGGAAGAGCGAGGGGTTGATCTGATCTCCGTGTCCAGCGGAGGAAACGTCCCGGACGCAAAGATCCCGATTGGGCCCGGATACCAGGTGCCTCTTGCACGCGACGTGCGTTCCGCCACTGACCTGCCCGTCTCTACGGCAGGCCTCATTCTTTCTCCTTCGCAGGCAGAGCAGATTGTTGCTACAGGACAAGCCGATGTTGTGCTCCTGGGTCGGGAAGCGCTACGAAATCCGCGTTTCCCTCTGCAGGCTGCGGAAGAGCAGCGCATTGCTCTGCCCTACTTACCCCCACAGTATCGACGCGCTTATCGGTGACAGCACCCAAAGCCACTCTTACACTGCTGAGGGAATTTACGTTAGGCTGACCTAACTAAAACACGCTAGGCTCTTGGGTAATGTCAAATAACGAATCTCAGAGGACAGCCGTCCAGCAGCGACAGGCAACACCCGACTCAGGCGCGGCAAAAACTCGCGACACCAGCGCCGTAAGAGCGGGAGAAGGCTCGCAGAAGGTCAGGCGTCGACGCAAGAAAAGCGTGACGTCCTCGCTGGTGCGAAATGGTTGGCTCACCCGGCAGCACGGTGGGTGGCCCATGGCGACAGTCCCCGTCATCGGGGGGAGCGCGTTGGGCGGATTCTCGTGGTCGCAACTCCTGCTGGGCGTCTCCTGGCTGATTGCGTTCCTTTGGTTCGACACCCTTACGACTTGGATGAAGTCGGCCGTCCGAACTAACAGGGCGGGCAAACGCCAAGTCAATCTGAGTCGAGGAAGCCGATATGTTCCCGCGCTGATCACGTACGCTTTGATCGCAGGTGTAGGGGCACTGGCACTTGTTATTCTTCACCCCCGCGTGCTGCTCTGGGGGCTGGTGATCCTGCCGCTCTTCTCGATTGCATGGTGGGAAATGTGGCGGGGCGAATATCAGTCGTTCTTGGCTAGAGCCGCAGCCATACTCGCCTCAACCCTGTTGCTCCCAATCGCCTACGAGCTGGGCACCCACCCCAACAATTGGGTGCGTGCATGGGTGGCAACCGCCTTTGTCACCGCATACTTCGTCGGCACGGTCCCCTATGTGAAAACCCTTATTCGTGAACGAGGAAACCCTGGATGGTTACGGTTTTCCCTCGGATACCACATCGCGATGACCGTGATCACGGCCATCGCGTGGGGTTTCGGTCTTGCGACCTGGTGGATGGTGGCGGCCTGGGTGCTCCTTACCGTCCGCGCTTGGGTTTACCCAGAAATTTCGCGTAGACGAGGGAAACCCCTACGACCTGCCGTCATCGGGGTCAGCGAATTTGCCTTCACCGCAATCGTCCTGATCGCTGTGCTGGCGAACTAGCAACCAGAAAAGGGCAACAACCTAGCGCTTTACTCTTTGGCTTCGGCGGCAGTGTCCTTGGCCGCCTGGATCGCCTCATCGACGTGCTGCTGCGCGGACCCGATCATAGGCGTGTTCTTTGATTCACCAGGCAGGATTGCCTTCATCATCTTTTCGAAGCCATCAACAAGTCCGTGACGGAACTTGCCTGCTTTTTCCGAGTGCCGAGCGTCATGTACCTTCTTCGTTCCGTCGTCGACAACTTTGCGGCTCTTATCTAGGAACTCATCAAATCCCATGGGTCTTCCTATCTATTGTTCGTGGCCTCTGCTATTCGTGGTCCAGGCCAGTTGGTGCTACGTGCTTAGTGCTAGAGAGGGTACTTCCTCCCCGGCGGTACGCCCCCAATTTTAGTCGCTGGCGTGCCCAGGCGCTCTGTCTCCCTCCCTGGTTTCACGATCCGCGGATCAAGAATTCGAATGAGGAGTGTTTTTCTGTCGACTCAAGGTGCTCCTGGACGTTGGAACAATGGGGTCGTGAAACAATGGGCCATGCAATTTTCGTCTCGAATAATCGGGAACATGGTGGGGATCTGGGTTTCGACCCTGATGCTGGCCGGCATCTGGTTTGAGAAGTCCGAGTCCGGGTGGAACACACTTCTGGACCTATTCCTGATCGCCTTGATACTGACCCTGGTGAATTCTCTGGTGCGTCCCTTGGTCAAAGTCCTCGCATTTCCCCTTTACATCCTTACTCTTGGCTTGTTTACTCTGATCACTAACGGTTTGGTGTTCTCTTTGGCTGCGTGGCTGGCAACCCAGGTTCACTTGCCGCTGTTTGTCGACGGCTGGTGGTCGGCCGTATGGGCAGGCACCATCACCGCGATTGTGGGCGCAATCGTCTCCAGCATCCTGGGGGCTCTGATTCCAAAGAACTCCAACTGATTCCACTCAGTCTGCCTGGCTCAGCTGTTTCAGGTCCGTTTCCACCTCCCCCTTCACGCGGACTGTAGAGAAGAACATCGGCTCCGTTGTGACCCCCTCACCGAGGCCCAACCCCGCGCGCCTTTGAGCCTCCCAATCCAAAAAGCCTTGAAGCCGAGGATCCTGCTGCGACAAAGACGCAACCCTCTTCGCTGCTTCAACATAAGTTTCAATCGAGTGCGCCCCTTCAACCTTGTCGTGGTCCAGGGCGGCCGCATCGAAGTAAATCACCTGCTGATTCGGTCCCGTCAACCCTGGCCTCCCGTCCAGTGCGGGAACTATGTCGGCAAGGTTCTCCAACGCCAGTACAGACACGTTTTCCGGCACCGCCGGTCCGGTGGGAGCGCCCGCAGTCAGGACCGAAACAACCTGAAAGTCACGTTGAACTTCAGGATCTGCCGCCACCGAAAGCGCCACCGCCCCACCCTGGGAGTGCCCCACAAACTCCACTGCCTCCCCCTTCTTGATCCCCGCCAACTCCATCGCCAAACGAACGCTGACGTGCTGATCGGAGATGTTTCCAGCAACCTCGTCAAGGTTCGACGTCATATCCTGCGGATTTGAGGTACCGGGCAACCATTTCTGGGTCCCGCGAATCACGACGGACCACGAGCTGGTTTCCGATCCCTCCACAGAATGGCGAAGCACCTGCACCTGTCCCGTTGTCCCTCCCGAGCTAGAAAGACTGATCCGCTGCAAAAGGTCTGACGCCCGATGCGGCGTTCGATATGCGCGCCCAGGGAGGATCGGGGGCAGTTGGCGCAGCAGCATGCTGGTGGCAGACGGGAGCGCGGCAGTTGTACTACGTACGGCACGCCCTACGGCGCCCTGCTCTTGGCCAGCACTACCCACATCGATAGGGGCGCTCCATACCCGCACACCGTCACCCTCCCTGGCCCCACCCCAAAGTGCGCCCCCTGCACCGGCGACCACTACCCCAGAGGTTCCCGCCCATGGTGGAGACCCCAGGCGATCCCAAAGCCCAGCGAGTTTTCCCGCCACCCCAGCCACGCCGGATCCGGGAGCCCCGGAACTTCCTGAACGTTGCGTCACCGCGGCAAGCTGCTGTTGCGCTTCAAGCCCCGCAACGGACGGCAGGGTGGGGTCCATGAAAGGTGTTGTGGACTGCGGATGCTGCTTCTTCATCGAACTGACGTAACCGGGAAGTGCCGCCAGCAGTGTGCCGCCGGTAAAAGCAGCACCCGCGGGAGCACAACCAACCGAAGACAAAATTCTGCAAAGCGACATGTACCCTTGCGCGTCTAATTCCGCCGAGGAGTAAATGAGCGCCGCGGTCCCCAAATACTCACTGTGTGATTGAACCGCGCCGGCCAGCTCCGACAGGTGCCGCTCGATCTGACCCAACGCTGCCCCAATCTGGGTTGCAAGTTCCGCCAACTCCGCCATGTATTGGGGTGCGACAATCGGCTGCGCCAACGGCACCAGCAAGCTCAACCCCAGTTTTGAATCCGTGGCCCAGAGCGCGTTCCGGGCGTCGCTGATGTTTCTGTGAGCCCACGTGTAAACCGTGGCGGCACGCGCTATCTGTTCTGGGTCCGCGGAAGTTGTTGCATCCCGAACCCAGAACCAGTTCTCGCTCACCGCATACCTCCAACCAGGAGCGCTTGGAGTTCCTCGCGTCGTTGCAACAGGAATGACAACGCCCTAACTTGTTCGGTTGCTTCACTAACTGCAGCGATGTGCTCTATCCGTGCCTGGTCAGCGGCAACGGCTGCCTGCCCCTTCCAGCCCTCAACCGTCAGCGTCATTAGAAATATGGACGCTTCGTCCAGTTTCGCCAACGCCCCCGATGCTTTCCCTAAATCATCATCTGTCGTAAACATTCCTTGACAGTAGGAAAGCCCTTACAGCCGTCGCCACCAACTTTTCTGTCCCTGTGGAGGACACCATTTTCGAAGCAACCAGAAGAAGTGATAGTCGCACCTCTTCGGAGGCTCGCAGCAAGTGGGGCGACCGACCTATCCTTTAGGAGTGAACCCAACCGACGTATTCGTAAAACGCGAGTCCCCAACAAATCCGGGAGCAACAGCGTACGAGGCAGCCGGGCTTCGATGGCTTGCAGAATCCGGCGCTCCTACCGTCAGAATCCTCCACGAGGGTCGGGATTATCTGGAACTTGAAAGGATTCGTTCGGTCCAGCCAACCTCGGACACCGCACACCGACTGGGTCAAGAGCTCGCGTGGATGCACGCCAGTGGCGCACCCGGCTACGGCGCCGCCCCCGGAACCTACGACGGCCCCGGCTGGATGGGACGTGCCCCGCTCTCCCTCACCCCCGCCGGGCAGTTCAACCCCGAGGAAAAGCCAGAGAAGGGACACTCCTGGGGTAATTTCTACGCGTCGATGCGTTTGCGCCCCTACATCACCGACGTGTTTTCTCCCTCGCAGAAACAAGCCATCAACGAAGTCTGCGAGCTGCTTGAAAGCGGGGCCCTGGACCACCGCGAACCCGACCTTGTCTGTGAACGTCGCCAAGCGGCTTCCCGTATCCATGGTGACCTCTGGTCGGGAAACGTGATGTGGTCAAAGAACGGCGCAGTGTTGATCGACCCCGCAGCCCAGGGAGGTCACGCCGAGGAAGACTTAGCCGCCCTCGCCCTGTTCGGCGCCCCGAATCTAGGGAGCATTCTTGAGGGGTACCAGAGCGTCTCCCCGCTCGCGCCCGGCTGGCAAGGACGCGTTGGCCTGCATCAACTGCACATTCTCATTGTGCACTGCTACCTGTTTGGCAGATCGTACGTACCCGACTTCATGGGCCGGGTTCATGAAATCCTGGGGGCAAACGACACCCGGTAGAAGAAGTCGGATAGAAAACAGCTTCCCCGGCACTCTCGGCGCGGCCTGCCGTCGATGCCGCAGCCGACCTGATCCAATGAGCCGCCAGTCACCACTCAGGTTTCGGCAAGCACCAGATGCCTACGGGTGCCAGAGCGGGTCCGATTTCGGTGGCCCGTAAAGTTCATGGAGGTCGTTGACCCGTGCGATCTCATCCACGAATCCAAGATCCCGCATGTCAAGAACCAGCGTTTCCGCACCAGTAACAGGCCTGTGCCCCCGAGGGGAATGGTGAACATGAGGTAGGTGCTTGTGGTGCCTGGGGGAGCCATGCACCGCGAGGACCCGTCCGCGAACTGCCACGGGGGCAAGTTCGGGATTGTCCCAGCACACCTCCACCAAACGCATAAGTAGATCGCCTAGGAGTACACCCAACGCCTGCTGTTCTCTGTGGTCTATGTGCAACTTCGGGTCTAGGTCGCGGTGGGGGTCGTAGCCGTGATCGTCACCGGGCGCACCAACATCTTCCGAGGGGTGCCACTTCTCCCTGCCACGGTTGGGTTTGGTCGCCAGCTTTTCTTGATGCAACTTCCGCAGTTCCGTTAGGCGACGGTGAGGGTCCGGGAGCAGCAGGTCCACGGTTATCAGAACTGGTTTCCCGAAGGCTTCGTTAACCTCTACGCGCACATCCGCCTTGGTTAAGCGTGCTATCTCAGAAGCAACAGGATGGTCATGCACGGTCTCCAGGAGTGCTTGCCGGAACCTCTCATTGCGTCCAGGCGTGGGGGTTGGTTTGATATTTCCCAAGAACCCCTCAAGCACCGAGGACCCTATTTTCATGGCCTTGATCGTCGCGTTGCTGGTTATCTGAGGCAGGCGCCGAACCTTGTCTCCAAGTTCACCCGCGGGTCCCTTATTGATCGGAAGGTGGTAGCCAAGCTTTTTGGACGGGCGGGAATTTTCCCTACCCAGCGACTCTTCGTCAGTCATTGTCTGCTCCTTCGAAGGCCAGCGGATCCCGTGATTGAGCACCCGCACCCAACTCCACCTCGTCCTCACTGTCGAGAAGTGGGGCCGCCTCTCCCTGAGATTCCTCGTCCAATCCCTCGTCCATAGTTTCCTCCGCGCTCTGCTCGGCGTCCACCGGTTCTTCACCGCTGTGAAGGTGGAGGAGCGCCGCCGCTTTGGCTTTGAGCTCGTCGGGGTTCAGCACCGCTTTGATCTCATCCGGATTCAAGACCGCGTGAGGGTCGGGAACCTTGAGCGCGGGGGCAACAATCTCCCCTTCGAAAGTCACTGGCTCCCATTCCTGCGGCAGGTTCATCTCCAAGTAGGTGTTCCACGCGGAGGCCTTTGTGGGTTCCACCAGGTCTTGCCACACGTAGTGGTGCGTGACCCGCCACGGCTCCTCCGGCCGCGGCAAGTATTCCTGAAGGAACCGAACCACGTCAGCGGACCGCCCCCACGGGGCAATTGCCGCTTCACGTTCAATTTGGCGCACCGTGTCCGTATAGGTAGAAGATGCGTGAGCGTAGAAAAGGGGCCCGCGTATCGGCTTGTTGAGCTCTTCTTCCACAACCACTCGCTGGTCTGCCACCCTCCTGGGCGTTCCGTCCAGCGCAGGCACAATATCTTGGATGTGCTCCACGGCCAGCATCTGTGCGCCGTCCCGTAACCGCAAGCGCCGCGTCGGGGAACCGAGGGTGAGGACCGCATCAACAGTGAATCCAACATCCTTCGGATCGGATGCAGCCAGAGCAGCCGCCACCATTCCACCTTGAGAGTGCCCACAAATCAGTACGCGTTCACTGACCATTTCTTCCGGACTCAAACCGCTGGCGGCCATCGCTCTCTTGATTACGTGTACGGTGCCCATCCTCATCGCGGAGGGCAGGTTCAACTCTTCACGCAGGTTGGATTCGATGTCAGCTGGGTTTGGTTCAGATTCTGGCTGTGAATGATCCGTTCCCGGAAGAGACACCAACCATCGACGATCCTCTCCTTCTCCGACGCGGGTCACCTTCACGGCCTGCCCGTACGCTTCTGCCCAGTACAGGTCATCAATGTCTGCTGCTAAATCTCCCAGTGTCCGGGGAGGCTGGAATCTACGGACAGACGGGTAGGGATGACCGTCCGGGAGTTGTCTACGTTGGCGGCGATCCGGGTCAGCGCTATCCCACCAAATCAGGGAGTCCACTGGGCCTCCCCTGAACATTCCAAGCGCGGTTCCCGCAGCTAGTCCAGACACCATCAAAGAGTCATATCCGGTACTTGGGAGCAGCTCGAAATGATCACGGAGCCTGCCGTCCTTATCCATACCCAGAACGATCCGGCCCACCAGGGAAAATCGACCAACCTGTACAACAGCGCGGCCAACCCTGTTCAGGGAGCGGACGACCAGGGTGTCTAGGCCGGGGTTATCGAAGAAGATGTGCTGCGCTTTTTCTACAACCTCATCGCCGGCAATCCTCGCCTTTTCTTGAAGTGTGTCCCTGGCTATCTGCGAAGGAAGCGGGACCTTAGCGAGCACACTACGCCCCCCGCTCTTCAGGACGGGGCCAACCAGAGGGGTCAGGCTCTTCCACAGAACCGTGCGCGAAACCGTGTGGGGCACGCGACGAAGAGGGTAGTACTTCTTCAAACGGTCCTCCTGACTACGCACCTATGTGGTACGGGTTTCGTGATTCTTCATCTTAACCCGCTTCCCCAGTGTGTGCCGGGTTCCGCACCAGACTTCCATTCGATACCCCCGGGGGGTATCGTAGATTTGAGTCGAGCCGCCCGGGAGGATCTGTGGCAACTAGCGCGAACGCGGAAGCACACCCCTTGAAAAAACCTGTAGAAAACGACCGGAACCCCGGCGCAGCAAACCGGATGAGGCGACTGCG
>CAYFRT010000023.1:16420-17547 GCA_964345585.1 uncultured Actinomyces sp. | reverse complement strand
AACCTGTAGAAAACGACCGGAACCCCGGCGCAGCAAACCGGATGAGGCGACTGCGGTTGATCGAGGGCCAGGTTCGCGGAGTTCACCGCATGGTTTCTGAGGATCAGTACTGCATTGACATCCTCACCCAGATAGCTGCGGTCCGCAAAGCGTTGGACGCGGTTGCCGTTGACCTTCTGGAAGACCACCTCAACCACTGTGTTGTTGACGCAGCGAAACAGGATGCAGAGGCGGGGCGCTTGAAAGTTGAGGAAGCCAGCCTTGCTGTGGCGCGACTACTGCGCTCCTAGAAAAATAGAGCCAACAACAACCAAAGACCTAAAACTGAGAATCTACTTGGAGGAACTATGACCACCGCGACTGATCGCACCACCGAACTGTTCGTTGACGGCCTGACCTGCAACCACTGCGTTGCAAGCGTGAAAGAAGAACTTGCTGAGGTCACCGGTGTCAAGAATGTTGAAGTTATTCTGGACCCCAACGGAACCTCGAAAGTCACGGTTGTTTCTGACACCGTCCTGGATGATGACGCCCTGCGTGACGCTATTACCGAGGCAGGCTATGAACTGAAGGACATCAAGCGGGACCTCTAAGCCGCACCATTTTCTCCTTCAGCCCTTCTTCCCTCAAGGATCCGTCGACACCATGACTACCGCCGAAAGCTCTGAGATCAAGCTCCAAGCAGTGGACCAATTCCAAGACACAGGAGTTGGCGAGGATGCGCGGAGGCGTGCTCGGTCGCTGCGCACCCGCTTCCTTGTGACACTGCCGCTGGGCACCGTCATCATGGTCCTTTCCATGGTTCCCGCTTGGCAGTTCCCCGGCTGGCAGTGGGTGGTGGCGGCTCTGACACTCCCGGTCATAACGTGGGGGGCGTGGCCGTTCCATAAGGCCGCATTCGCAGCCGCCCGCCACGGTTCTACGACAATGGACACTCTGGTGAGCCTGGGTGTGACCGCATCAAGCGCCTGGAGTTACTGGGCCCTTTTCTGGGGTGGCGCCGGCCATATTGGCATGCGGATGAACATGTCCTTGGTCCCTCGTTTCACCCACCAGGGCACACACGCGGAACTGTACTTCGAGGGCGCAGCGATGATCGTTGTGTTCCTGCTTGTGGGGCGTTGGGC
>CAYFRT010000023.1:8070-16320 GCA_964345585.1 uncultured Actinomyces sp. | reverse complement strand
GTGCCCGTTGATGTGGGACCTGGAGACGATGTCACCGGGGGCACCATTAACACGTGGGGTTCATTGCTGGTCGAAGCCACTCGGGTAGGAAAGGACACCACTCTGGCGCAGATCGGACGGATGGTCACTGACGCGCAGGCAACAAAGGCCCCCGTACAACGGCTGGCGGACCGTGTTTCTGCGGTGTTCGTGCCCGTCATCATCGGGATCGCCCTTATAACGCTGATCGTCTGGATCATCCTGGGCAACCCACTGGCCGCCGCCTTCACTGCCGCGGTGTCCGTCCTGGTGGTTGCGTGTCCCTGCGCTCTTGGCCTCGCAACCCCAACGGCTCTCCTGGTTGGGTCAGGGCGTGCCTCTCAGCTGGGAATCCTTATCCGAAACGCCGAGGTATTGGAGCAGACCCGAACCGTCGACACCGCGGTCCTAGACAAGACAGGAACGGTCACCACCGGAATTCTTTCCGTTGAAGACATCATCGCGGTTGATGGGGGCACCGAACAAGACTCAGACAGACTTCTTGCGTTCGCCGCAAGCGCCGAGTCGTCATCCGAGCATCCGCTTGCGCGAGCAATAACCAAGGCCGCCTTCACTCGCGGCTTGGAAATCCCGAAAACGGTGGATTTCGCCAACCATGCGGGCAAGGGCATCTCGGCAATCGTGGCTTCCACTTCGAACGACGAGGCTCCCAGTGACACTGCGGTTCTGGTCGGCGGATCCCGTTGGCTCAGCGCCCACGGCGTCCAACTTCCTGAACACTTGAAGCAAGAAAGCACCCGGTTCGAAAACACTGGCGCCTCAATCGTGGTGGTGGCGAAGGCTCCCGCCTCCTCCATTTTGGGCGCTGAAGATGCTTCACTTCCAAACGTTGCAACTGTGGGTAATATCCCCGAGCATCTTGCCAACATAACCGTGTCCGTAACGGGGATGACGTGCGCGTCCTGCGTCAACCGGGTGGAACGGAAACTAAGGAAACTCCCCGGCGTAAACCCGCAAGTCAACCTGGCAACCGAGACCGCGACAATAATCCTGGATCAGGAGTATGACGACGAGGAACTGCGGCAAGTAATCGAGGCCGCCGGGTACGGGGCCACAGTGTTGCGCCGTGAGACCCCGTCGGAACAGCCCCTCATTCAGGGACAGCAGCGCGAACTCCCCGAAACACTTGTTGACGTTGAAGTTCTGGGGCTAATCATCCTGCGCGACACCGTGAAAGATGACTCGGCGCAGGCCATTGCTCAGCTAAGAGAGCTGGGGATAGAACCCATCCTTCTCTCGGGTGACAACCACTCCGCCG
Source organism: uncultured Actinomyces sp. (assembly GCA_964345585.1). GTDB lineage: Bacteria > Actinomycetota > Actinomycetes > Actinomycetales > Actinomycetaceae > Scrofimicrobium. The sequence goes on along the minus strand of CAYFRT010000023.1, from coordinate 15,023 downwards.
CGTCCCACGTTGCGAAAGAAGTCGGAATCACCACGGTGATTGCCGAGGTGCTCCCCGACCAAAAGAGGGACGAGGTTGAACGGCTCCAATCCGAAGGCCGCGTCGTCGCAATGATCGGCGACGGTGTAAATGATGCTGCCGCGATGGCAGAGGCGTCAAAACAGGGCCTTGGCATCGCGATGGGTTCCGGCACCGACGTCGCCATGGCAGTTGCAGACATTACCCTGGTGAACTCTGATTTGGAGTCTGCTCCGCGTGCCATCCGAATCTCTCGCCGCACCCTGCGAGTTATCAAAGGCAACCTGTTCTGGGCTTTCTTCTACAACTTGCTTGCAGTCCCACTTGCGGTTGCAGGCATGCTGAACCCGATGATCGCAGCGGCAGCGATGGCGTTTTCGTCTGTCTTCGTGGTGCTCAACTCGTTGCGTTTACGCAACGCGGGCTAGGACGCTTCGTCCGACGCTCCGTAAGGGATACCGATCCCTTGCTGAACCTGTTCGGGCCTGAGCCGACTCGCCAGTCCCCGGCTGGTGAAGCGCCTGGTCTGTAGCGCCAGCCAAAGGTCGTTTATGGAGGTCTTCCCCCACCGCGGTCGTTTGCGTGGTTCCTTCGGTTCCAAGTGTTCGAAGTTGCAGGGAAGCTCAACCACTGAGAATCCACCAGCCAGCAAGTCCACAGTCATCCCAATATCCACACTGGTGACCGGCCAGAACGGAGCCAACGTGTTCAACGCGTCCCTACGGATGCACCTTTGGGTAGACAAAGAGTCCGAGGAAAGCCAACCTGTCTTCGCCCTGATCAACTTCGCGCCTGCCTTGGCAGCTCGACGCAACTTCGGGTTACGCGCCTGCACCGGAGTCACCCCGACGGCGCAGTCAGCCAGGCCAGACGTCACCGCGTCAACCAACACAGACGCCTCTACAGCCGAGTCCCCCAGGTCAGGGTCAAGGAAGAGAATGTGACGCGCAGGCCAGTCAACCCGGTCCCTCATCGCCGCAACTTTTGCGCCGGTCTCCAATGCGGAAGAACGGCCCCGCGGCACCGAGTGCCGAACCGCGACGGCCCCTGCACTGCGCGCAACCTGAGCCGTGTCGTCATCGGAGCCGTCGTCAACAACCACGATTAGGTCGACGCCGGGGATGGCACGGCAAGCACGCACCGTGGGAGCAATGGTTGAGCGGTCATTGCGGGCAGCAATCACTACTGCCACACGTTGCGGACCTGTTTTGGGGACAGCGTTGACCGAACTGTTAGCTCCTGTGCTGTTCGACGCGCTCACGGCAGTCCCATCTACTCTTTCCGCGACTCTATTGTCGCCCCCTGGCCCAATCTTCGTTGGCCAATGCCACCTTCTGAAATGTCATCTTTCAAACTACTACCTAGCGGATTGTCACCTGTCGTGACACCAGCCCGCGGCGAGCCCTCTTTTCATCCTCGGTGAGTGGGCTCTTTTCCTTCAGAGCTTCCTCCAGCGCATTTTCCAACTTGCGTCCAGGCTTCGCAAGGTCCTCAGCGGTGAGGGAGGCATCAACCTGGTAAACGGGGATCGCCAGCCCGCAAGCGCGGAATGCTCCCACAAACTTCGACCCCTCACCAAGCGTTGAGTCTCCTGCCACTTGGAGTCTAGCCAGGGCTGTGAACAAGGCATCCTCGTCCACATCCGTCACGTAACGAACAAAGTTGTTGTTCATTTCGCACCAGTACATGCCTGCAGCCCCAGGCACTGCTTCCGTGGGAACCATGTCTTCACGGTTTTGAGCCAAGGCCCGCTCCGTGTCGTCGTCACGTTCCTCATTTGGGTCGAACCAGAAGGAGAAGTCTTCCGTGATCTCCATGTCCGGCACCGCGCCCTTGGGGGCCGTCGCCACCAAGTGTGCGTCATCCAGGATGTCCTGCAAACGCGGCGCCGGGTCCCGCACATCAAACGCGGCAACCCCGTCTTCGCCGGACTCTTGGAGCGCGATCGCTGCAAGGAGCGCTCCCCCCAGGTCATGTGAAATGTCCCCGGAGTGAAAACGAGTTTGCAGACCAACCAGCACACGACCGTCTGCCCGCACCATTGACGGTGCCCCGTCCGGCAGCAGCGTCACGATGTCAAAGTCCACCGACCCATATTTCTCGTTGGTCTTGGCGTTAAAGGTTGCACAAGGAATAAGTTCCTTCATCGCGACCAGTTCCCGCTCCCCCACAATGCCTTCAAAAGGGCGTTCCACGAAGGGGATTGGGGGCCTGTACTGCTTGGCTTTGACCGAATTGATCTTCTTGCGTCGACTTGCTTTTCCCATGACAGACAGGGTAGCCGCAAATGGGGGTCTAACGCCTACAATCAAAGCGTATTGAGCACCCATCTGGACAAGGACGTAAAGATGCACGAAAGAGCAGGACAGCCCGCCCAACCACAAGATCTTGTCGATGTAGAAGCGCTGCTGAGCGCGTATTACGACATTGTTCCGGATGTGAACCAACCCAACCAAAAAGTGGTGTTTGGCACCTCCGGTCACCGTGGAACTTCGCTTGCGGGAACCTTCAACGAAGCTCACATTGTTTCCATCACCGCGGCGATTGTGGATTACCGCAAAGAACAGGGAACGGACGGCCCGCTTTTTATTGGCGCAGATCCCCACGCCCTTTCAGAACCCGCCTGGCGCACCGCGCTTGAAGTCCTGTCGGCAGCCGGGGTGGATACAAGGATTGATTCGCGACGTTCTTGGACTCCCACACCCGCTGTTTCCCTCGCAATTCTTGAGGCGAACGGCGCCCCGGATGCGTTGCGTCAGACCGGACCGGGTCTGGCGGACGGCATTGTCATCACCCCCTCGCACAACCCCCCGACGGATGGCGGCTTCAAATACAACCCGCCAACGGGTGGCCCCGCACAGTCAGATGCCACTACTTGGATCGCAAAGCGGGCAAACGAATACTTGGCTGGAGACTGGCGCAAAGTGGCCCGGGACCACACCTCGAACCCCGAGGACATCCCGAACGTCAAGTTCTACGACTTCACCACCAGGTACGTAGAAGCGTTAGACAGCATCATCGACTTCGACGCGATCCGGGATGCGGGCGTGCGAATCGGAGCAGACCCGATGGGTGGGGCAGCCGTTGACTACTGGGGCGCAATCGGGGAACGCTACGGCCTTGACCTGGAAGTGGTTAACCCCGCAGTTGATCCGCAGTGGACATTCATGACCTTGGACTGGGACGGCAAGATCCGGATGGACTGCTCTTCCCCTTACGCGATGGCTTCCCTGCTGGAGATTATGTCGCCCGATGAGGAGGCCCAGTACCCGTACGACATTGCCACGGGCAACGACGCCGACTCTGACCGCCACGGCATCGTCACCGCTGACGGGTTGATGAACCCGAACCACTACCTCGCGGTAGCCATTGAATACCTGTTCCAGCACCGTCCGAACTGGCCGGCAGATGCCAGGATCGGGAAGACGTTGGTGTCCTCGTCCCTCATTGACCGTGTCGGTAACGCGATTGGACGAGGGGTTATGGAAGTCCCCGTTGGCTTCAAGTATTTCGTCAACGGACTTTTGGACAGCTCACTTGGGTTTGGTGGGGAAGAATCAGCGGGAGCATCCTTCCTCCGCAAAGACGGAACCGTTTGGACCACGGACAAGGACGGACTGATCATGGGCCTGCTCGCCGCTGAGATCCTGGCGGTCACCGGCAAGACCCCCTCCCAGTTACACCAGGAGCAGGTGGAGAGGTTTGGTCAGTCTTGGTACGAACGCATCGACCAGGTTGCCACAAAGGAAGAGAAGGCGAAACTCGCAGCGCTTTCACCCGAGGATGTCACGGCCGACACGCTTGCGGGAGAACCCATCATTGCGAAGCTGGTCCGTGCCCCCGGCGACAACGAGCCCATCGGTGGGCTGAAAGTTGTTACGGAGAACGCGTGGTTCGCTGCACGTCCGTCAGGGACGGAGGACGTTTACAAGATTTATGCGGAGTCCTTTATCAGTGAGGACCACCTGCATGAGGTGCAGGAGGCCGCCAAGGAGGTAGTCAGCGCAGCGCTTGGGAGCTAGCTAACAGGCCTGGCCTTTGACTATGCCCCGGGGAAGGGCGAGACTTTTGCAGTGTTGAATCGGTACCGCGAAGTTCTCTCTATCCCCGGGGCACTTACATTTTCGATTGCGGGAATCTTTGCACGCGCGCCTATGGCAATGGTCGGCATTTCGCTGATCTTGATGGTGCGGCAGCTCTATGGCAGCTACTCCCTTGCCGGCGTAATCAGCGCGGTTGGAGTTGTCTCTTTCGCCGTGTGCGCCCCCGTGTTGTCACGGCTGGTGGACCGGTATGGCCAACTGCAAATAATGCTTCCGGCAACGATCATCTCCGCATCCAGTTTGGTCGCACTGATCATTGCTGCGATGAATTCGGCGCCTCCGGTGGTGCTGATGGTCCTTGCCGTCAGTAACGGTGCAACGTCGGGCTCCATTGGGGCTCTGGTGAGAGCACGCTGGGCGTTTGTAACTGATGATGCCGGCCAACTTCAAGCCGCCTACGCGATGGAGGCGGCGTTCGACGAATTGGTGTTTGTTCTTGGCCCCGTTGTCGCAACGCTGGTTGCGTCTTCCATTCACCCCACGGCTGGCCTTTGGATCGCCGTGTCGCTGCAGGTGGTGGGGTCCTTGGCGTTCCTACTCCAAACCAGCACGCAGCCACCCGTGAACCCGAAGGCGAAGGGGGAGAAACTCCCCTCGGTGATGCGGAACTCCGCCATGATCGTTTTGGCAATCACATACGTGGCGACCGGCGCCATGTTTGGGTCGATGGACCTTTCCGTGGTGGCTAACGCGGAAGCAATGAACATGTCATTTGCTGCTGGAATGATCTTGGCAGCCATGTCGCTCGGGTCGCTTATTTCCGCGGTCATCTACGGCTCGCGGATATGGTCGCCGCCGTTGTGGAAACTGTTCATCATCGGCTTGGTGTTGATGGCGATTGGGGTTTCCCCCCTGTCTTTGGCTCCCAACTTGATTGTTCTGGCCGTACTCATGTTTGTCGCCGGCCTGGCTATCGCCCCGACCATGACAAACGTGAACACCATTGTTCAACGCGTGACACCCGCGACTCGCCTAACCGAAGGGCTCACTTGGATGTCCACGGCCATGACCCTGGGCGTGTCCATGGGGTCAGCAATTTCCGGACCCGTTGTCGACGATGTCGGATACAAGGGCGGATACATGGCAACCCTTACGTTTGCGTGGCTGATGGTCCTGTTTGCCCTGGTGGGGTTGAAGCGCATGCGCGGAGAAATCGCCAAATACGAGTCCCCCACCAAGCAGATTGTGGAAGACGTTCGGGAGGACGCCTCCGAATCTAAGGAGCAAGAAACTCCCGGGCACGAAAATCACGCGAGCGACCTAGACTAGAGCCATGCGGTTCCCAACTCTTGGCGCCATCTCAGAGGTCACTACTGTCTCAAGAGACCGATACCTTGAGCTTGCGCGATGGCATCCGGGAGTCCTTGGGTTCGGCGGCTACGGCTCCGAACGGGAAGCCCGGATCCTTTGTCGCGTGCAAATGACACGTGAAAGCGCCCAACGCAACCAACTGACGCAGAAGCGTGGTTGGCGGCAGTTCCTAGATACCCCGGCACCCAGGCAACCTGTCTTGGTTCAGATCGGAAAAGCGCTCCGCATTGTTGAGGCAAACCGGGGCGGTTTTGTCGATGTGACCCTCCACGGGCACGGGTTGAAACCCGGCTGGCAGCAGGCGAACGTCCACGTGATCAACCGGGAAGACTTCCACCAAAACAAGGCGAAACTGCTGGGCGACGTCGGGTGGGGGAAACTCACCCCGGAACTCTTGGTGAAACGAGCCCGTAACCTCGGCATTCGTTTAAGCCGCGGAACACTGTTGCCCATCCGAATCATCGGCAACCACGAGAAGGTTGGGATCATCACCGATATTGACGACACAATCATGGTCTCCATGGTTCCTCGTCCACTCCTGGCAGTCCGCTATGCGATGATCTCCAAAGCCTCGTCCCGCCAAGCCGTTCCCGGCATGAGCCAATTCCTTCAAGACCTGGAAATCGAAGCAGCCTACGCAGCTGATTCTGACACTTCCGGACCGCGAGCCCCCAGCTCCACTTACGACGTTCTTTCTTTGCCACCGGCACTCATGTACCTGTCCACTGGCGCTTGGAACATCGTGCCGACACTGCGGCCATTCCTCAGAGACAACGACTTTCCACTCGGAACAATTTTGCTCAGGTCCTGGTGGATTTCTGACAGAGGCACTGTCCCAGGCGCTGGGCCAGAGTTCAAACTCTCCCAGTTCGAGCTCCTCACAAAGATGGTTCCACACGTCAAATGGATCCTCATCGGAGACAACGGCCAAAACGATCCCACCACGTTTACAACCGTCTCCAAGAAGTGGCCGAACCAAGTGGCTGCCATCATCATCAGACAACTAGGAACGACCGAGCACCTTCGCTCCCACGGACACATGGAACAGCAAATCTTTGGAGACAAGAGCGCCGTTCCGGCTGGGGCCCCGCTTGTTTACGGCCACGACGGCTACGAACTGCGAAACGCAATCCAAACTCCCCAGTTCAGGGATGCACTCCACGCAAGGTTGAACCCCAGCCCCAAGAAATAGACGAGTCTCCTCGACTCGATCCAGCCTCAAGCATCCAGGCAACCCGTCCGGATTAGCATCACACCGCACCCCGTCCGTTTTAGACACACAGAGAGACCCGAACGCTTTCCCCACGCCGTTATCCTTCGCCCAGGTGCCTGAAACGGACATCCACCGCACAACACTGTTCCCTGTCCCCGATGTGCCTCCCGGAGCTCTTGGTGTCACCATTTTTAGCCTATACGGTTTCATAACATACACATCAAGGACGGGAAGCCACATCGGGGACACGGAAGCACTTCATCGACTTCGAACAGATCGACAGCCGCCGGGGAAGCGCCCCACTGACT
>CAYFRT010000023.1:0-7970 GCA_964345585.1 uncultured Actinomyces sp. | reverse complement strand
CTAGAACCCCGCCCCCTAGAACAGGGTGTCACCGTCCAGTGCCGCAAGCGCCTTCCAGCCCAGGTCAGCGTCGAGTAACAACAGTGGCGCCTTCCCCTGCTGCGTGATTGTTACGGGTTCGATGTGGGCGGCGTTCAGAACCTCGTCCCAACGCCCAAGTGCCTGATCGGCGCGGATGGCAACAATAGGTTCGGCTTCGGTCTGCCCCGTGGAGGTCGTGGTGGGGGTGGCGCGCCGGGCTGGGGACCCCGCATTTGCCGATTCTCCCCGGATACGTCTGTGACCGTCGAAGCCGTCCCACGCGGTCCTGGAACCCATCATGTTCTTGAAGCCAGGGCCGGAAGGGACGATGCGCCCGCTCTGGTGGGCTTCGGCGGCGGCACGCGCCCGCAGGTCAGCCGCCTCGTTCAATTCGTGTCCTGCATGTCCGCGAACCCAGGTGATTTCGAGGTCGCGTCCCGCCATAGCCTCATCGATGCGCTGAAGAAGGTCCCGGTTCGCCACCGGCTTCCCATCCGCTTTTTTCCACCCGCGTCGTTTCCATCCCGGCATCCATTTGGTCACGGAGTTGATGACGTACTGAGAGTCCGCGAGGATGAGCAGTTTTTCTTCTTCGAACCCGGCTTCCGCGGAATCCTCGAGCAGCCGAACCAGAGCCGTCAACTCGCCGACGTTGTTGGTTGCGCTCTTCCACCCTCCAGCCGCCCAGATATCGTCGGAGACTACCCACGCCCATCCCGCCGGCCCGGGATTACCCAAAGAGGAACCATCGATTGCCACAGTGATTGTCATGGACTCAGAGTATAAGAACGTGCGCGCCCCTGTGTCTGACCAGGCCAGGGCGGTTAGGGTAAACGCATGTCTGAATATAGAAGAGATCGAAGTGGTGGAGGACGCGGCGGAAGCTCGTACCGCGGAGGGAATCGCGGGGGTGGAAAACCTCGGTTCGACAACCGCCCCAAGTTTGGTTCCGATAAGGACTTGTTGAGGAGTCTGCGCGATATCGATGGCTCCTCGTACGGAGCGTACAAGCGCGTCATCGGTGAATGGAACTACGGAATCTACCGCGTTCACATTGACCGGGTGCAGTCTGACCCGTACGCTCCCCCCTCGTCGTTGCGCGTAACAACCACCCCGGAGAAGATGGGCCTCCCCAAGGAAACCTATTCAACGGGCGAGCAACGCATCGCCACTGCCGATTTCCTTGCCCGCAGTTTTTGGCGTGCCCTGAAAGCGGAGGACCGTTGGACCGCCGTGAACATCGCGCGCACCGGCCAAGAAATCTTGGAACGTTCTTCCGCCACCGTCACCGAAGACCTGGTTGAACTGCGGATTCAGGTCAGCATGCCGGCGCGAGGCCGCACGGTTCTAGGGCACCAGGCAGCCACCATTTTCGACGTCGAACTCCCCGACGCGGTGAGTGAAACCTTCGACTTCCTTTCCGCCCAAGCAGAGCCCTACCGGGAAGAACTGCTACAGCACGTTCATGTGTACGAGGATCACTGTGCCCTCCAACGGGCCCTCGAAACCAACGGTTGGGTTGCGTTTGTCGGCGACGGGGCAGTGCTGGCGCGAAGGTCCGGGATTTCGCAACTTCCCATGGAAGATGCCGTCAAGTTTGAGTCACCTGAATCCCTGTCCAAAACCGTCACCCTGCCACACGCAGGCGACGTCACCGGAATGGCGATTGAACCGGGAGTGACCCTGATTGTCGGTGGGGGCTACCACGGCAAGTCCACGGTCCTCTCGGCCATCCAGCGGGGCGTCTACTCCCACATTCCTGGCGACGGACGAGAGTTGGTGGCGACCCTTCCTGAAGCCATGAAGATCCGCGCTGAGGACGGACGCCCGGTGACAAAGGTGGATGTTTCGCCGTTCATCAATCACTTGCCGACCGAGGCTGACACGGCACGCTTCTCCACCCAAAACGCGTCCGGTTCGACGTCTCAGGCTGCAAGTGTGATTGAGGCCCTCGGCGCGGGCTCCTCGTTGCTGTTGATTGATGAGGACACCTCGGCCACCAACCTCATGATCCGCGACGAACGGATGCGCGAATTGGTGGTTGCCTCCCAGGAGCCAATCACCCCTCTAGTCGACCGCATCAGGGGGTTGGTGGACACGCAAGACGTGTCGTTGATCCTGGTGATGGGCGGTTCCGGCGCGTACCTGGACGTCGCTGACCGTGTCCTTCAAATGGACTCTTATCGGTGTGAAGACGTCACGGAGAAGGCGCGAGAGGTGGCTGCAGCGAACCCTCGTGAACGCACCGACATCCCTGGCTTCCCGGAGTTGCTTCCCCGCACTGTGGTACGAGGGCGTGGCGGCGGCACCAAACCCAAAACCAAGTCGACGGGACTGGACACGATCCAGATCGACAAGCAGTCAATCGACGTGTCCGACGTTGAGCAAATCGTGGATCCCGGCCAAACCGAAGCGATCGCTTGGGCAGTTCGGGGCCTGATCGAAGACATGGCAAATGCCCGCAAAACCATTCGCGAACTCATGGACGAGTTGGAGCAGATGTTCGACGAGGGCGGCCTAGATGTCCTCACCAAGTTTGGCGCCAGGAAATACCCGCCGTTTTTGGTGCGGCCGCGACCCGTTGACATCGCTGCCGCGGTGAACCGGTACAGGCTGCTTCAGATCGCATAGCGCCAAGGGCGCTCCCTCGCCTGCCAGGTTTCCGCTCCGGGACGCTCTGGACCCGCGTCCGGGAGCCAAACTATCGTTGGGTGTGACTTCGGCCGATTGGAGCAGCAGATGACGGGGCAGTTAGCGCGTAAAACGAACAAGGATCAGCCCCGAATCGCTCGCGTCCAAAGTTGGGTCCCCCAAGGCGACCCGGTCACCTTGTCGAGAGGATCCAACCCGCTTCGCGACCCTAAAGACCTCCGTCTGGCGCGAATAGCGGGCCCCAGCGGCCTGGTCATCTTCGGTGTGACGGGGGACTTGGCCCGCAAGAAACTGCTCCCAGCGGTCTATGACCTCATGAACCGCGGTCTTCTTGACCCCAGTTTCACCCTGGTTGGCTTTGGGCGACGGAACTGGAGTGACGAGGAGTTCGCCCAGTACGTCCGCGGTTCAGTTCAAGAATATGCCCGAACCCCGTTCCGGGAATCAACCTGGGAACAACTGGTCGCTGGCCTGCGGTTTGTGAAAGGAAACTTCGACGACCCGGAGGCGTTCGAGCGCTTGCGACTCACGGTTGAGGAACTGGACGAAACCCGGGGAACCGGCGGAAACCACGCCTTCTACCTGTCTGTCCCACCCGACGCCTTCCCGAAGGTTTGTGCACAACTGGCACAGTCGGGTCTTTCCACCTCTGCCCCGGATGCTTGGCGCCGAGTCGTCGTTGAGAAACCTTTCGGCCACGACTTGGACTCGGCTCGGGAGCTTGAAGAAGTGCTGGCCCAGGTTTTCAAACCTGAGGAGATCTTCCGGATCGACCATTACCTCGGGAAAGAAACCGTCCAGAACATCCTTGCCCTCCGGTTCGGAAACACCCTCTTTGAGCCGATCTGGAACAACCAAAACGTCGACCACGTACAGATCACGATGGCGGAAGACATCGGGGTAGGAGGTCGAGCCGGGTACTACGACGGGGTTGGGGCGGCTCGGGATGTCATCCAAAACCACCTGTTGCAGTTGCTTGCTTTGACCGCGATGGAAGAGCCGGTTGACTTCGGGGCGGACAACTTAGCGATCGAGAAAATCAAGATTCTGTCGGCGCTCCGGCTCCCAGGTCCCCTCGAACAGCACACTGCGCGGGGCCAATACTCGGCGGGCTGGCAAGGCGGCGAAGAAGTGGTCGGGTATTTGGACGAGGGCGGCTTCGATCCCACCTCCACCACAGAAACCTACGCTGCGATGCGCCTGAATGTTGACACGCGCAGATGGGCCGGGGTTCCTTTCTACATTCGGACTGGCAAGCGGATGGCGAAGCGGGTCACAGAAATCGCGATCATGTTCAAGCGGCTCCCCCACCACCCGTTCCTGCCGACACAGACTGGGCTTCTGAAACGAAACGCGCTGGTAATCCGCGTCCAGCCCGACGAGGGGGTGACGCTCCGTTTCGGCGCCAAAGTTCCCGGGTCCCAAATGGAAATACGGAACGTAAACATGGACTTCGGATACGGACACGCGTTCACCGAGTCTTCACCGGAAGCGTATGAGCGGCTAATCCTTGACATGTTGCGTGGGGAACCACCGCTGTTCCCGAGTCGGGAAGAGGTGGAACTCTCCTGGAAGATTCTGGACCCCGTCCTGGAGCAGTGGGAACAGCAGGGGAAGCCAGAGCCGTACCGGGCGGGAACGTGGGGCCCCAGGTCTTCCGATGAGATGCTGGCACGTGATGGGCGCAGTTGGAGGATGCCGTGATCATTGAACTTCCAAACACAACCACCCGGGAGATCAGCCGCCGAATGGTGGAGGAGCGAAACCGGTGGGGCGCAGTCGCCTTGGGCCGGGTCCTCACACTGATCGTCGATGCGGATTCTCACGACCCGGAACCGGCCATTTTGGCGGCGAATGCGGCCAGCAGGCAGAACCCGTGCCGCGTGATTGTCCTGTCTGCGACCTCCCCGAAGCGAGGAACTTTAGATGCGCAGATCCGGGTAGGAAGCGACGCGGGGGCGGGCGAGGTGATCCTGCTTCGCCACTCCGGCAAAGAAAAAGACCAACTGGACACCCTGGTCCTCCCACTCTTGCTGCCGGACGCACCGATTGTTGCCTGGTGGCCGTACTCTTGCCCCGATGATCCCTCGGGAACCCCCATCGGAGCACTGGCGGGGCGGAGAATCACCTCTTCCCAACTGTGCCGAGACCCAGAGAAGAAACTGGCTGCGCTATCCCGCAACTATGTCGCGGGGGATACGGATATGGCGTGGACTCGGACGACCGTGTGGCGGGGGCTGATCGCCGCGGCACTGGACCAGCCCCCTTACGAACCCGTACAGAAAGTGGTTCTGTCCGGCCAAACCGGGCACCCGTCCGTTGACCTGATCGGGGTGTGGATGGGTTCACACCTGAACTGCCCGGTAGAGATCGTCTATGACCAGTGCGCGCCTGGGCTGACAGAGGTCCGAATCGAAAGAGAGTCGGGTCCCATCATTTTCAGTCGCCCGGACGGAAGGGTTGCGGAACTGATCCGGCCCAACTCTCCGGTGCAAACCGTTCCTCTTTCTATTCGAGGGCTTGACGAATGCGTCGCCGAAGAACTGCGTCGGCTGGGCCCCGACACCGTCTACGGAGAGGTCTTGGCGGCATACGGTGACAGGGCACGAGCATTTGAGGAAGCAGAAAAACAAGACGCCGAGGAGCAGAAGTGACCGAACATATTGATGGCGCGACCCCAAGCATCGACATTTATGCTGACGCCGAAGAGGTGGAGAAGGTCGCGGCATCGGCTGCTTTGTCGTTGCTGCGGAAGGCGAGTGATGGTGGGGAAACGGGGCAGGAGTCCTCGGACAAATTAACCCACTGGGTCCTGACGGGGGGCGGAGTTGGCATCGGCACGCTTCGCCGCATCGCTGAGCACCCCGATTTGGAAAGTGTCGACTGGTGCCGAGTCCACGTTTGGTGGGGAGACGAGAGGTTCCTCATGGCAGGTGACGAGGAACGCAATGAAACTCAGGCGCGCCAGGCTCTCCTCGACCAACTGGTCGGTGAGGGGCTGCTTCCCGAGGGGAACATTCACCCCATGCCTGCCCTGGGAGCAACAGTGGCGATCGGGGCGGACCCGGAGGCGGAAGACATGTTGGCTGCGGGTTTGGAAATACAGGTGATGGATCCCGGTGATGCGGCGGCCGCTTACGACGAAGAACTCGCAAAATACGCGGGTCCCGCAGACGACATCCCGCAGTTCGCTCTCCTAATGCTTGGGATGGGACCAGACGGTCACGTCGCCTCTTTGTTCCCCGGAAACCCTGGAGTAGAGGTGACGGGGACCGCGACCACCGGAGTCTGGGAGTCCCCAAAGCCGCCCCCAGAGCGAGTGTCTCTCACTTTTGAGGCGATCAGGTCGGCGAGGGAAGTGTGGCTGCTGGCCACGGGCGCCAACAAAGCCCCCGCAATCGCGACGGCGATGACCGGCGTCCACGAAACGGAAATCCCCGCGGTTGGCGCGAGGGGGCGACACAAGACAAGGTGGTTCTTGGATCAAGCGTCGGCTTACCTGGCGGACGGCGCTTAGAGCCCTGGGGTTCAAGCCCCCGTCGGGTCATTAACTAGGACTTGGAACAGGTCCCAACCTGTCGTCTTATCTTTGATGATGATGATTTGTGGGCGGTCTGCAACGAATTCTTGTTCCTGGGACACGGCGCTCGCAGTGTCGATGCCAACCTCGGTTATGGCGGCGGCGACCGTGCCCGCCTCGTCTACCTTGAAACGTCCCTGCTGAACAACTTGGTCGACAATAAGATCGCGCGCGTCAGAAATGTAGCTCAGGGCATTCGGGGCGCCGGAGAAAACCGAGGTGAGTCCTTGCCGCTGCAGGGGATCCACCAGGGACGCGGTAGACGTCAAATCTAACTTCGGGATGGAGACGAACACCATTTGCTCGCTGAGAGACATCTCCAAGGTGTCCAGGATGGGAGCATCAAGGATGGACACGGCCACTTCCTCCGGACCAATGACATAGCGGGCAACCAAACTTCCATCGTCCCCGTAGGGCAGTTCAACCATCTTCCACTCACCCGTCTCGGAGTAGGGAACATGGAAGGTGCCGTTCATGAAGTCAACTTCAACATCTGTCCCATCCAGCCGGTGGAACTGTTCGGGCGCCGTAGCATAGGGCTCAAATGGGTGCGTCCATGCGGCCGCCAACACGATCGCGTTTTGAAGTGCGAGGACAGTGTCCTCAGTGATGTCCAATCCTGACTCTTTGATGAGGCCGGCCGTATTTTCCCGCACCCAATCATTCAGGATCTTTTTTGCCCCCGGCGCTTGCAAATCCGTTTCGAGGATGCCCGCATCGAACCACTTTTCCAGGCTATGGACGTAAACGGGGTTGATGTTCAAGTCATCGTCGGCGACAACCTGGCTGGCCATATGGATTTGCGGATGATCGGGAAGGCTATCCAGGTCAATGTCCGCAGGGGCAACCCGGTACGGGTCAAGCGCCGCCACAAGGGCATTCACTGCCTGGTTGCGTGCCTCCCCGGACGCGCCGAGGATCACCGCGAACTCATCCTCCGTTTCACCCTCCGCCCCCGAAGCGAGCATCGACAATGCAACGACCGTTGAAGCGGGAGAGGTGACAACTGTTTTGCCGTGCAAGGAGCTCAGAATGCCAAGTCCAAGGGCGCTTGTCTGCTTGACTACGTTGCCGGCCTCTGACGCATCTTCGACGGGAACTTTGACCAGGTCCACGCCACCCTCCTCAAGTGCGGTGTCAGGCGTGCTGAGCACATCCACTGTCGACCCGTCTCCCGCGTCAGAGCGACTTGGAAAGTCTGCGGAACAGGCCGCAACAAGAGCCACCATCAGGGCCGTTATGGATGCTGTGGCAGCTTGCCGGATCCAAGCCCACGAGATTGCGGCTGTCACCAGAACCCCCTTGTTCAAGTCTGAGCCGGGCAAATCTCCTGCTTGTACGTACAGCAACGTTAGCAAATCTCAGAAGGGGTCGTCTTGGGAGATAATGACGCCCGAGGTGATCTTGAACCCAGCGGTATATACCCATCAAGGTCACCGTGCTTCAGGACACCGCTCTCAGGACACCGCTTTCAAAAGGGGCTCGACGCAAGAAGGTGCAAGAAGGTCTGGAATTGGCGCGCTCGGCATCCTACAAAATCAGGTTCGACGTCTACGACTACTCCGGCTGTGACCACTTCGGCGGTTGTCAACTTGTTTGGAGTCAGCAGGGCGCTTCGCTGTCCTTAAAGTGCTTCGCTGTCCTTGATGAGGTTCCCTGTCCTTAATGTGCACGTTATGAATAGGTAATGGCCCTAAAGTGTTGCACGGAGAGCTCC
>CAYFRT010000022.1:0-28780 GCA_964345585.1 uncultured Actinomyces sp. | reverse complement strand
GAGCCGCTCAGACCCAGAGCCGCTCAGACCTCAGAAGGTGATTCCGTTCCCGAACTTGTCGTCGCGGGCTGCGGAGAGCTTGGCCGGCAAACCGTACAGCTCAATGAATCCGCGGGCCATTGACTGGTCGAAGGAATCCCCGTCGTCGTACGTCGCCAGGTTGAAGTCGTAAAGCGACGTATCCGAGCGACGCCCAGTGACCTGTGCCCTACCGCCGTGCAGGGTCAGGCGGACATCCCCAGAAACGTACTTCTGGGTGTCGTCGATGAAGGCGTCCAGTGACTTCTTCAGCGGAGAGAACCACTGGGCGTCGTAAACCAGTTCACCCCAGCGCTCGTCAACGCGCTTCTTGAAGCGCGCCTGCTCCCGCTCAATGGTCACGTTTTCCAGTTCCTTGTGAGCGGTGATGAGGATGATGGCCCCGGGTGCCTCGTAAATCTCACGAGATTTGATGCCGACCAAACGGTCTTCGACGATGTCGATTCGCCCAATTCCCTGGGCGCCACCGCGGCGGTTGAGTTCCTGGATAATCTCCAGGGGGCTCAGTTTCCGGCCGTCAAGGGCGACGGGAATGCCTTGTTCGAAGGTAATGACAACCTCGTCCGGCAATGGCGGATACGTTGGGTCATCGGTGTAGTTGTAGACGTCCTTGGTGGGCGCGTTCCAGATGTCCTCCAGGAAACCTGTTTCGATGGCGCGGCCCCAAACGTTCTGGTCGATTGAGAACGGGTTGCTCTTCGTCGTCTCAATCGGAAGGTGATGCTTGTTCGCGTAGTCGATGGCAACTGCACGCGTCAGTGCGAGGTCACGCACGGGCGCGATGCACTTAAGGTCGGGCGCAATTGAGGTGATTGAGACTTCAAACCGAACCTGGTCGTTGCCTTTACCGGTGCAACCGTGCGCAACGGTGCTGGCGCCAAACTGTCGGGCTGCCTTCACCAGGTGCTTGGAGATCAGTGGGCGTGAGATTGCCGAGACCAACGGATACGCACCCTGATACATGGCGTTGGCTTTGAGTGCGGGCATGCAGTATTCCTCGGCGAACTCTTCGCGTGCGTCTGCGACGTAGGACTCCACGGCTCCGCAGTCGAGGGCTCGTTGGCGGATGACATCAAGGTCCTCGCCCCCCTGTCCCACGTCAACGGCAACGGCGATGACTTCTGCCCCCGTTCGTTCACCGATCCAACCGATTGCAACCGAGGTATCCAGTCCCCCCGAGTAGGCGAGGACCACGCGGTCTTTGGTTGAGCTCATTTTGTTCCCTTTTCTCAGACTTGCACTGTCAGCACTTCTTGATAGTTGTTGGTCTTTCTTGAATCTTCGTCAGGCTCCAGCGGGCTGGGCTGCCTAGTCCGTTTTCCCTGATCGGGACGGCTGAGCCAACCTCAGCAGGGTTCTGCGGACATCTTCTGCCTCAGACTCGCTCCGGCAAACAACCAGAACCGTATCGTCCCCTGCAACCGACCCGATCACGGAGTCCATGCGCGCCCCGTCAATCGCTGCCCCCAGCAGGTTCGCAGCTCCTGATGGAGTTCTTGCCACCACCAGGTTCTGCGCGGATTCCGCTTCGACAAGTAGGTCCTCACACCACCTGGCCAGTTGGCTGTCGTTAGCGGAGGGAACAGCGTGCGTTCCAGTCACATCTGGCACCGCGTATATCGCCTTCCCGTCCGAGGTCCTAACCTTCGTCGCATGCAGATCACTCAGATCCCGTGAAAGC
Organism: uncultured Actinomyces sp.; assembly: GCA_964345585.1. Lineage (GTDB taxonomy): Bacteria > Actinomycetota > Actinomycetes > Actinomycetales > Actinomycetaceae > Scrofimicrobium. Next base: position 27,060 of record CAYFRT010000022.1, on the reverse strand, counting down.
GTTGCCTGGACCGTGTCGAAGCCCCGCTCCGCCAAGGCCTTCCGAAGTTGTTCTTGCGACGTGACTCTTTGTGTCGCAAGGATCCCGAGGATCGCATCGTGACGTGCGGCTCGGGTTGTCAATACTTCGGCATCGGACTCGGCTTCGGACATGCGGACAAGCATACTGCATATTCATGCACCCGGGCGCATAAGTTCCGAGTTTTTGGTCGTATGTCCCCGTGACACCTGCCACGTCCGAAGGATTGTTTCCTCTACGCGCGCAGTTTTGCTCCCAAGCGCTTGTCAAGCGCGTTGATGACGGACTTCCGTACCTCTTCAACTTCGGGAGCGGTCAAGGTGTGCGAGGGCGCCCGAAGTGTCAGCGCGTAGGCGACGGACCTGGAGCCCTCTGGCACCTGGTCTCCTCGGTAAACATCGAACAAAGACAGGGATTCCAGTAGCGGTCCGGCCGCCCGCCGAATCGTGGATGCCACATCTGTCTCCGGGGTCTGGTCACTGACGATCACCGCGAAGTCTTCCTTCGCAGGCGGGAACACCGACACCGGCTTCACCTTCAAGAAACCTGTGGGCAGAACCAGCTCAAGCGCTGACAGATCCAGCTCAAAGGCAACGCTTCGTGCCGGCAAACCAAAGTTCTCCACCACCTTCGGGTGCAGTTCACCAGCGTGACCGACTACCACGTACCCCTTGCCGCGACGCACAAACAATGTTGCGCACCGGCTGGGATGCCAGGGGGCAGTGTCCCCGGGGTTGGGAACCAAAGCCGGGAGCGGAGGACCGTACCGTTTCCCACTCGCCTCTGGCTTCCAGGTGCGGGACGCCTCAATGGTCACGCCGTTGACGCTCCCCACATGTTGGGCTGCTTGGATTGCGTCCGACCAGTCCCAGTTCCCCAGACCCTCGGCGGCTGTTTCCAATTCTGCGCCGGACTTCGGGGCAGCGACCCCTCCCATCACGCCCGCTACCCGCCACGGCTGGTCAGGAACGCCCGCAAGAAGGACATCAAGTTCTTCCTGCTCGGGACGGTGCTCAACCGTGAGGATCTGTGCGGGGGTGATGTCGTCTCCGACGGCGACCTGCCCCACCTCATACAACGCAAGCGGGGTGACACCGCGGGCCGCGTTCCGCTCGGCTGTTTCCAGGAGAGAATCGAGGATCCGTGTCCGCAAACCAGCGGTGTCATCAGCCAGCGGATTCGCCAGTTGCACGGCCTTCCTTCGCGGGTCTCCCTCGGGTAAAAGCTGCCGGTCATGCGTATCCGAAATGAAGGGGTAGGACAAAACTTCAACCAGCCCCGTGTCAGCCAACGCTGAGGATGCCCTGCGCCGCATCTGCTGCGCCGCGTTCAGCCCCGCACTCCCGGGAGCTTTCGGCACCCTTGAACCAATGCGGTCGTAGCCGTAAAGGCGCGCCACTTCTTCAACAAAGTGGGCTGGCCCCACCAAGTCGGGACGCCACGTGGGGGGAGTGATCGATAGGTCATCACCTGAAAGTTCAACCTGGCATCCGATCAGTTCGAGGAGAGCGGCAATCTCCTTCGCAGAAAGATCCAAGCCGGCAACCCGAGCCACCTCGGTGGTCTTCATTTTTACGGGTGGCAGCGGCCGCACCTCGTCATAATCAAAACCCGTCTCATCGATTGTGCCGCCCCCGTACTTCGCGATGAGTTCCGCGGTGCGTGCTGCGGCAACGGGTGGTAGCAGCGGGTCCACTCCCCGCTCAAAACGTTTCGAAGACTCCGAATGCAGTCTGTGCCGGCGCGCGGTTCTGGCAATGGAAACCGAGTCAAAGTGCGCTGCTTCAATCACCACATCCGTGGTGTCATCCTGCACCTCAGAGTTCAGCCCGCCCATCACTCCTGCCAGGCCCACAACGCGTGAGCCTTCCTCCCCCTCAGGGGAGTCAGTGATCAAGATGTCCTGCTCAGACAGGGTCAATTCGGAGCCGTCAAGGGTTACGAACGGTTCGCGATCCTTGGCTCTACGCACAACAAACGGGGCCTTCACGAAGTCCAGGTCGTATGCGTGCAGCGGCTGCCCCAAATCCAACATGACGTAGTTGGTGACATCAACCGGCAGAGACAACGAACGCATGCCCGCCTGCTCCAGACGGTTCACCATCCACTGCGGGGTTGGGGCGTTCGGGTCAATGCCGCGCACAATCCGCGTCACGAACCGATCCGAGGCGGGCCGTCCCTCCATCTCTGAAGCGGGATCCACAACAACGCCGAAGGAGTTTTCGTCAGAGGTCGGGAGGTCCGTCTCCAAAGACGCGGCCAAACCGAGGTCCTTGTAGTCGGCTCCCGTGGAGTGCGCGTACTCACGTGCAAGGCCCCTCACCGCGAAGCAGTAGCCGCGGTCGGGAGTGACGTTTACTTCCAGCACCTCCTCGCCCAAACCCAAAATGGGAATCATGTCGGTGCCAGGGGTTGGAAGGTTCGCCGCTTCCATCCGTTCGTCCAGGACGATGATGCCGTCATGGTCTTCCCCGAGACCCAGTTCCAGGTCGGAAACGATCATGCCGTCGGAGACGTGCCCGTAAGTTTTGCGGGCAGAGATTGGGAACGGGCCCGGCAGCACCGAACCGGGCAGCGTCACTACGACCGTGTCACCCACTTCGAAGTTGTGCGCCCCGCAGACGATACCCCGACTTGGCAGATCAGAAGGTTCCGCACCGGTGCCGGGGGCGTCGTTGTAATCGCCGACGTCGACACGGCAGTAGCGGATCGACTTTCCGTTCGAGTGCTCCTCAACCTTGTAATCCAGCACCACTCCAGCAACCAGGGGTCCGGTCACTGCGGCCGGGATAATTTCTTCTTCTTCGATCCCAACGCGCACCAAATCTTCCGCGATCTGCGCGGCGGTGGCATCTTCGGGAACCGCCACGTGGTCGCGAAGCCAACTTCCAGAAACGTAAGGCATGTCAGCGTCCCTTCCCGTAAAGACCAAACTGGCGGGAGAACCGGAGGTCTCCCTCAACGATGTCGTGCATGTCGGCGATCCCGTGTTGCAGCATGACGGTCCGTTCCAGGCCCATGCCGAACGCAAATCCCGTGTACTGGTCCGGGTCGACCCCGCACGCCACAAGGACATTCGGGTTCACCATTCCGCAACCGCCCCATTCGATCCAACCCGGGCCCCCCTTCTTCTGAGGGAACCAAAGGTCCATCTCCGCGCTGGGTTCCGTGAAGGGGAAGAACGAGGGCCGCAAGCGAGTCTTCGCTTCCTCCCCAAACATCGCCTTGGCGAAGTGATCCAAGGTGCCTTTGAGGTCTTCCATGGTTAGGCCTTTGTCAACCGCGAGGCCTTCGACCTGGTGGAAGACGGGGGTGTGGGTGGCGTCCAGTGCGTCTGCGCGGAACACCTTTCCCGGGCAGGCGATGTATAAGGGGGCGCCTTTCTTCAGCATTTCGCGGGCTTGGACCGGCGAAGTGTGGGTGCGCAAAACCAAGTGCGCCGGATCCTTAGCGGAACCCCCCACGCTGGCGTCATCAACGTACAGCGTGTCCTGCATTTGGCGGGCCGGGTGGTCGGCGTCAAAGTTCAAAGCATCGAAGTTGAACCATTCGTGTTCCAACTCCGGGCCCTCGGCAATCTCCCACCCCATCGCCAAGAAGAAGTCTTCAATCTGTTCGATCAGGAGCGAAAGCGGGTGGCGCGCCCCGATGGGGGTGCGTTGTGTGGGCATGGTGACGTCAACGCCCTCGGACAAAATCGCCTGCCACTGCTCTTCTTTTTCGACCTCTTCACGGCGCTCATCCAGGAGTGTCTGAACCTTCTTGCGTGCCGCCCCCAGGTTCTTCCCGGCTACTGCACGGTCGGAAGGATCCAACCCTCCGATTGCTCGGTTCGATTTGATGAGGGCCGAGGTGTCACCAAGCAAAGCTGTCTTAACGCTCTGCAGCTCTGCCTTCGAGGTGGCCTCCGCAATCAAAGCCGAAGCACCGTCAACCCATTGCGCCACCGCAACCTCATCGCGAGGGTCCAGTGTCACCGCGTTCAACGCGGCACCCGTAGAGGACATGTTCTTCCTATCTGACCGGTTGCACAGCAAGAACGGTGCAAACGGTGGGATCGTCGATTTACCGACTACAACTGTAATAGGAGAAGCCGACAAGTCGCGTCTCCGTTCGAACCCGGCATCGGACACACTTCAACCAAGAGCTACGATCGCTGTATATACAACCTCCTCGCCCGCGTGAAAGGACCCGTCATGTCATCCGATGCACCAGTTCGGCGTCTGCGTCTGCACCATCTTCTTAAGAAGGCGGACGAGGGCACACCTTTGACCATGCTCACCGCATACGACGCACTCACGGGAGCGATCTTTGACAGTGCGGGCGTTGACATGGTGCTGATCGGGGATTCGATGGGCAACGTTGTCCTCGGCTACGACAGCACCCACCGGGTGACGATCGAGGACGTGGTCAGCGCAACTGGCGCTGTGGCGCGGTCAAGTCGCCGCGTCTTCATCGTTGCTGACCTCCCGTTTGGGACGTATGAGGCAGACAGCAGGGACGCTTTCTCTAACTCTGTCCGCCTCATCAAAGCGGGCGCTCAGGCAGTGAAGTTGGAAGGCGGTGCGGCCCGAGCAGATACTGTCCGCCTCCTCACCTCCGGAGGGATTCCTGTCATGGGTCACCTTGGTTACACGCCTCAATCCGAGCACGCCCTCGGCGGCCCCCGGATGCAAGGCCGCGGAAAGGGCACAGAGAGGATGATCGCAGACGCCAAAGCCTTAGAGTCGGCTGGCGCCTTCATGATCGTCCTAGAGATGGTTCCCGCAGCCATCGCCAAGCGGGTAACGGAGTCCGTGAGCATCCCCACCATTGGAATCGGTGCTGGCCCGCACTGTGACGGCCAGGTCCTTGTCTGGTCAGACATGGCGGGAATGACTGATTGGATCCCCTCCTTCGCTCACCGATTCGCGAACCTGGGGGCGGAGTTGGAAAGCGCAGCCGCCGACTATGTGAAGGCAGTGGAAGACGGTTCCTTCCCCTACCCGGGCAATTACACGGAGGAATAGTGTCTGCGCGTGGAGGACTAGAGTGAACACCATGAATCGTTCCTCTTCCCCCCAGATCAAAAACTCCCGCAAGCACATCCGGCCTGGAAACGTGTCCCCCATTTTGAGGGTGGACCCCTCCATTGAAAAACCGGAATACCTGTTCCACGACGGGCCAGAAGTAGTCACCACTTCTGACGTGAAGTCTCCAGAGGTTATTGAGAAGATCCGCGCTGCCGGGCGCATCGCCGCGCAGGCGCTGGAGTTTGCTGGATCCATGGTCGCCCCCGGCGTTACCACTGACGCTATTGACCGCGCCACTCACGACTTCATTGTGGGAAAAGGGGCATACCCCTCGTCCCTCGAATACATGGGCTTCCCCAAGTCGATTTGCACCTCGATTAACGAAGTGATCTGCCACGGCATCCCAGATGACCGCCCCCTAGAAGAAGGCGACATCGTCAACATTGACATCACCGCCTACAAAGACGGGGTGCACGGAGACACCTGCGCAATGTTTGTTGCGGGCAGCACCGACCCCGACAGCGAACTACTAATTGAGCGCACCAAAGAGTCTCTGTACCGGGGAATAAAGGCGGTGAAACCCGGGCGACCAATCAACGTCATCGGTCGCGTGATTTCCGCTTACGCGAAACGTTTCGGCTACGGCGTAGTCCGTGACTACACGGGCCACGGAGTTGGCGAGGCGTTCCACTCCGGCCTGATCATCCCCCATTACGATGCCGCTCCCGACCACGCTGAAACGATGGAAGTGGGCATGGTTTTCACCATCGAACCGATGCTGACTCTGGGAACCTACGATTGGAAGCAGTGGGACGACGGGTGGACGGTTATCACCGCGGATCATTCCCGGACAGCCCAGTTCGAACACACCATTGCAGTGACTGAAGATGGGGCGGACATTCTCACGCTTCCCTGATTGTGTTGTCTTCGCGCCAGCGCTGATAACTGTCAGGTACCTTTGAGAGAAATCCTTCATAACTGAGAGGTCAGTGACACTGATGGCAAGAGTTGGACTTGGAATCGACATCGGAGGCTCCGGCGTAAAGGGCGCACTTGTCGACCTGGATGCAGGAGAATTCATCGGCGAACGCGTGCGGATCGAAACTCCTTATCCTGCAACCCCTGAGGCGGTAGCAAAGACTGCAAGAAAGGTCGCTGACCTGTTGGAGGCCCCCGACGGCATTCCGACCGGTGTGGCGATGCCAGCCCCGATCAGCCATGACATCATCACTTTCATGGCGAACCTCGATCAGGCCTGGGTGGGCGTGAACGCCAAGGAAGTTTTTGAGAAGTATATGGAGCGTGAGGTCGTCATGATCAATGACGCCGACGCCGCCGGGGTTGCCGAAGATGCTTTCGGTGCCGCCAAAGATACGGATGGGACTGTCATCGTCACTACTTTGGGAACGGGGATTGGCTCCGCCCTCATTTACGACGGAGTTCTGGTACCCAACACAGAGCTGGGACACATCGAACTGGATGGCCACGACGCTGAAAGCGAGGCGGCCGCCAGCCAACGCGTCGAACAGGGCCTTTCATGGGAAGAGTGGGCGAAGCGCCTGGAGCGCTACTACAGCCACCTTGCGATGCTGTTCTCTCCCGACCTGATCGTTGTGGGAGGCGGAGTGTCCCGCAACCACAAAAAGTTCATGCCGCTAATGGACGTCAAGGGAACGAAACTGGTTCCGGCAACACTCTTCAACACCGCAGGCATTGTGGGGGCAGCTGTTCACGCAGACAAAACCGTGTCGTAGGATTGGTGCGGATGAGTTGGCCAGGCAGTCGCGGCATTTCGGTGTCGAGGAACGTCCGGGCTCCACAGGGCATGGCGGTGGCTAACAGCCACCCGGGGTGACCCGCGGGCAAGTGCAACAGAAAGCAAACCGCCGCGTAAGCGGTAAGGGTGAAACGGTGCGGTAAGAGCGCACCAGCGGGCCGGGTGACCGGTCCGGCTAGGTAAACCCCGCCAGGAGCAAGACCAAGCAGAAGGCCATGGGCTGCCCGCCCAATACCTTCGGGTAGGTCGCTAGAGGTTCGTGGTAACGCGAATCCCAGATGAATGGCTGCCACCGGGTGCCTTCACTATTGGGCACCCGGGACAGAACCCGGCGTATCGGCCAACTCATCCACCCAAAACAATCGGCGGGTGATGCCGGCTCTTATGGGCGTGCGATTAGGTACCCGGTCTCCCCGCTTATCCACAGTTGATCTGCGGGGGCTTTCGCTGCCTGCCCAAGTTCTGCCGCGGACAGTGACACGGGCGCGTTCACCAGGTAGCCCTCTTTCAGTTCCAACACAACTGGAAGGCCTTGCCGCTCCGCCAACCTGTCGTATTCTGCGACTACGTCTGCGGGAAGTGTTTCGCGAAGTGCGTTCCGTTGGTTATTCAGGTCCTCCAGTTTCGCTTTCGGTTCTGCCAGGTCCTGTTCCAGTTCTTGTTGCGCGTTCTTCTCATCATCCGCGAGTTCACCGATTTGACGTTGCGCCGCTACAAGGGCACCTTCTTTGGTCTCGATCTCTTCCATGAGGGCCAGGAGGGCGCCTTCCAGTTCGTCTCTGCGCTCACCGATCTTGCCGATCTCATGTTCAACGGCGCTCATGTCACGCATTGGCACCTTGCCTTCGTCCAGGCGTTGCTGCTGAACCTTCCCCCGGTCCACCACCTTCTGGATCTGTCCTTCAAGTTGGGTGAGTTCGCGCCTGCGATCTTCAATGTCGGCGCCCAACGCCACGGTGAACCGTTGGACATCATCGGAGCGGCCAGAAAGTTCCTCCAACTTTTCCCGCAACGGGTGCTTCCTCATTTGGTGCTGGGTGCGCATTGTCTCTAGGTCTAGACGCTGGAGCTCCAGCAGGTCTCTTTGGTTTTCCGGCGTCGCCTTCATTTGGTGTTTCCCTTCGTTTCAAAGTGAGCGCTCCACGGTTCTGTGACCGTCGTGCTAACCACCACTTCAAGAGTATGGCCTGAATCTTCCGCGTGTCGCCTCAAGCGCCCCGCCAGCACGGGAAGCCAAGGCCATTCTGTTGCCCAGTGCGACCCACAAAGCAGCGCCGGGCCCCCATCTTCCATGTGTTCCGAGGCGGGGTGGTGCCGCAAATCTGCGGTCAAAAAGGCATCCACACCCAGCTGTGTGGCCAGGTCCAGGAAACTGTCCCCGGAGCCCCCTGAGACGGCGACGCGTTCAATCCTCCGGTTCAGGTCCCCCGAAACTAGGAGGCCGTTTGGGCCTGCGGGAAGCCTGTTCGCGACGTGTCGGCCGAACTCTTCCAGGGTTACAGGACTGGGCAGGTCTCCGAGGCGGCCGTAGCCGGTCCCCTCGTCCCCCACCACCTCCATTGGAACCTGGTTTTCCAATCCGACCAGGTCCGCCAATGCCTGCGCCACCCCGTCGTGGGCAACGTCGGCGTTCGTGTGTGCGTTGTAGAGCCCAATGTTTCCGCGGATCAGGTCGCTGACCAGGCGACCTTTGGCGTCATCTTCGCTGAGGAACGAGGTTCCCCTCAGATACAACGGGTGATGCGTGATCACCAGATCCGCCCCCTGCGCGAGAGCCTCTTTGGCCACCGTGTCAACTGGGTCAACGGCGAGGAGAATCTTCTTCACCGGGGTTTGCCGGGAGCCCAGGATGAAACCTACCCGGTCCCAGGAAGCGGCAGTATCTGGCGGATACCACTGCTCCATCCACCCAATCACATCGCCGGTTGTCAGTTCACTCATTGTCGGAGCCTTCCTTCAGTTACCGGCCACCTTCGACCTGGGGCTTGGCGCGGTTGTCAACGCATGGTCGACCAAGCGCCCCAGGGCTTCAAACCCGTCAAACGAAAGGACGGATTCAAGGTGACCCTGCACTGAACCTACCCCGGGGGCGGTCAAGGAGTGAACTATTCCGGTGTCGGGTTCTGAATGGGCGGTCAGTTCCAGGATGGGGGTGGTGGAGCCGTTTTCCCCTCGGGCAGCAAATGTGTTGTAGAAGCCGATCAGGGATTCCTTCCCCAGCAAGTCAATCTTCAGCGGCTGCCCCTGTCTGGGGGCGTCCAGAGTTGTGACGGGGAGTCCCGCCAGGGCACTGAGGACCTGGTGGCTGAAGCACACAGCAATAGTGGGTTTGCCTGCGGCAAGGCGGGTGAGCAGTAGTTCTTGGGCGCGTTTTACTCGGGGGTCCTCGTCGTTGTTCGGGTCACCTGGGCCGGGGCCGAAGATGAGGAGGTCGTCGCTGGGGTCCTCGTCCACCTGGTCCCATCGAACAATATTGACCTCCAAGCCGAGGTGGCGGAGTTGGTGGGCCAGCATCGTGGTGAAGTCGTCACCGAAATCGAGCACCAGTGCTGTGCCCTCCGCCGTTTTCGCGTGCTGAAATTGCTCGTCGCGCCAGAAGGGGGCCAGGTCCCGGTTTCGTTCTTCAAGGGCCCGAAGGACGAGGGGATCTGCGGCCACGTCCGCGTGCGATTTCACCGCAGCAGTGGTGTCAGCGGAAAGAAGACCCAGTGCGGTGAGAACGCCGGAGACCTTAGCTTTCGTCTCTTCAGCTTCACTTTGGGGATCGGAGTGGCGCACCAGCGTCGCCCCCGCCGACACTGTCACATCGCCACTCTTCGAAATCTGCGCGGTGCGTATCAGGATGGGTGCGTCCAAGGTGTAACCGTGGGGGCCCGGGTGGAAATGGGCGAGGACCCCGGAGTAGTAGCCGCGGCCTGTGGGTTCATACTCGGAGATCACCGTGCAGGCGCTACCCATCGGTGAGCCGATGACGGTGGGGGCGAACATGGTTAGACGGAGAACCTCACGCACATCCAGGTCGGATTTGCCTTCCAACAAGTATTCGGTGTGGGTGACTCTGGACATGGGTTTGAGGAACGGGCCGCGCATGACTCCCCCGGCGGGGCAAACGGCGCTCATCATCTTCAGTTCCTCGTCAACAACCATGACGAGTTCTTCGCTCTCTTTACGGTCGGCGAGGAATGCTAGAAGTTCATCCGCCGTTGTCTTTGTGCTTCCGTGTCTGAAGGTCCCGGAAATCGGGTTCATGAGCACGGTGCCGTCTGTGGCGCTCACATGTCTTTCAGGGGAAGCGCCAACCAGGGCCAGGTCTTCGGTGATGAAAGCGAAAGTCCAGTACGCGCCCCGTTCGCCTTCCAAGAGTTGGCGGAACCACGCCAGTGCGGCTTGACGCATCGGGTCGGTGGTGTGGGCTCGGTAGTCTCTGCGGATAACGAAGTTGGCGCCCTCGCCAGTTCCGATTTCATCTTCGATTACCTTTTCGACGAGGGCGGCGTATTCCTCGTCGGAAATGTTGAAGCCGAGCCCTTCAGCAGAAGGAAGGGTCTGCGGGAGCAGTTCCGTAAGTTCTTCTGCGGGCACCACCCATTTGTTTTCGGCGGTGAGGTAAAGGAGATCGGAGTCGTCGGGAATGGCGTCGAACCCTCGTTCCCTAATCTGTTGGAAAGGGACCGCGGCAATGACATCGAGGCCGTCCAGCGCGATGTCGGCAAGCCTGTCCGCCGTGGTCAAAGGGCCGGAGAAGACCTCCACCTCTTCTGCTTGGCCTTTGCGGATAATGGCAATGGGGAGCGTCGAGGTTGGGTCAAGTGCCTCCGCTAGCCCCTTGGAATCTGCGTTCTTTGCCATGGTGTGCCTCCCTAATGCCGTTTGGGTTCGCTTAGTTTAAGCAGCCCCTTTTCGGGTTGGAGAAGCGCGGTGTACGCGTGGAAGTGCTTGGATGTGCAGGCGTTGGCGTGCTAGGCGATTCGTATGATCCGGGCGTTCTTCCCCACCTGCGGGGCGACTAGCTCTCTCCACAGATCTCCTCCTGGGCGCTGGAGACGAGGGCTGGGGCGACGTTGGCTGGTGTCGATGAAGGAGGATGCATGAACGCAACAGCAGTGTTGTTTCCGTCGTTAGCAGAGCCGAAGGCCAAAGAAACACAGGGGGCGAAAGAACGTAACTCCGGGGTGGTGCGCGGCAGTGATGGGAGGGTCAGGCCTGCCTGGGTTGGGAAAGATCCACTCTTGGAGGACTACTACGACAACGAGTGGGGGCGGGTCGTCACAGATGGAAAAGACCTGTTTGAGTTGCAGAGCCTCTTGGTGTTCCAGGCGGGGCTGAGGTGGAAATCGGTCCTCCTGCGTCGGCCGCGGTTACGGGCCGCCTGCCAAGGTTTCTCCGTTGGGTACCTGTCACTCCTGGAGGAAGAGGACATCGACCGTCTGATGCAAGATGACCGAATGATCAGGAACCGGCAGAAAATTGCCGCAGTGGTCGGGAACGCGAAGGCCGTGCGCAACCTGGAAGGCTACCCGGGCGGCTTGGCAGAACTGGTGTGGAGTTTCCAGCCGGAACGCACCCCCTGCCCCGTCTATGTTGAGGATATTCCTGCGTCGATCCCAGAATCTGTGGCGCTGGCCAAAGAGTTGAAATCCCGTGGATTCTCCTTTGTTGGTCCGAAAAACTGTTTCGCGCTGATGCAGGCTGCGGGGGTGGTAGACACGAACCCTTTGGGCTCAGAAAACCGGGGGCTAACGGGCCTCTGGGACGAACAAGGGAACAGGGTTGGAAGGCCTAAGATCCCTGGCACCTCGGACACCAATACACATGACGTCCGCTAGAAGGGTCCGCGCCGAGGCGCCCGAACCTCACCTGGGTGCCGCAACGCGGGCAGGGGCGCCCTGCTTTGCCATAAACGTGGAGACGCTGACCGGGGCGGGTGTTACCGGTGGTGGTGCGCGCGACTCTGTTCTTGTTGGCGTGGATCAGCCGGTGACCCAGTTTCAGCATTGCGGGGATGTCGACCTCGTTTGCTGGGGTCCATGGGTTCACGCCCCGCAGATAGCACAGTTCGTTCGCGTACTCATTACCGAAGCCGGCCACGTTTCTTTGGTCCAAAAGGGCGACGTGGATGGGGCGAGGGTCCCGTTCCAAGTTCTGTTTGGCCCGTTCAAAACCGCCTTCAAACCAGTCGGGTTTGAGAACATCGGGGCCCAAGTGGCCGATCAGGTCCCCTTCCTGGTTCGAGGGGACCAGTGCGATGTCGGAAACCAGAAAACCAACGGCGACACTGTCCCGGTTCGCCAAGACAATCCGTGCCTGATGAGCAGGTTTACGCCACCGTGCGTTGCGCGCATAAATGTGCCAAGCGCCTTCCATTCGCAGGTGGGAACGCAGGACTTTGTCTGGAAATCGGATCAGAAGATGTTTGCCGTAGCAGTCGACTTCGCTCACCAGTTCCCCTTGCAGGTCGATGTGACCGAACTGGCCCGTGCGGATGGACCCGCGGGTGAGGGTTGTGCCCGCCAGGGCTTCGTTCAGGCTTCTGGCTACGCGGAAAACTGTGTCACCTTCGGGCATCAGAGGACCTTTCTGCGGAGGCGGAGACCGCGAGGCACTGGTTCAAATCCGGCGTCTGTGAGCGGCTGGTTCCACGGTGTTGCCGCTACGGGTTCACCGTCGACGGTCTCAATGGTGAACGTGGCGAGGCCACCTTGACGGCAACTCTTAACCAGGGACCGGGCAGCGGCCGCTAGCTTTGCGGTTAGGGCAGACTCTGCTGCGGGATCCTCAGGTTTCGGGTGGGTGAAGGTGAGGGCACTTTTTCCCCCTCGTTCAAGGTACAGGATCGGTTCACCGTCGGTGGTGACAAGGAGTGCGCCCGGGTTGCGTTTGGGTTCGTGCGTGCCCGATGCTCCTGGTTCGGGCCAGGGAAGCACTGACCCGTATGGGTTGGCGGGATCGACGGCAGACAGGGTGAGGGTCCTGTGCTCCCAGGATTCTGCGGGGTTGACCTTCTGAGGTCCGGAGGAGAAAGAGCGCAATGCGTCGATGGTTGAACTTGCTGCGAACTGGGCTCCGCCCTGACCTTGGATGTAATAGCCGCGGCGGCAAGCACCGGTTTCCTCGAACTGCATCAGCAATCGGTAGGCCTGTGCGTAGCCGCCGGGGAACCCCTCGTTCTTCACAATCGCGGAAGTCACAACGCCGTAGCGTTCGAGCATCAACGCAAGCCAGGTGGTGGCCTGCGCGGCGGTTAGTTCCGGGGGGCTTGCCGGGTCGGTGTGGTCGCGCCGGGGTGCACGGGTTTCGGGCGTTCCGCGGGGCTCGAGGGCTCCGGGCACTCCTGCGGATCCCGCCTGGACTACCCGCACTTCCGGGGAGAGGAGGGACCAACGCCCAGAAAGTGTTGGGTCACTGAGAGCCGGCATGCGTGTGCCGCGAGGCCGGAGGCCCGAGTAGGCGCCGGCACGTAACGCCCGGGCCCTTGGCCGGCTTGGCCTAGATTTCTGGGACCCAGCCCGACCTGCGACCTTGGCCCGCAAGGCACCGTAGGAGTCGGACGTTACGACTGAGCCCCACACGAGGCCCCAGAGCGCTTCCGCCAACTCCGAAGCACTGGGATTCAGGCCCCTGTCTGCCAGTTCCGCGCTCAAGGCACTTGCGAACAATGCGCCTTTGTCAGAGAGCACGTCTGCAATCGCCACTTGTAGGGGGTCGCCGATGATCTCCACCGGTCGGGGTCGCAGTGTCAGGTCCAAGGTGTCTGTTGGGTGGAGGCTGACCCAGCCATCACGCCGGGACAGAGATTCGCTCCCAACCCACGTAACCTCACCCGAACTCACAAGGTCGTCGAGCATCTTTGATTCGTAATCTCGGACCCTCGCCGGAAGCACCAGCGTTTCGATCGTTGATGCTGGCAGTGGCACGCCTGCCAACAAATCCACTGTGCTGAGCGCCCCGTCGATGCCGCGGAGCCGGTCATCCAAGTGCTGCCACTGGTGGAGGAAACGACAATAGTTCGGGCCCGTCGCAGGTTCCACGCTTCCTCTGAGCAACGCCAAGGAGACAGCCCTCAGACGTGCAAGCACTCGGCGGCTGACGTACTGGGTGGTGGTCCGGGTGTCCTCGTCCAACCGCTGCGCCAGTTCGTCGGGAAGAAAATCCCCAGCATCTACAACGCCTTCAGCCTGCAACGTCTTTAGGGTTTTGTCGATTGTGGTCTTCGAAAGTCCGTATCTGGCGCTCAGGTCGCCGGGCAGGAACGGACCGTGGGTTTGCGTGTACCTGCGCACCAGATTCAAAGTGGGGTCATCGGGGATCTCGCTGAAGACGGAAGGAACACCCTGGGGGAATGCCACGCCAAGCGCGCCAACCAGAAGGCCGGCGTCTTCCACTGCCGCCACCATGTCGACGCCATTGATGCGGGTGCGGAAAGCTCTGCGGTCCCCTATTACCGCAGTGAGCAGGGCCGGTTGGTAATCGATGATTCGCTGCTCCACCTCGTCCTCGGTCAGCGGGCCGAGTGAGCGGAGCAGATCTACCAGCCCTTCCTCGCCCACCATCTTCCAGCCATCCGCGGTGTGTTGCAGCTCCCCCTCGACTTGGATGAGAGCTTCCGCCTCCAGGAGCTCGCTCAACTCGACGCCCCCCAGAAGTTCCTGCAGGACCCGAGGGTCGACACTCAGCGCCGCGATCCTGCGCTCCCCCAAAGGTGAGTCGCCCTGGTACATGAACTCGCCAACATATCCGAACAGCAGCGAGCGAGCGTAAGGCCCTGGCGAATCCGTCTTGACCTGCGCCAATCGGACCCGGCGCGAGGTGATGTCCGCCATCAGCGCCTGCAAAGTCGACATGTCGTAGACGTCGTTCAAACACTCGCGCAAAGTCTCAAGGATGACCGGGAAGTTCGGATACCGGGCCGCGACCTCCAAGAGGCGCGCGGAACGCTGCCGCTGCTGCCAAAGCGGAGTTCGAGTTCCCGGCCGACTTCCCCCAAGGATCAGTGCGCGGCCTGCGCATTCGCGAAACCGAGAAGCAAATAGTGCAGATCCTTCAACGGCGGAAGTAACGATCTGCAAGATCTCCTCGGGATCAAACCGGAAAAGTTCAGCCCCCGGCGGTTCGTCCGAGGTGTCGCTGACACGAACAATAATCCCGTCGTTGCTGGGAACCGCCTGGCCGTCCGCCCCCATCTGCTCCTGTATCCGAGCGTTTATTGCCAGCGCCCACGGCCCATGCACCGCCATGCCGTAAGGGGACTCCAAGATTAGGCGCCAATCCCCCACGTCATCTTTTGTTTGCTCAACTAGCAATTCACGCGCGTTGGGGACGAAGCCGCATTCTTCAACCTGCTCAGACAGGTAGGCAAGGGTGTTGGAAACCGCGTTGTCGTCAAACCCGAGATCACCCAGGATTGCGCGCGCCTGGCGTTGATGGCCTCCCTCCAGGTGCTTCGTGATGGTTGAGGCAAGGTCACCGATCCTCACCCCTAGGCTTGCCGGGCGAGATGGCGAATCCCCTCTCCAAAAAGGCATTTTGCCTGGCACTCCGAAAGCGGGGACAACTTCAACTTTGTCTTTTCCGATCCCTCGGACTCGCCACGAGGTGGTGCCCAGCGCGAAGACTTCGCCGACTCGGGTTTCGTACACCATCTCCTCGTCCAACTCCCCCACGCGCACGGACTCCGCCGAGGTTTCCCTGTCCCCCGCGATCACGACGCGGTAAAGGCCCCGGTCAGGGATGGTTCCACCCTGAGTGACTGCGAGCCGTTTCGAACCTGGTCGCCCCTCCAACACGTCGTTGTGCCGATCCCAGTTGACGCGCGCCCGCAGGTTTGCGAACTCACTGGACGGGTACTTGCCGGAAACCAAGTCCAAAGTGGCGATGTAAGCGCTGCGCGGCAGGTCCGAATACGGGGCGCTGCGCCGAACAACCCGGTACCAGTCGTCGACGCCCAGATCCCCCGCCGAGGAGGCCGCAATGGTCTGTTGGGCGAGGACGTCCAGGGCGTTCTCGATCAGGCTGAGCGTCTCGATCTCGCCGTCTTGCATGCCTTGGACAATGGCCGCGGTCTCAACCAGTTTCGACCTGTGAGTCGGATAGAAAACTGCTTTGGGAACACCACCGACTTGGTGCCCGGAACGCCCCAGGCGTTGCAGACCCGAGATTACCGACGGCGGCGGATCAATCTGAATCACCTGGTCGACAGCCCCCATGTCGATGCCAAGTTCCAGCGAAGACGTCGCCACCACGCAGCGTAGGTGCCCGGATTTGAGTTGCTCCTCGACCCGTTTTCTGACCTCTTTCGAGATGGAGCCGTGGTGAGCGCGTGCCAGTTCGATGTCCTCGGTTTCGTCCCTGCTGGCCTCGGACATCTCCTCGGAATAGATGGCGTTAAGTCGGGAAGTCAGCCGTTCGGCCAACCGGCGCGAGTTCGCAAACACAATCGTGGATCGCGCCGACATGATGCGGTCGTATAGAGACTTTTCGATCGCCGGCCACATCGAACCCACCCGGTGTTCGGCGGTGGTGGACGAGGCATCCATCATTTCCGGGGGCGCGGCCGGCGGGTTGGACATGTCCTCAACTGGCACTTCGACGGTGATGTCAAAATGCTTCTTTGACTTCGGTGCGACAACTATCACAGGGCGGTCGCCGCCGAGGAAACGCGCGATTTCCTGCACCGGGCGCACAGTTGCTGACAACCCGATTCGCTGCACCGGGTGCTGGGTCAGCATTTCCAGCCGCTCCAAGGACAGCGCCAGGTGGGTGCCGCGTTTGGTGGGGGCGAGGGCATGGATCTCGTCGACGATCACGGTGGTGACGGTGCGCAGGATCTTGGCTGCGTCCGAGGTGAGCATGAGGTACAACGACTCCGGCGTCGTGATCAAAATGTCGGGAGGGTGCTTCACCAGGCGGCGGCGCTCATTTGGGGGCGTGTCGCCGGAGCGAACTCCGACGGAGACTTCCGGGACTGGAACTCCGAGGTTGCGGGCAGCCTCCCTAATGCCAACGAGGGGTGCCTGCAGATTCCGCTCTACGTCGACGCCCAGCGCTTTGAGTGGGGAGATGTAGAGGACCTGGACGCCCTCCTCCTCCGGCGTGTCGGCGCTTCCTTCCGGCGCATCGACGCCTTCTTCTCGCGTGTCACCGCCACCGCCGGAACTCTTCGAAATGATTCGGTCGATCGCCCACATGAACGCAGCCAAGGTTTTGCCTGATCCTGTCGGCGCGACCACCAGAGTGTTGTTCCCGTCGCTGATTGAGTCCCACGCTTCCAACTGCACTTTAGTGGCGTTTGGGAAAGCGGAGGAGAACCAGTGGGCAGACGCTTGCGAGAAGCGTTCGAGTTCGCCGCGGAAGCCTTCCATGATCGAATAATAGGCTGAAGGTCAGCTCACGGACACGCCAAGGCCCCAACCGGGAGCGGCACACGATAGAGTACTGAACTGCGTTCAAAGAACATGCCGTGGCTGGCGCGGCGAACAAGGTCGAAAAGGTCAACCCATGAGTTTCAACCAAAACGCAGACATCTCCGGTAACCGGGTCCGCAAGGGTGGGGCCGGGGTCAAAGGCGGCCTCGCCGCCGGCGGCATCGGAGGGGTGGGCCTGGTGGTTTACCTCATCTTCGCGATACTTGGCGGAGGCCACCTGGACCTGAATGAACTGGGGCTGACCGGCAACAATCAGGCCGAGTATCAGCCGGCGGACGGCTCCGATTCGCTTGACGAATGCCTCACTGGCGCCGACGCCAATGAGAGGGTCGACTGTCGCATGCAAGCAACCGCACTCTCACTTGATGACTATTGGGAAAGAACACTCCCCGACCAAGCCGGGGTGGTGTACGTGATCCCGGACATGGTGATCTTTACCGGTAGCGTACAGACAGGATGCGGGGCCGCAACGTCGGCAGTCGGCCCCTTCTATTGCCCAGCCGACCAGACGGTTTACCTGGACACCGGTTTCTTCAAAGAACTGTCGACTGACTATGGCGCCTCCGGTGGCCCCTTGGCGGAGCTTTATGTCGTGGCGCACGAGTTCGGTCACCACATCCAAAACGAACTCGGCTACATGTCGGAGGCCGACAGGACCGAGACTGGCCCGACCTCGGACCAGGTACGCCTGGAGCTGCAGGCAGACTGCTACGCGGGAATGTGGGTCGGAGGCGCTTCAACCACTAAAGACGCCAACGGCGTCACCTTCTTGGAGGAGCCCACGCAGGAACAGATCAAAGACGCCTTGTCCGCCGCGGCCGCCGTCGGAGATGACCACATCCAAGAGACCTTTACTGGCCAAGT
This sequence comes from uncultured Actinomyces sp., assembly GCA_964345585.1. Taxonomy (GTDB): domain Bacteria; phylum Actinomycetota; class Actinomycetes; order Actinomycetales; family Actinomycetaceae; genus Scrofimicrobium. Next base: position 8,968 of record CAYFRT010000022.1, on the reverse strand, counting down.
CACCCCGCACACATGGACGCATGGATCCTCCGAGCAACGAATGCGCTGGTTCACCACCGGCCTGACGAACGGCACACTGGAAGCGTGTGACACATTCAGCGTTAGCGGGAGTGACCTATAAGGCTCGACCCCCTGTCCGGCGGAAAAGCGCTCCAAGACCGAGCCAAATCCGTCCAGAGGGTGCAGAGAAGCATCAGAGACGGGCAAATCTCAAAGTTTGCCCAGAGTCCCCCTCCACCTATAGACCTAAACGATCGTTTGTGTCAGAGTAAGCGTGTGTTGCTCGCTGGCGAGCCACCCATCGTCCCCCTCGAAGCGTCACGTCAAACAAGACGTGACCTCAAGACCTCAAGGAGTAATCATGAGCAAACCATTGAACGGTCGCCGCACAATCAGAGAATGGCTGGATCACCCCAAGGGCGGTCCCGTCCTAGCAGCAGTTTTCGCGGAAGCTGGGATCGAGGCGGCAACCCTCGAACAGATGAAAGCCCTTCCCCTCGGGGGCCTGCCCGCAATGTCGCATGGCCGTTTCCCTCAAGAACTTGTCGACCAAATCCTCCTGGCCGGAAACGACGGGGTCATGCCTGAAGATGACGCCTTGGAAGCCACCGGCCAACGATTCGCAGACAAAGTTGTGATCATCACTGGGGCCGGTTCCGGGATTGGCCTTGCCACTTTGGAACGCATTGTTGCCGAGGGCGGGAAGGTGATCGCCGCTGACATCTCCGAAGAACGCCTGGCGGAAGCCGCTGCAAGGTTCCCCGAAGGCACAGTTATTCCTGTAGCAGGCGACATTACGAAGGACGAGGATGTTGCACGCATCATGGAAGCCGCCGGACCGCGCATTGATGGCCTAGCGAACGTTGCCGGCATCATGGACGGAATGATGCCGTTGCACGAGGTCTCCAATGAACTCTGGGACCGCGTGATGAACGTGAACGTGACGGGAACGTTCAAGATTTCTCGGGCAGTACTCCCCCTGATGATTGAGCAAGGGGAGGGCTCCATCGTCAACGTAGCAAGCCAGGCAGCCCTTCGCGGAAACGCCGCCGGCACCGCATACGGCACGTCAAAGCACGCGATTGCTGGCATGACAAAGTCGGAAGCGTTCCTCTACGGGCCACTTGGAATCCGTGTCAACGCGGTCGCACCCGGTGGTGTCGCGACAAATATTGAGGGCACATTCAAGTCCGATTTCGCTCACGAGCGTATGGCGCCCTTCTTGGCCCTCATCCCGCCCGTATCGACGGCAGACACCCAAGCCGCAGCCATCGCATGGCTGCTCAGCGATGACGCCATGAACATCAACGGCGTGATTCTGCCAACCGACGGCGGCTGGTCGGTGCAGTAGATGCCGCAAAGGCGCTAGGCGCAAGGTTGCAGCTGTATTGGATGCTGCACCGGGAAAAGCGGTCGAGCTCCGATGAGGAGTTCGGCCGCTTTCTCCTCACCGATTATGGGATGCCTGCGGACATGACCCTTTCCACCTCGTACACCACCTCGGCATCGCCGGCGACGAAAACGTTCTCTTTATTCCTCAACGCGCCGGGGGCTCCGACCTTCTGCCCCTCGGGGTTATAGATGCCGATCTGCGCCCCCACGTACCGTTTGTGGTCGAAGGAAAAGACGGCTTGAGCCTCGTATTTCTCCCCCAGGGCAGCCTGCATTTCGGGAGCCTCGATCCACGCCTCGTTGTTGTAGGAGATCATCATTGTCTTTGCACGTGCTCGCGACATCAGGTCGAAAAGAGCATCCTTCATTTCGCGTTTTTTGTTGTAGGGGCTTTTCGTCTCCTCGTCCCGCGCATCGATGCGCTTTTGCGCTACTCCGTACGCTTCCGGATCATCCCAGCGGATCAGAGTCTCCCAAACGTGGTAGTTCGTGAAATATCGGTGTTGGTTGTAGGGCGGATCCAGATACATGAGGTCCGTCTCCGGCAGCGAACCCGCCAACGAGTTCGCGTCCTCCCCCAACGCGACCCCCGGCCCATCAAGCAATGCCGGCACCCTCATTTCCAGGTCATTGTGAGCACGAGGAGCCCACTGTTTCAGGTACGCCATCTGCAACCCCGTCGTGGAGTCGACCCGGTCAGCCGCCTCCATCAGGGAAGTAAGCGCAATCGCGTAATAGGGGCTGCCCGCCAGTTCAGTTTCAATCCGGTCACGAATCGCATCCACCCTCGCACCATTTCTTGGCTGAAAGTAACGCGCTTTCTCGCAAAACGTTTCAGTGAAGTACCCGGGGTGCCCGGGTGTGGCGTTGAGGTCGCGGATTAGCGAATCCAGCTCGGCGCGCTCAAACGCGGTCGCATCAGCTTCGATATAGCACTGTGCCAAAACCCTGGAATAAGTGGCAATATCGTTGGCCGTCACCAGTAGCCCCTGCTTTTTGAAAGCCTGGGCAACACGGGTGGTTCCAGTGAACATGTCCACGGCCGTTTCCGCTCCCGTGGCAGATGCCATGGCACTTAACGCCGGGATCAGCACTCTTTTGGAGCCCAGATATTTGATCACGCGCGACAGAACCTACTTGCGAACCTTCGCTTTGGCATCATCTTTTGCGCGGCCCACGAACTGGTCCATCCCCTGGTTGATCCCGAAGAAATCAACAACGGCGTCGAACGCGCGGACGGGAAGGAGGCGTAGCGCTGGAACCAGCCTTGGGAACCACGGAAGGATCAGGAGCTCCCTGCCAGATTCGATTCCGTTGAGCACCTTTTCCGCCACATACTCCGGTTGGAGTATCGGTAAAATGAGGGGGAACCGAGTCTTAACCCCCTCGAACATCCCCGTATCGATGTAGTAGGGGCAGACGAGGAACGAGGTCACCCCCGTTTGGTACTTCCGCATCTCCATCCGCAAAGACTCAGCAAAACCGAAGGCCGCGAATTTGCTGGAAGAGTAGTCCGTTTGCTTTACCACGCCGACCATGCCCGCAGCGCTGGCGATCGTGACGACCGTCCCGCTCCCCCGCTTAATCATGCCGGGCAGGAAAGCCCTGGTCACCCAAAAGTGCGCCAGCACGTTCACGTCAAAAGTCCGCTCGATCTGTTCGTCAGTGAGCTCCATCAGCGGTGCGCCACTGATAACTCCCGCATTGTTGATAACCACATCTACGGGACCTGTGCGCTTGCCGACCTCAGCAACCTGGTGCCTGTTTGAGACATCTACCTGGAAGGCTTCGGCAACACCGCCGTTTGCGCGAATCTCGTCACGCACCGCCTCACCAGACTCTACGTGAAGGTCCCACAGCACGACTTTTGCGCCCCGCTCCGCCGCCCCCAGCGCTATGAGACGTCCGATGCCGCTGCCTCCGCCCGTCACAAGCAGGGTTCTTCCTTTGAGTTTCATCCCACTCTCCCGCCCTTTCGCGCCATTTGTGATTCTTCCGCAATGCTACTGGTCGGATGCGGATCTGACCCCTCCACACCTCGTAACAGGGATACTTAAGCCCATGGAAACAGAGATGAAAAGAGCAGTGGTTACCGGCGCATCTTCGGGAATCGGGGCAGCGACCGTGCGGCTGCTAACACAGCGTGGCTGGCATGTTGTCGCAGTTGCGAGACGGGAAGACCGCTTACGTGAACTCGCGGCGGAAACCAGGTGCGAACACTTCGAGTGCGACCTCACCAACCCCGACGCCACTAAACAAATGGCTCAGAAGGTACTTGCGGCAGGGCCAGTCCACGCTCTGGTCAACAACGCGGGTGGCGCTCTTGGCGTCGACAGCATCGCGGACGCCGACCCCAAGCGGTGGAAGGCAATGTTCGATAAAAACGTCATCACCGCGCTTCACGCAACCGACGCTTTCTTACCGACATTCAGGAAAGAAGGTGGCTCGATTGTCTTCGTTACCTCGACCGCCGCACACGATACTTACCCCGGCGGCGGTGGCTACGTCGCCTCCAAACACGCAGAAAGAATCATCGCAAACACGCTGCGTCAGGAACTGGTGGGGGAACCCGTGCGGTTCATCGAGATCGCGCCCGGCATGGTGAAGACGGACGAGTTTTCCCTCAACCGACTGGGCAACAAAGTCGAGGCGGAGAAGGTGTACGAGGGGGTTGCTGAGCCACTCCTCGCCCAAGACATCGCGGAGGCGATCGTATGGACCCTCGACCTGCCACCCCACGTGAACATCGACTCTATGATCATTCGCCCTACTGCGCAGGCGACAAACACGGTGGTGCACCGCGACCTCTAGCTGGCTTTGAGAATCAGTCCTTCGCCGGCGCACCAGTTACCGGCGGCAGGCACGACCACGGGAATGAGATCCACCCGTCCACCCTGCGCCACACGTAGTCGCAGTCAACGATCGAAACTGACTTCTGGTAGAGAACCGCAACACGTATTTCGTCCGTGTACTCTTCACAAATTGCTCTCACGAACTCTAAGGTGCGACCAGAATCAGCAACGTCATCGACGATAAGAACTCTTTTGCCTTGCATCCCGTGGTTATCCGGAACCGGGTCCACCAGGCGCGGGTCGCGCAGGGTCGTGCCGATCCCCGTGTAAAACTCCACGTTCAGCACTAAGACGCTCTTCTTGTCCAACGCGTAGGCGATCGCTCCGGCGGGAATCAACCCGCCCCTTGCCACGCAAACAATGATCTCTGGCTGAAATCCGGAGTCCCAAACTTCAAGTGCAAGTTCGCGGCTTGCGGCACCAAACTGGTCCCATTCAAGAACTTCGGAAACCTCTGTCATGGGAACATTCTGCCTCAGCACCCCGGACCACGGGCCCACATTCAGCAGGCATCGCCCGCCCCACGCCGGCTGGCAGGAGATTCCAGAGCGCTCCTGGTCAAACTCAAGTGTGGTCTGTGACATCATTAACCGTGGGTCGCCCAGGTCCGATCTTGAAGATGTGTTCACGTCCGTTGATGGCCACGCTACACATTCCCATCCGAACCCCTCGGCGCCACAGAAAAACTACATCACTATCTTGAGAGAGCAGAGATCAGGTCCATGAGTTCCTCGAGTCAAGTATCGACGAGGACACCCGAACAAAGAACCACGGATGATGCGTTGAACAAACGCGACAAACGCATCAAACGCTCGCGGAACATGTTCTGGTTTGTCGTCTTCGCCGGCCCCAACATAGCCCTGATTCTGGCTTTCATCTACTACCCGTTGTTCCAAAACATTCGCTTTTCCATGCTTGATTGGCGTCTTGGAGCCGCGACTGCCCGGTTCGTGGGGTGGGACAATTACAAGGAGTTCTTCACGTCGCCCTCGGGCGTTGAAGTTTGGCGAGTGACAATCATCTTCACGGTCGTGACGGTGGCCGGCTCCATGATCCTGGGCTTGCTGATGGCATTGGTGTTGAACAAGAACCTGCCCGGTCGAACGGTAGCCCGCACCGCGATCTTCGCTCCCTATGTTCTTTCCGGGGTAGGCGTCGGCTTGGTATGGACGTTCATTTTCGACCCCAGCCTTGGGGTGATGAGGTACTTCTTCGAATGGATTGGTAAGTCCTCACCCGAGTGGTTCTTGAACCCCACCCTCGCCCTAACGATGGTGATCATCGTTTACATCTGGAAAAACCTCGGATACTGCGCAGTCATCTTCATCGCCGGTCTCCAGTCGATTCCCGAGGATCTGATGGAAGCCGCAAACCTTGACGGGGCCGGCCCGGTGCGACGGTTCTTCAACGTGACCCTCCCCCTGTTGAGTCCCACAGTTTTCTTCCTGCTAATCGCAACCATCCTGGGGTCGATGCAGGCATTCGACATCTTGCGGATCATGACCCCCGCGGGCAACGGCACCAACACAATCATCTTCGAGATTTACCTCCAGTCATTCGGCGCTTACCAAAGGGCCGGTTATGCGGCCGCAATCTCAGTCATTTTGTTCATCGTTTTGTTCGCCATGACTGCGCTGCAAATCCGCTTCGTTGAAAGGAAGGTGCATTACGCATGAGCCTTATCGTCGAGCCGATCGCCCCGGCGCCCGAAGAAGGAAAAATCCGGCAAAGCCCCGTGGGATGGCGGAAGGCATTCAGTAAAGAGAACATCGTCTCCACGCTGTTCGCTGGCTACGTTCCAATGATCATTGCCCTGATCATTATTGTTCTGCCGTTGCTGTGGATGGTGATTTCCTCGTTCAAACCAACCTCAGAAATCGTCGACATAAACACGACGCTGTGGCCGCAGAACCCCACCCTTCAAAACTATGCTCAGGTGGCAGAAAACGTGCCGCTTGGCAGAGTCTTCCTGAACTCGATCATCGTCACGGCCGCGGGTTCTGCCATAAAGGTGGCGCTGGCGATCACAACGGCCTACGCCCTCGTATTCATTGATATTCCTGGCAAGAACTTCATTTTCCTCGCCATCTTGGTCGCACTGATGGTCCCTACGGAAGCCGCTATGCTTCCCAACTACATAACGATAAGTATGCTGGGCGGAAGAAATACTCTCTGGGGCATTATCTTGCCCGGTTTGGGAACGGCGTTCGGCACGTTCCTGCTCAGACAGCAATACAAGACTATTCCGCCGGCTCTGCTCGAGGCAGCAGAACTTGACGGGGCGGGACACTGGCGCAAACTGGTGCAGATCGTGGTTCCGGTGATGGCCCCGTCTATCGCGACGGTCGCCCTGGTCATCATTGTTTCCGAGTGGAACAGTTTCCTATGGCCCCTCGTCATCACGGATACGCCAGACAAGATGACATTGCCCGTCGGACTGAACCTGCTCCAATCCCTGGAGAGCAACACGGGTGCGTACGGCGTCCTGATGGCCGGTGCTGTGCTGGTGATCGCGCCGGTCCTGATTGTGTTTGCGTTCCTGCAAAAGTACATCGTGACTGGTCTGACGCAAGGAGCGGTGAAGTGATGCAGAAGGCTAAGTCGCAAGCGAAACGGAACCGGGCTGCGCGTGCAGGCATGGTTGCCCTGGCGGTTGTGGGGAGCGCTGCGCTGAGCGGGTGCGTGGGCCCCACGATCATCACGGGGGATCAGCCGCTGGAGCCGCCAGTCGTTGATTTCACTGGGGTTGAGCCCGCTGACGAGATCACATTTTGGAGCAACCACCCCGGCGCTTCCATTGATTTTGAGCGTGAAGTGATCGCCAACTTTGAAGCGGAAACTGGCATCAAGGTGAACTTGGTGACCGCGGGTGCCTCGTATCCCGAGGTTGCCCAGAAGTTCCAAACCGCCCAGATCAGCGGTGACGCCGGAGACCTAGTAGTCTTGTCTGACGCCACTTGGTTCCCCGCGTATCTAAACGGGTCCATCATCGCACTCGACACACTTTTCGAGGCGGCCGACATCTCAACTGACGGTTACTGGCCCGCTTTGTACGAGGATTATTTGTACGAGGGCTACCACTTCGCCGTCCCCTATGCCCGCTCCACCCCGTTGTTTTTCTACAACAAGGAGCACTACGCGGCTGCCGGGTTGGAGGATAAGGCCCCCGAAACTTGGGAAGAGTTCCGCGAGGTCTCGCAGACACTTGCTGACGCAAACTTGGGCGCCGCCCCATTTGGGTACCCGCCCGAGGCGAACTATCCCGCCTGGTCCATGTCCAACCTTGTTTGGGGCTACGGAGGTGCGTGGAGTGACGAGTGGGACTTGAACACTATCTCTGACCCGAACACGGTCGAGGCAGTCACGTTCGCCCAAAACCTAGTCAAAGACAAGTTGGCACGAGTGCTCAGTGGCCCCCCTTCGACGGACTTCGCCGCCGGTGCGGTGAGCCAGACCGTTGACTCGACGGGGACGCTGGGGGGAATTCTTGACACGGCAAGCTTCGAGGTCGGGGTCGGTTTCCTCCCATTGGGTCCCACCGGGGACACTCAAGTAGTCCCAACGGGTGGTGCAGGCGTTGCGATTGCTTCGAAGTCCTCCCCTGAGCGTCAGCTGGCTGCGGGGATCTTCGCCACCTATCTCACCAACGCGGAAAACACTGCCAAGTACTCCGCGCTCACGGGTTATCTGCCCGTCCAACAGGACGCGGATATGACCGAGGTCTACAAGGAAAAGCCCCAATTCGAAACAGCCGTCAACCAACTGTCTAGGGCTCGAAGCCAAGACTGGGCGCGAGTGTTCCTGCCCGGCGGCGACCTAGCCATTGGCAAGGGCCTGGTGAAGGTGCTGACGACAAACACCGACGTTCAGTCCGAGATGGAGGAAACCGAAACCTCCCTCAAAGCCCTATTCGACCGGGACCTGGCACGCCTCCTTGGCGCAGACCAGTTCGGGGACTGACCCGGCAGACCCAACCTGACCCAACTGTGGCGCCTCCGCCAGCCAGTCTGCCCCGCAACACGCGGGGCGGATCAGGCGTGCGTGTGCATGTAGTTCGCGAGCACAACGGCCTGGTTATCCTTTGTGTCCTTCGCGCCATAAAGGAGTGTCACAACTTCGTGGTCTTCCATGTAACCCTGCAGAGTTGCCACCGCAGGATTCTCATCGAGTTCAGCTTCGTACCTCTTGGTGAACTCCTCCATCTTGGAGGGATCGTGCCCAAACCACTTGCGTAACTCGGTTGAGGGGGCGATGTCCTTGAGCCACTCGTCCAAATCAGCCTCAGCTTTGCTGACTCCCCGAGGCCAAATCCTGTCCACCAGAACCCGAAACCCGTCTGATTCTGCGGGCTTGTCGTAGATTCGTTTAGTTTTGAGTTCCATTTCCTAAGGCTACGCCGAGGTGATCCAAGCAACTACCCCCAATTCTTAGTTGCCCTACGACTAGCAGCCCTACGCCTAGCAGCCCTATGCCCAGCAGCCACATGCCTGGCAACTTGTTTTCATAAACCTCGACTCCTAGCCATGCACCTCAGCTGCAGTCCCTGTAACTGTCATCCCTCTCGCATCAGCTTCCGTCGCCCAGCCCAGGCTCTATCAAACCCTCGCTTCGCGGCTGGGCAGGACAGGGAAGGATCCTGTGGACTCCAAACCGCTGTGTGCCCGCCGTGCGCCAGACTGACGGCGGCCGCCCAGCACACATGCCCAACCCAAGCGCCGCCCAAC
>CAYFRT010000021.1:20667-29124 GCA_964345585.1 uncultured Actinomyces sp. | reverse complement strand
CCGGGCCAGATACCGCCCCAAGTGCCTGGTCAGACGCCGTTTCAGGAACTTTGGCAGCAGCCTGCCGCATACCGCCACCCATTCGCACGACCCGCGACGCTACTGAGCGTCCTGCTCCTTGCGGTTCTGGGATGGATCCCTGCGGTCGCGGGCATCGGTTGGATCCTCCCTGGTGCCGCAGTTCTCCTGTTGGCGCAAGCGATTGGGAGGGCAGAAGTCCAAATCTCCACGCGCCGGAACAGCTTCGGAGGACCCCGCAAGTCAGATGGTCCCGTGGCGGCACTGTCAGTGCCCTGGACCTTCACCACAGCGTTTGTCGCCATGCTGCCGGGCTACGCGGTAGGGGCAATTGCGTTTCTGTTGGTGTGGATGGTCGCTAGCTTGGGGACCTCAGCCGCCATGGGAGTTCCGTTTGAGGTCGAGTCTCTCACATACTGGTTCCCTCAAAGCGGTGTTGAGGCGCCATATCCATGGCATGTCGGCCCATACCCGTGGTGCGTTGGAGCCGCATCCGTGGGAGCGCTCTTTGCCGCGTGGGCCATGCCAACTTCCAGGTGGGCACGCATTGGCCTGGCGCGAATCTTTAGTTGGATTGCGCCAACCACCGGGCTGAGGTGGGTGTGGGCGACGTTGCTTGTTGTCGCTTTCGGGTTTCTGGTTGTCCTGTAGACGAACTTTTCGGACCAAGTAGAGTGTCCCCATGGCAAAGAAGAACGTAGACGCGGGTAGTCAGACCGCAAGACAAAAAGCAAAGCAAATGCGAACCAAGCAGGCGAAAGCAGACAAGAGAACACGCGACTTGATCATCGCGATTGTCACCGCACTCGCCCTGGCGATTGTCGTTGCAATTGTCGTAGTAATCGTGAACCGTCCTGTAGCCCAAGCGCCCTCGGACGCGTTGCCCGAACAGTTCCAGCAGGGGGAACCAATTGCCGTTTCTTCGGAAGGTGTCGGGGTGACAAACCCTGACGTCGGTGACCTATACATGTACTTTGACTACACCTGCGCCGGGTGCGTGACACTTGATTACGCGGTCGGATCCTATCTGACCGAAGCGGCTAGCGACGGGGAGTTCAACCTGATGTACCAGCCGGTCCTTACGGCCGGTGGCCCGTACAACACGGCCGCTGCGGGAGCCAGCGTGCTTGTAGCCGCCTACGCCCCCGACTCGTTCATTGCGTTCCATAAGGGTCTCATCGACTACTACGCTAATGCGCTGCAAACGCAGGATGGCTCTGGAGTCAACACCGCAGAAGCCGCGTTGGAGACGGTATCTGAGATCGCTCGGGACACGGGTGTGCCCGAAGACGTCGTCGCGACCTTCAACAACGAGGTGGGGACGGCTTACTTGACAGCATCCACGAACGACTGGGTCGCCAAGGAAGTAAATGGCCGCGACCGTACAGCTAGCCCAGAACTGGTTTACAACGGGACAAAGATCTCTCCCACGGGTAACGACGGCGCGGAGATGTTCGCTTCCCTGCAAACCCAAATCACGGAGTTGAGCAACTAAAACACCCCCCGTTTTTGCGGATAGCGTCACTAACTGCGTTGCCGGCTTTGACGTCGCGGCTCCTTCCAGGAAAGATAGTGCCGCACCGCAATTAAAGAAGCGGGGCAACGACACCGTTCAGGGTCCGCTCGAAACGGTGTGCCACCTTAGCTCAGTTGGTAGAGCAGCTGTCTTGTAAACAGCAGGTCAGGAGTTCGAGTCTCCTAGGTGGCTCCACTACTGAAAGTAGAGCGCCGCCTCTACTGCAAATAGCCGGCAAGAGCGGTTTTCCGAAAACACCGCCCTCGCCCCGCTAAGAACTAGCGAACTAAATGAACAGGGTGCTGTTGCTCTTGTTGCTTGCAGCGATGAAGGATGCGACTCCCCCGTAGTTCACGCCGTCGATCAGGTCGTCCGGCGCTATCCCCAGAAGGTCCATGGTCATCGTGCACGCTGTGATCTCCGCCCCTGAGGCCATCGCTGACTTGATTAGCTCGGGGACTGACTGCACGTCGTGGTCTTTCATGACTTTCTTGATCATGGCGGTTCCAGCCCCGCCCATGTTCATTTGTGAAAGTTTCAGATCATCGGGGCCCGAGGGCATCATCATTTTGAACATCTTGTCCAGAGCTTTCCGCTCCGTTTTCGGCGGATTGGACCTACGCAGCGCGTTCAGTCCCCAGAAGGTGAAGAACATTCGCACCGGTTCACCCATAGCTAACGCGCCGTTCGCGATGATGAAAGCTGCCAGAACCTTGTCCATGTCGCCGCTGAATACCACAAAGGACATGCCCTCCCTGGTGTCCACGCCAACCCGAAGGTCAACCGTGTCCTGCTTCCCACCGGCACGAACCCTCATTACGTAACCCGGCCCCTTCGGAACAAGGCTGAGGACCGTGTTGCCATGAGCCTTCGCCCACGCCGGCCCGTCTTGTGCAAAGCCCGGGTCCGATACCGTAACCTCCACGACGTCACCTGGGTTCAAGTCCTCCATGGTTTTGGAGAGCTTCATTATTGGGCCAGGGCAGGCTAGTCCTGTGCAGTCCAGTTCGATCTCTTCTGGAGGCGCGCCGGGTGTAGTCGACAAGTCAGCTGTGGAGTACGTAATCTCCGGCTTCTGAGGCGCCGCCCCAGCATCGTCAATGTCGAAGAAGGCACGGAACGTGTTGGACCCACCTGACAGGGTTTGAACGTTCGTGAATCCGCGTTGCACCAGAATCCGGTAGGCAAGGTAGGAACGGAAACCGACAGCGCAGTAGAGCAGGATGTGCTTGTCTCGGTCCCAATCCTCGATCTTTTCGCGGAACTGTGCGATGGGAGCGTTGATCGCCCCCGAGATGTGCCACAGGTCGTACTCTTCGGGAGTCCGCACGTCGACAATCATCGCGTCTTCCGCGATTTCTGGGAACTGATTCGGATACCACAGCGTGAGGTCCCCGCGGATCGTGTTGGATCCAACGAACCCCACCATGTTGACGGGGTCTTTCGCTGAACCAAATGGCGGGGCGTACGCCAGTTCCACTTCTTCCAAATCGAAAACTGTCATCCGTTGCCGGACGGCCATAGCGAGTGTGTCCAGCCGCTTGTCCACGCCGTCATAGCCGGAGACCTGAGCGCCATACACTCGGCCAGTTTCAGGGTCGAACAGCGTCTTGATGTGCATCATCGCCGTCCCCGGATAGTACCCGGCGTGTCCGGAAGGATGGATGTGTACGGCTCGGTACGGGATGCCGGCTGCGGTTAGCTGCCGTTCTGTCGCACCCGTCCCGCCGACAACCATGTCAAAGACTTTGACGATGGACGTGCCCTGGGTTGACTCGTACACCGAATCTCTTCCGCAAATGTTGTCGGCTACCACGCGGCCCTGCCTGTTTGCCGGCCCCGCCAGCGGCGTCAGGTATGTTCCCGGAAGTACAGGATGCTCGGTTTCCACGACATCTCCCGCCGCCCAAATACTCGGGTCGGAAGTCTGCATGTGCTTGTTGACTTTGATGCCACCATGAGGCCCCAGTTCCAAACCCGCACCGACCGCCAAGTCAGTCACCGGGCGAACTCCCACAGACATGATGACGAGGTCAGCATCCAGGTTCACGTGGTTCTTCAGCTCAACAGTGACCTGCTCTTCACCCTTGGGGACGATTGCAGCGGCCGCAGCCGACAAGTGAATAGCAATGCCACGAGACTTCAAGTGGTTCATCACAGGCATCGCGATTTCGTGGTCGACCGGGGGAAGGATGTGGTCAGCAGCCTCCACCACTGTCACTTGGATTCCCCGGTGCGCCAGGTTCTCTGCCATTTCAAGGCCGATGTAGCCCGCGCCTATGACGACGGCCTTCATCTTTTCGCCCTCGCCAGAACGCTCCGCTATACGTTTGTCGACCAGAGCCTTGATACGGTCCATGTCGCCAATGCGGCGCAGGACCTGGACTTGAGGCAAGTCAACGCCCGGAAGCGGGATGTGGATCGGCTCAGATCCAGGACAAAGCGCCAGGGAGTCATAGTTTTCCGTGTACTCCTCCCCAGTGTCGACGTTCCGGATCGTCAGGGTTTTGCCTTCACGGTCAACATTCACGACCTCATGCCCGGTGCGAACGTCAAGGTTCAGGAGCTCCCGCAGAGACTCTGGGGTTTGAACCAGCAGGCGATCGCGCTCCTTGATGACTCCGCCTATGTAGTACGGCAACCCACAGTTCGCGAAAGATACGTGGTGTCCGCGCTCCAGAATGATGATTTCTGCATCCTCATCTAAACGCCGCGCTCTGGCTGCGACGGAGGCTCCGGCGGCGACGCCGCCTACAACAACAAGTTTCACAAGAGTGCCCTTCTTTACCATCAGGGCCGGGTTGACCGCTTACAGTCTCCACTTCGTCGTGAGGCCCATGGTTCTGCTACAGCATATCGGCGACGCGGCTCCCGCACCGGCTCATTATGCCGCTCAAATGCCCATGTTTCACGATTAGCGCGAGGGGCCTTCTCCCCAGCTCAAAGGGCCTTTCCGCCAAGTGGCCCTCGTCTGTGTGCAGCGCCTGGTGCCGTGGTCATGCCCTCGCCCAGCGTCCGCGGGATGCCCCTCCGCGAGCCGCCTTCCTAGATGTCACGGCCGAGGCGAGGATCCCTACCGCCGAGTGTCACGGAACCGAGTGTCACGGAACGCGAAAACGAGGATCCACTGCAACGTGTAGAGTCATCGAACGTGGTGGACAAAACTTTGACCCAGGAAACCTCGGCCCATAACAAGGTGGGTTTCGACCGCGAAAAATACGCGTCACTGCAGACTAAGCACATCCGCGCACGGCTCGAGCGCTTCGGCGGCAAGCTGTACATGGAGTTCGGCGGCAAACTGTTCGACGACATGCACGCAGCGCGCGTCCTACCCGGGTTCCTCCCCGACAACAAGATCCTCATGTTGGAGTCTTTGCGGGATGAAATCGAGGTTGTCATTGTGGTCGCCGCGGGTGATATAGCGGCGAAGAAGGTTCGCGGTGACCTCGGGATTTCGTACGAGGATGACGTGCTGCGCCTCATTGACGAATTCCGCTCTTACGGCCTGTACGTGGGCTCGGTTGTCATTTCGCAACTCGGCGGCAACGATGAGCCTGCGGAACGGTTCGCCAAACGTCTTGAACGCATGGGTATGAACGTCTGTAAGCACTACAAAATCGAGGGGTACCCGCGTAATGTCCCGCATATTGTGGGCGAGGGCGGCTTGGGACAAAACGAATATGTGCAAACCACTCGGGACCTCGTGGTCGTCACCGGGCCCGGACCTGGAAGCGGCAAAATGGCGACCTGCCTGTCGCAGATGTACCACGACAACTTACGTGGAGTGAAGTCCGGTTACGCGAAGTTTGAAACATTCCCGATCTGGAACCTCCCCATGGACCATCCTGTGAATATTGCGTACGAGGCTGCCACTGCCGACCTCGACGACGTCAACATGATTGACCCGTACCACCTGGCTGCTTACGGCGAAAGCGCGACCAACTACAACCGAGACGTCGAGATCTTCCCAGTCCTGAACGTACTGTTCGAAAAGGTCATGGGCACCTCCCCCTACCGTTCCCCCACTGACATGGGTGTGAACATGGCGGGGTACTGCATCAGCGACGACGCAGTGGTGCGGTGGGCGTCTGAGCAAGAAGTAATCCGCCGCTACTTCAAGGCGCTGGTGAACGAGGCATCCCACCAACTGGAACCCACGGTTTCCGAACGCATTGGGCTCCTCATGAGCCACTTGGGGATCACTGTTCACGACCGGCCGGTCGTTGATCCTGCCCGCGAGCTCGCAGCCACCACCGATGCCCCCGCCGCCGCAATGGAACTGCCTGACGGACAGATTGTGCTGGGGAAAACTTCGGCGTTGCTAGGGTCCTCCTCGGCGCTACTCCTCAACGCGTTGAAGAGATTGGCCGGCATCGACAAAGAGGTGGATCTGCTTGATCCCGCGACCATCAAACCAATCCAGGATCTGAAGACGGGGCATCTGGGGAGCCGCAATCCTCGTTTGCATACGGACGAGGTGCTCATTGCCCTCGCCGTAGCCGCCACCACCGACCCCAATGCGAAACTCGCTTTGGATCAGCTCCGGCACGTGCGCGGATTGGATGTTCACACCTCGGTGATCTTAGGATCCGTCGACGAGGGGATTTTCCGGAGCCTGGGGGTCCAGGTGACCTCGGAACCCGTCTACCAAACAAAGAAGCTGTACCGGAAACGGTAAATGGACCCGTACTAGGCGAGCAGGACCAGGCTCAAAGCCATAATCAGCATCCCGCTAACCATGCCATAAACAGTTTGGTGTTTGTCTGTTTGGTAGCGCCACGCGCCCGGCAGCAGTTCGTCCAGCGCCAGGAAAACCATCATCCCGGCGACCACCCCGTAAAAGACTCCAAAAAACTGCGGTGGTATGACCCAACTGACCAGGGCTGCTGCGATCAGACCTCCGACAGGTTCTGTCAGGCCGGAGATCGTCGCCCACCAAAATCCCTGCTTTCGGGAGCCGGTGGCGGCGTAGACGGGGGCGGCGACAGCAATGCCCTCGGGCACATTGTGAATTCCTATCGCGATCGCCAAGGTGATGCCCACCTTTGGGTCTTGGTAGGTGGTGAAGAACGTCGCCATACCTTCCGGGAAATTGTGAAGCGCCAAAACGACTGCGACAAGCGCTCCGGACCTCATCAGGGATTTCGTCGATTGGGCGTCTCCGCTCGAGACCGGCCCTGGCCGCCCAGCAGTCTCGCTGGGATTGAGCACGTCCGGGAGCAGCCTATCGACGATTAGCACGAGGGCGATGCCAACGAAGAACGAAGCCCACACAACCGCTTGTGCGTTCCGGGCCGAAGTTCTGCCCTCCATGTATTGGATCCCCAAGGGGATGATTTCTACGAAAGAAATTAGCAGCATGGCGCCGGCAGCGAATGCAAGCGCCACTGCAAGATGGTTCCTCTGTAGCGTCTGCTTCCGCAGCATAATGAGGCCGCCAAACGAAGTGGCAAGGCCCGCGAACAGAGAAACCAGAAGTGCAAGCAGCATGTGTTGAACCTCCGGGGACAACTACCCGAAAACAGTGAGCGTTATTGGGCGTCTTTGAGCGACAGCGTCACTTCCTTTTCCCGCGCTTCTCGGCGCTCTGCGCGCCACACCGTGTACTTCGCGAGCGTTAGCTCAGAGATCGAGTCCATGAGCAACAGTGACCCAATGACCGTCCCGAACTTGCCCATCTTCGAACGTTGGCCATCCTCGCGTTTACGAGAAATAGCCAGGAGTCCAACCCCTGCGGAAGCTTCCACGCTGGCGATCAACGGGACCAACCACGGCCGAGTCCTAACGATGTTCGTGTATGACTCCCAGAACGGGGATTCGCCTTGCCGCTCATCGATGATCATGTCCACGGAACGACCAATCGCGTTGGAGATACCCCGCGCGCGGTGAACCCGGGCTCCAGCAATCTCATCCAAGCTGTTCTCGCCAAGCAGGTATTCGCTTATGTCCGCGTTCAAGCCTAAAGCCTCAACAAACTTGCTGACCGCAGCGGGGCCGCGCAACTGAGAAGCCTCAAACGCTGCTTCTACGTCTACCCCCGGGACCGCGTCGTGGATCGCTTCAATCTCAGGGCGGGAGCCAACCAGCGCATGTGCGGTCTGGGCGGCGGCGCCGTCCCAACCTTGGGCTCCAGCAATGACTACGTCGTTCATTCCCCAGTTGTAGCTGATCGCCCCTTCGGGGTCATCATCGGCCATGAAGTGCGCTTGGAACTCGTCCCCTTGAACAACGAGGGTCACCAGCGGCACATCTCCGAAGTACCAACCAGCGCGATGAGCCGGAAGTTGTGCTGCCATCAGACGCTTCCCGTCGGGCAGTTCAAGCTCGGCGATATCCACACCTTCAAATGCGGCCATTAGCGGCACCGCTGAACTTGGAGTTGTTCCGATCTCAATGACCCTTATGGGGGTGTCGTCCTTCTTGCGCTTTGCCGAGAGGACATCGTTTTGATCACCACGGATCTTATCGACCGCCACATCTCCCAGCATGACTTCCGCATGGAACTTAGTAGCGAGTTCCTCAACCAGGCTTTCCAATGTTGGGCCGGGCTTGAGCTCTTTGCCTCGCCTACTCAAGGTGGCGACGAACTGTCCGTCCCAAGCAACCCTTATGCCCACCAAGTGTGGCGACGCGTCATACCATTCGATTTGAGCAAGCACGGCTTCACGCTTCAGGTGGTGGGCCAGCTTCATCGGGTCCAAATGCGGGCAGATCATCATTCCTTCAACCCTGGACCAGTTAGTTTCTGTCACCAGTTTCCCCTCTCAGATGGACACGACGTATGTCTTATGTCGCGTGCGGTCGCAGTTGAACGGTCGCGGCACGCTTTCCACTGGTTCACGCGCAACGACTGGTAGCTACTTCCAATTGCACCACGAAGTTCGCGTCTTGTCCTGTTTCTCCGCTACTGGCTTGGAAGAGAT
>CAYFRT010000021.1:12520-20567 GCA_964345585.1 uncultured Actinomyces sp. | reverse complement strand
GAACCTGACAAACCCGACAAACCCGACAAACCTGAGGAACCTGACGAACCTGACGGACTCACTCCCCCAAGCACACCTTTCAGGCTGCCGGTCCTCGACAGGTCAAAGAGTCAAGCCGCAATCATCCACGCACAGCAAGACCCCGACAGCCACCTGAGTAGCCGCCGGGGTCTTGCCTACTGGTTGTGAACCGTTAGGTCAGTTCATCTTGGTGCCAGCGGAGCGGAGACGCTCGCAGGCCTCAACAACGCGAGCAGCCATGCCGGCCTCTGCGACCTTGCCCCATGCGCGAGGATCGTAGGCCTTCTTGTTGCCAACTTCGCCGTCGATCTTGAGGACGCCGTCGTAGTTCTCAAACATGAACCCGGCAGCTGGACGCGTGAATGCGTACTGCGTGTCCGTGTCGATGTTCATCTTGATGACGCCGTTGTCGACTGCCGTCGCGATCTCCTCGGCGCTCGAGCCCGAGCCACCATGCATGACCAGGTCAAACGGACGGTCGCCCGCGTCGAATGCGGCGCCAACCGCAACCTGAATCTCACCGAGCAGTTCCGGACGCAGCTTCACAAAGCCTGGCTTGTAAACGCCGTGCACGTTGCCGAAGGTCAGGGCGGTCAGGTAGCGACCATTTTCGCCGAGTCCCAGAGCCTCAACCGTCTTCATGCCGTCTTCGGCGGTGGTGTAGAGCTTCTCATTGATCTCACCGACGACGCCGTCTTCTTCGCCGCCAACGACACCGATCTCAACTTCCAGAATCGTGTTGGAGGCGACAGCCAGCTTGAGGAGCTTCTGCGCAATCTCAAGGTTCTCCTTCAACGGAACCGCGGAGCCATCCCACATGTGGGACTGGTATGTCGGATTCTTGCCAGCCTTGACCTCTTCGGCCTCAAGTTCCATCAACGGAATGACCCAGGAGTCAAGGTTCTGCTTGGCGCAGTGGTCGGTGTGCAACGCGACGGTCACCGGGTAATTCTTGGCAACTTCACGTGCGTAGGCCGCCATCGCGAGGGAGCCCGCTACACGGTCTTTGATTGTGGAGCCCGACCAGTACTCTGCGCCACCCACTGAAACCTGGATGATGCCGTCTGATTCGGCCTCTGCGAAGCCCTGCAGAGCTGCTGTCAAGGTCTGTGAGGACGTGACATTCACGGCTGGGTAGGCGAAGCGGCCTTCCTTAGCCCTGTCAAGCATTTCACGGTAGACCTCTGGTGTTGCGATAGGCACTAGAACCTCCTATTTCTCGGCGGGTCCCACTGGTCCCACCCATTGGTTGCTTAGTACCTATTGTTCCACAGTCATTGCACTCTGTTTAGGGACTTATGTGTGACCGTTCAAGCTTGTTGCCGGGGGCCGTTCTTATTGCAGGGGGCCATTTTGCTGCCCCCACGCCCACATCGCTATCGCTGCGGCGTGACCGACGTTCATCGAGCGAGTGGAACCGTACTGGGCGATGTGTAGGACGGACTGGCACGCTTGGAGCATCTCGGGGCTGAGTCCGCCGCCTTCCTCGCCGAATACCAGAACTGAGGCTTTAGGGATCGTCGCCGTTTCAATCGGCGAGGAACCAGGCAGGTTGTCAATCCCTATCACCGCCAGGTCACGCGGCAGTACGTCCTCCAGGAACTGCTCCACATTCTCATGGTGAACGACGTCCAAGTATCGGTCCGTGACCATCGCTCCCCGTCTGTTCCACCGCCGCCGGCCAACAATGTGCACTCTTGTCACGCCGAGGGCATTTGCAGTCCTCACGATTGAACCGATGTTGAAGTCGTGGCCGAGGTTTTCAATGGCGACCTCGAACCCCAAAGAACGCGCGGCGATGTCCGCTCTTATGGCCTCCCGGGTCCAGTACCTGTACTGGTCTTCAACGTTCCGATAGTCCCCTTGAGCCAGCAGTTCTGGGTCCCAGTGGTCCCCCTCTGGAAGAGGGCCTTCCCAAGGTCCAGCCCCGCGGCGCGCGGGTTCTTCCGCCTCGGGATCCATGATCTCGCTCAAAGGTCCTCCATCTGCCGTCCCCGGTGTGATGCGTGCCGGGCTTTCCTTGGGGATTCCCCGGCTCGACTTTAACACTGAACATATGAAAACAAAGAAGAAGATAGAAGAACATCGGGCCGAGGCGCGGCCCATCAAAGCCTGGCTCACGGACATGGACGGCGTCCTGATCCGCGAGGAACGTGCACTACCTGGAGCACAGGAATTTCTAGATGCGTTGAAGACCAAGGGTCTTCCCTACCTGGTGCTTACGAATAATTCGATTTTCACGAACCGCGACCTCTCAGCAAGGCTGGGTAAATCGGGCCTGGACGTTCCCGGCGACCAACCCGGACGCTACGGGCCCCTCAGATGAGGGCACACTGCCAGCCACTGGCGCCGTCGCTGCAATGATTACAAAAGCAACCGGGAAACGACCCTACTTTGTCGGCAAGCCCAACCCCGTGATGATTCGCGAGGGAATGAACAAAATCGGAGCGCACTCAGAAACTAGCGCACTGGTTGGGGACCGCATGGATACCGATGTTGTATCCGCAATCGAGGCGGGTTTGCATTCCTGCCTCGTTCTCACGGGATCTTCCAGCTTGGAAGACATAGAAATGTACCCGTATCGCCCAGCACAAATCTACGAATCCATTGGGGACTTGGTGAGCCTGGTCAAGTAACTGCGCTCAACCAAGTGGGCCCAGTCGCCCCGGCTGCTACCAACAGGGCTCAGCCAGCCGGGGTCGCTACATATGCGGGAGGTTCCGCATCACTTTCCGCACCACTGAACGCGGGAGCACCCGCTGCGCGGCCGCGACAACTTTGTAACGCACAGTCGGCGTAAACAGCGTTTGACCTCGCCTTGCTGCCTCAAGCGACTGCTCGACGATCTTCTTCGGCGCGCTCCAAGCAAGCTCCGGTGTTGCAGAGAAATCCACCCCGGCCCTGGCATGGAACTCCGTCTTCACAAGCCCTGGCATCACCGCTGTGACGGAGACTCCCGTGTCGCGTAGTTCTTCAGCTAAGCCCTCGGAAAAAGACCTCACCCACGCCTTGTGCGCCGAGTATGGCCCCATTCCCGAATCCGCCGCAACGGAAGAGACATTGATGATGGTGCCCCGGCCGGCGTCCCGCATGGCTCGGCCGGCGTAATAGCAGGTGGCCATGACGGCCCGAACCATCACGTCCAGCCCGTAGAGTTCAGAATCAAACGCGTTGTCCAGGAACGGACGCGCCATTCCAAATCCGGCCGCGTTAATCAGCAGCCCAACCGGGTGGAGATCATCGTCATCGACGAGGGGAAACTGATCCAGGGTTTCCTCGTCCTCAAAATTAGTTACAGACGCCGGGGGACGTTCCAGTCCCGTCACGGTGAGCCGCATACAAACGTCTGCCAAGTCTTCCGGGTCGGCGAGGTCAGCGGGAAGGACCTCGACTTTCACGTTATTCACGCGCCTAATGTTGTGCGCCAGGGCTTCAAGCCGCTCCTGGTCCCGCGCCACTATGACAAGGTTGTGGCCGGCCTTCGACACCTGCCAGCAAAACTCGCGTCCAATGCCCGACGTCGCGCCCGTAATCAGTGCAGTTCCCATAAACCCACTATAGGCCCCGTATGCTTTCCGCATGAGGATCGCAACCTGGAACATCAACTCCGTACGCATTAGAGTCGAGCGCATATTGGCCTTTCTGGAACGCGAAAACATCGACGTTCTGGCATTGCAAGAAACAAAATGCAAAGACGCTCAGTTTCCCGTGGCACCGTTCGAGGCCGCCGGCTACCAACCTGTTTTCCACGGACTCAATCAGTGGAACGGGGTCGCCATTCTTTCCCGCCTGCCGATCATCGACACCCAAATCGGGTTCCCCGGTCAGCCGGCTTGGGGGGACGAGGATCCCGCGGTGGAGGCTCGTGCTTTAGCCGCAACGGTGGAGTCACCTTCGGGGCAGGCAAGCACGTTTTGGAGCCTCTACGTACCAAACGGCCGGGAACTGGACCACCCGCATTACGAGTACAAGTTGGAGTGGCTGCGTGCCCTCGCCGATTACTCTGGGGCTGAGGTCAAGAGGGACCCCTCGCTCCGCATGGCTCTGATGGGTGACTGGAACATCGCGCCGTTGGACGAGGATGTCTGGGACATCGACTTTTTCGACGGCCGCACCCACGTGTCAGAACCGGAACGGGAAGCGTTCCGCGCCTTCGCCGATGCCGGTTTCGAAGAAGTGACACGGGATCGCGTCACCAACTACACCTATTGGGATTACCAGCAACTGCGGTTCCCGAAGAACCAGGGGATGCGTATCGACTTCGTGTATGCCTCCCCCGCTTTGGCCGCCAAAGTCACCGGCGCACAAATTGACCGGAATGAACGCAAAGGCAAAGGCGCGTCGGACCATGTGCCCGTGATCTTTGAGGCGGAGTAGGACGGCTCAGTAACCCGCGGCTTTCATGATCTGGGACCCCAGGACGGGCCAGTTGTCCTTGTGCCACTGGCCGAACTCAAGGTCACCCAGGAAGGTTGCCCCGATTCGTTTCACCGGGTCCACCCACAGGAAGGAGCCGGACATTCCAAAGTGTCCGAAGGTGGCAGGAACAGCTTCCGGTGGAGTCCAGTGGGGACGTTTGTTCGCCTTCACCTCGGCCCCCAAACCCCACGCGTTGTTCTTCTGCATCCCATATCCGGGGAGGATCCCTCGAAGCCCGGGCAGGACCGTGGTGGTGAGGGCAGAGTTGGACCGCTCCGAAAGAATGTAGGGATTGAGGAGTTCCTCGATTAGCAGTGTCATGTCAATGGCGTTGCCGAACCCGGAACTGGCAGGCGACTTGGGGATGACCGTCGAACGCAAACCCAAAGGCTGGTAGACGGACCGATCCATCCACCGCGTGAGAGGTTGGTCCACTTTTTCCCTCAAGTATTCGCCCAGAACATCGAATCCCTGGTTGGAGTAGATTCGCCGGCGTCCTGGGGCATCTCTGAAGGTGGCACCGTCTCCCTCCGAGGCTAGCCCGGACGAGTGTGAAAGAAGGTGGGCAACGGAGTATTGCCGCCCCGCCTCGTCCGCCCCCACCGGGTCCGAAATGTCCAGGAGCCGTTCCTGCACGGCGACCAGCGTAGACATGGCTGTGACGATCTTAGTTACAGACGCCAAGGGGAACACGCCCCCCACGTCCCCTTGGCTCCAAATCACCGCCCCGTTCGCGTCAACCGCAGCAATGGCGTGACGAAACGGGACGGGATAGGGGGCAAAATCGGTCATGATCCCTGACTAAAAGGTTCTACGTCGAGGGTTTCACCGTCGTCAGAGACCCTCACGAGCACGGTTTGACCGTCTTGAACTTCGCCCGAAAGGAGCAGCACCGCCAACCTGTCGCCCACTTCTTTCTGAACCAAGCGGCGCAATGGCCGAGCCCCGTATGCCGGGTCGTAGCCGTGGTCCGTCAGCCAGATCCGCGCATCGTCTGTGACTTCCAGTTCGATGCGGCGATCACGTAGGCGGTGAGCCATCTGGTCAACTTGAAGATCCACGATCTTGCCCAACTCATGCTTGTCGAGGGGCCGGAAGATGACAGTCTCATCCAGACGGTTGATGAACTCCGGCTTGAAGGTCATCCGCACTGCCGACATGACTGCTTCCTTCTTGCCCTCCTCTGAAAGATCCGGGTCGATCAGGAACTGCGAACCCAGGTTGGAGGTCAAGATCAGGATGGTGTTCCGGAAGTCAACGGTCCGCCCCTGCCCGTCGGTGAGGCGACCATCGTCCAACACCTGCAACAGGATGTTGAAAATCTCTGGGTGGGCCTTCTCCACCTCGTCCAACAACACAACCGAGTACGGGCGGCGACGAACAGCCTCTGTTAACTGGCCGCCCTCGTCGTAGCCCACATATCCGGGAGGGGCACCAACCAGTCGGGCAACCGAGTGCTTTTCGGAGTACTCAGACATGTCGATCCGGATCATCGCGCGTTCATCATCAAAGAGGAACTCCGCAAGCGACTTCGCCAATTCTGTCTTACCCACGCCGGTGGGGCCCAGGAAGAGGAACGAACCGGTAGGACGGTTCGGGTCGGAGACGCCGGCTCGGGAACGTCGCACGGCGTCGGCGACTGCTCGCACCGCATCTTCCTGCCCGATGAGTCGCTTTCCGATCCACGACTCCATTTCCAGAAGCTTCTCAGTCTCACCCTGGAGCAGGCGTCCGGTGGGGATTCCGGTCCAGGATTCGACGACACCGGCGATCTGCTGGGGACCCACGCGCTCTGCGATCATGGGTTCGCCCTCTTCTTCGGCCTGTTCCACCTCCGCCAGTTCTGCCTCAGCAATCGCTGCCTCCACCTGCGGGATCTCCCCGTTTTGGAGGCGGCCTGCTTCTTCCCAACGTCCCTCACGCATCGCCTGGTCAAACGCGGTCCTCAGCTCATCAAGTTGTGCCCGAAGATCACCGATCTTGTTCCGGCCGGCTTTTTCGTTCTCCCAACGGGCGGTCAGTGCATGGAGTTCTTCGCCACAGTTAGCGATTTCCTCACGCAACTTGTAGAGGCGGTCCTGTGTCGCTTTGTCTTCCTTGTCTGGATCTGATTCGGTCAGGTAGGACTCCTCCATTTGGAGGCGCGACATCTGACGTTGTAACTGGTCGATCTCGATGGGGCTGGAATCAAGCTCCATTCGTAGACGCGAGGCCGCCTCATCAATCAGGTCAATCGCCTTGTCTGGCAGTTGACGTCCAGTGATGTACCTGTCGGAAAGTTCCGCGGCCGCCACCAGTGCGCCGTCGGAAATGGTGACTTTGTGGTGCGCCTCGTACTTCGGGGCGATGCCACGCAAGATAGCCACCGTGTCCTCGACGGACGGTTCCCCAACAAAGACCTGTTGGAAGCGGCGTTCAAGGGCCGGGTCCTTCTCAATGTTCTCCCGGTATTCATCCAGGGTGGTGGCTCCAACCATCCGCAGTTCGCCGCGGGCCAGCATTGGTTTGAGCATGTTGCCGGCGTCCATAGAGCCCTCGGACGCTCCTGCCCCCACAACCGTGTGCAGCTCATCAATAAAGGTAATGATTTCGCCATCAGAGTTTTTGATTTCCTCGAGGACGGCCTTCAGCCTCTCCTCGAACTCGCCCCGGTACTTCGCTCCGGCAACCATGGACCCCAAGTCCAGGCTGATCAGTCGCTTGTTGCGAAGCGACTCCGGGACGTCGCCTTCCACGATTCTCTGGGCCAACCCTTCCACAACGGCTGTCTTGCCGACACCCGGCTCCCCAATGAGCACGGGGTTGTTCTTGGTGCGGCGGGAGAGAACTTGAACCACTCGGCGGATCTCAGAATCGCGGCCGATGACAGGGTCAAGTTTCCCTTCACGGGCAACCTCGGTCAGATCACGCCCGTATTTCAGCAGCGCCTGGAACGAACCCTCCGGGTCGACGCTAGTAATGGGTTCAGGCCGAAGTTGGGCGAGGTGTGCTTCCAGGTCATCTGGCGTCGCACCTGCCGCTCGCAGTATTTTGCCCGCTTCCGTGTCAGATCCCGCCAGCGCGATAAGGAGGTGCTCAGTGGAAACGTAAGCGTCCCCGCCGGCTTCCGCCAGTTGTTGCGCTTTCGTGATGATGTTGAGGAAACTGCGCGAGGTCTGTGCCTGCCCCACCGAAGCGCCTGTGCTGGAGGGAAGAGCCACCAGTGCCGTCCGGACTTGCGCCCCGACCTCACCTCTTTGTACGCCCGCCGCCGCGAGCAGGGACAAAGCAATCCCCTCGGGCTGCTCAAGGAGTGCCTCCAGGAGGTGGAGAGGCTCCACTTGGGGGTTTCCTGCGGCTGTTGCCATTTGAACCGCTGAACTTACGGCTTCTTGGGCTCGAGTAGTCAGGTTAGGGCTCACGTACATCGCCTCACTTTTCGATCAGTACAATGCGCGGCCCGCGCGCACTCGCGTGCCGCCTACGTCCGCTAATCAGTCTAGCGCCGAACTGTGGATTTACAGCCGTGAGGT
Organism: uncultured Actinomyces sp.; assembly: GCA_964345585.1. Classification (GTDB taxonomy): domain Bacteria; phylum Actinomycetota; class Actinomycetes; order Actinomycetales; family Actinomycetaceae; genus Scrofimicrobium. The sequence continues at coordinate 12,615 of CAYFRT010000021.1, read as the reverse complement.
TTGAGACGGAGCGGTTTCATGCCGGGCGTTAGCGGCCCATATTTTGCCGTGCCCGGCGTCCGGCTGGCAGAGTGGTCCTATGACAAAACCTGCAA
>CAYFRT010000021.1:6478-12420 GCA_964345585.1 uncultured Actinomyces sp. | reverse complement strand
GCAATGAAGCCTTCACATCCTGACCCAATGACACGCCTCTACCCAGCGTTCCTGGAAGAGGTGACTGGGGACGAGGCCCTGGCCTGGGCTCGGGAACGCAACGCGCGAACAGAGGCTTTTCTAGCAGAGCCGGTGGGAACGCAGGGCGAGGATCCAGGTGGCCTCGTACAAATTCCGACGTTGCAGGAACTGGAAGACGAGATTCTGGAAGTGTTGGACGACCCCGGCAGAATCCCCATGGTCAAAGTTCGGGGCAAATACGCGTACAACTTTTGGACCGACGGCGACAACCCACGTGGCTTGTGGCGACGCCAAGAGTTCCAGGATTACTTGGCGGGAAGTAACGACTGGGAAGTTGTCATCGACGTCGATGCGCTTTCTGCCGCGGAGGGGAAATCTTGGGTGTGGCATGGCGCCCAGGTGCGATACCCGGATTACGACCGTGCACTCATCACGCTGTCCGATGGGGGCTCGGACGCCGACGAAACGCGCGAGTTCGACATGGAGACGTTCACGTGGGTGAAAGACGGATTCTTCAGGCCGGAAGCGAAGGGCTCCCTGTCCTGGATTGACTTAGACCACTGTTGGTTGACGCAACCAATGGGGCCTAAATCCACGTCCACCTCCGGATATCCATTGGAGGCGCGGGTCCTCCGTCGCGGGCAGGCGCCGGAAGATGCGCCAGTGGTTCTGGCAGCCGACCCAGAGTCGATGTTGGTGTTTGCCGGCCAGGTGCGGGACCTCTCAGGCACTCGGCAAGTGCTGGGAGTCATGGAGGACTTCTACACGCAAGACACATACTTCATTGACGGAGGGATCGAAGAGGCTCTGCACGCCCAGCCAACTCCGATCCCGGTTCCCCGTTCAGGCAGCGTAGTTCCGTGGAACAAGTGGGCGCTCGTGTGGCTTCGGGACCCGTGGGACCGCCCAGCGGCGGGTGAAGCGTGGCCGTCGGGGGCTCTCCTCGCATTCGATCTCGAAGATCTGGTGGCCGACCCAACAGGGACACCCGCCACGGCGTTGTTCCTTCCTACGGACCACGAGGTTCTGGAAGACTTCACCGCCACTGCTCACACCATCGCAATCACGACGATTCGGGATGTGGTTTCCAAGGTCACCATCCTCACTCCGAGCGATGACGGTTGGGCCCGAGAGGAACTCTCTGCAGCTCCCACAGCGGCTGACTTCCTCACCACGTCGGTGGGCGCAGTCGCCCCTTTGGAGGATGACCGCCTGTGGGTTGTCACCTCTGGTTACACCCAACCAAGCACCCTGTGGTTGGTTGATGACGGGAAATGGACGATGGTGCGCCAAGCCCCCACCTTGTTTGATGCGGATGGCGCAACGGTGACTCAGCACTTCGCGGTGTCTGCCGATGGAACTAAGGTCCCGTACTTCCAGATTGCGAAAGACCCGGTTCTGCCGGCCCCGACGCTGCTCTACGGGTACGGCGGATTCGACGTAAGTTTGTTGCCCGCTTACAACCCGGTTGCGGGCCGAGCCTGGATCGAAAAGGGCGGTATCTACGTTGTCGCGAATATCCGAGGAGGAGGCGAATACGGTCCCACCTGGCACAAAGCAGCGCTTCGGGACAAGCGGCACTTGGCGTACGAGGATTTCGCGGCGGTCGCTCGCGACCTAGTCGCCCGAGGCGTCACAACCCCCGCCCAGTTGGGCGCGCAAGGCGGATCCAACGGCGGCCTGTTGATGGGCAACATGTACACCCAGTTCGGAGATGATTTCGGGGCAATATTGTGCGAGGTCCCCCTACTGGACATGGGACGCTTCCACACCCTCCTTGCAGGGGCATCATGGGTCGCGGAGTATGGGAATCCTGAGGACCCAGAGGACTGGGCGTTCATCCAAACGTTCAGCCCCGTGCACCTGTTCGACGAGGAAACAGATTACCCGCCACTGATGCTGATGACCTCGACGAAAGATGACAGGGTACATCCGGCGCATGCTCGGGCCCTTGGATACCTGACTGAAGAGGCAGGCAAGCAAGTGCTCTACTTTGAAAACATTGAGGGTGGTCACGCGGGTGCGGCCGACAACCGGCAACGGGCTCACAACCGTGCTTTGGGATGGGAATTCCTGTGGCGGGCGCTCACCGGGGAACTGACAGAGGACCCCGCCGAATAACTAACTGATGAACCGCAAGTCCTGCGGCGCGGGGGCTTTGCGGATCCGGGGTCGCTCCGGGCGCCGCCCTAGCAGCGGCCCCAGTAGCGGCCCCGGTAGCGATTCAGTAACGGCCCAGCAGTAACCCAGCAGTACAACCCAGCAGTACTTAGTATCCGCGGCCGTAGAGGTACTCGCGGCGTGCCCGGTTACGGCGCACCAACCAGACTATGCCGACGATGGTTAGAACAAGCCCAAGGACACCTACCGCAGTGGACCACCCGAGCGCAGAAAGCGCAGACCCCACCAGGCTGTTGATCATGTCTCCCGTAAACAGAACGAGTTTTTCCCCATCTGCTAAGCCGTCGCAGGACACCGAGTAATCCCCGGGGGCAAGTCCGCGTGCAATGCGAATGCCTGCACCGTCCTCATTCACCATGTCGATGATGGTTCCGTCCTGCGCAGTGAGAACGCAAGACTCGCCGTTATCGGAAATCGGACTGACGCCAATAACGCCGGTTTCATCAACAACGACAGTTCCGCCGTTGCCAGCGTAGAGGGAGCCATCGGTAATCGACCCCATGCCAATCCCACTTACCACCGCTACCACAAAGATGATCGGGGCGACGAGGACCATCAGCACGATTCCGATTACCAGCGTCCAGATCGCTCCCGCACGCGAGGGCATAGGCCCAGCGGGCGGCCCCTGTTGTAGATAGGGCGTTCCCTGGTTTTGTGCCTGCTCACCGTACGGTTGTTGGAAGTACTGCTGAGGGAGCGGTTGCCCATTGGGAGGGTAGGAGTTCTGCTGCTGATACGGGTTCTGCTGCTGGTACGGGTTCGGGGTTCCGTAAGGGTTGCCACTGGCCGGCCCCGCATTCCCGGAAGAGGCCCCCCAGGTTGGCGCTTGAGGCTGCGCGGAACCCTGCGAGCCCGCCTGTCCGTAAACGGGCCACGGCCTCTCTGCCTGCGGCTCCGCTCCAACGCCGCTTTTACTGCCTGCCTGCTGGGCCGGTGAGCCCTGATTGGGAGTCCACGAATCCGAGCGCTGCCCAAATCTGGGTTCCTCGATTTTCGGGTTGCTTCCGAATGGTTCTGACTGTGGTTGCTCTGGCTGCTGTGGTTGCGCTGGCTGCCGGGGCTGCTGCGACTGGTTCCCGGAGTCGTCCTGGGACGCCCCGCCCGGTGGAGCGAAGGGGTTACTCATTCCGTTCTCCCTAAATCGTTGGACCATGGTCGTGCCCCGAAAGCCTCGGAAAAGCCGACACACTGCCCTCAAGTCTAAACGTCAATACGGGGTTAGCCGTGCGCTGATTTTCTCGCTGTGGCTCGTGTCGTGAGCCTAGCCGCCCAAGGCTTCTCTTATCCTCTCCGACCGCAGACGCTCCACCCCGGGTATTTCAAGCGGATCTAGGTCGGTTCCGAGGGCTTTGGCCAATAGATAATCCGCCAGCTCTGGATTCCTCGCCAAAACCGGGCCATGGAGGTAGGTGGCGATGATCGAGCCTTGAACGGCGCCCTCGTATCGAACCCCACCTTGAGGATGTTGCTCACCCTCAGAAGTCGCACCGTTGCCCACTCCCACGAGAACCTCCGCTAACGGTTTCGCCTCGGACCCCAAGGTCGTACCACCCCCGTGGTTCTCAAACCCAGTCAGAGGCAAGGTGAGGCCTTCAACCAAAGGCTGCTCAACCAGTTCACCTATGGCCCGGCTCCCCCTCGGCCTGGTGACCACGTCAAGCAGGTTTAACCCTTCGACCGTGTTACCTGATGCGTCTGTGTAGCTAACCCCCAAGACCTGCAGGGAGGCACAGATAGCCAAGATCGGGGCACCTTTCGCAGCCGCCTCGACCAGTCCCGTGTTCTTTCGCAGCTGTCGGGCAGCAATGGCCTGAGCCGTGTCTTCGCCCCCGCCGAGGGTGTAGATGTCGAGATCTGCAGGAATCGGCGCCCCGTTGTCTACCTCAACGATTTCCGCCGCTATTCCTCGTCGAATCGCACGTTCCACCAAAATCAATGCGTTGCCTGAGTCACCATAGGTTCCCAACACGGAGGGGTATATGAGACCGACTCTGAGAACTGATTCGCTCATGGTCGCTCAATCTCCTTCTTAAGGTCGCGGAACGCCGTGTAATTTGCCAGGACCTGCACATCGCCAGGGGCCATCGCTTCAATGGCTTCCCGGGGGTTAGGGATGACGCTGCACTCAATCCCCGCATACTCCAACCGCACCGCGAGATCTGCGGCGCGTTCTCCTGCCGCAATGACTCGCTGAGGAGCGATGTCGCGAATATTCTCAAAGTCAACATCCCAGAGCCAAGACAGGTCTTCACCGTCCGGCGGCTGGCCGTTCACAGCGGTAACGATCTGCCTTGTGCCAGCTGGAATCATCGTGAGTGCTTCCTGCCAACCGGCAGGATTTTTCGCGAGGAGTAAACGCGCTTTACGCCCACTCACGTCGTACGTTTGGTAGCGGCCAGCCACGCCACCCACGGCGCCTAACGCTCGAACCAAATCAGGATCGGTGACCCCAAAGTGCGCTGCGACCGCGGCCGCCTGCGCCGCGTTTCCCCAATTGGCGCGCCCGGGAAGTTGAAGGTGAATAAGTAAATCGCGGCCATCGGGTCCGTGGAGCCGGAAAGAGCTTCCTGTTCCGCTTCCCTCCCCTGCAGACTGCTCCTCTGCAGACTGCTCCTCTGCGGGATGTTCCCCCGCCGGGTGTTCCCCTGCCCCTTGGCCCTCTGCAGGTTCCACGTACCAGTCCGGAGTTGGTCTCTGATAGTCGTCAGAGTCCTCTACGCGCCACTGGTCTCCGTCACGACCCACAAGAGTGCCCGTCCGAGGGAAAGTGGTCGAATCCTGACTCCACGCCGCCCCCGCAGCAACCCACTGGACCTTTTTTGCATCCCAGGCGGCCGAGGTCACCAGCGGGTCATCACAGTTGGCCACCACAAGAGCGTTCGGGGCCAGTCCGACAGCCTCCCGAAGGCGCGCTTCAACAGCACCAATCTCGCCAACTCGGTCCAGCTGGTCACGCGAAAGGTTGAGCAAAATGATGGCATCCGGGTCGGTTTCACGAACGATGCTAGGCAAGTGCATCTCGTCAACCTCCAGCACCGCGTACTGGGCTTTGGGGTCAGACAACAAGGCAGCAACGATACCGTTTGTCATGTTGTCCCCGCCGAGGTTCGCGGCAACGTCGCCCTTTGTCGCTAAAGCCTGAGCAGTGAAACGAGTGGTTGTGGACTTGCCGTTAGTTCCCGTAACCAGGACCGTCTTGTGAGTCTTAGATAGCTCTTTCAGGAGGTCGGGGTCAACCTTCAATGCGACACGGCCACCAACCATTCCGCCCGCACCCCGGCCAGTCATGCGCGACAGGGATCCCGCTGCTCTGCCTGCCAAAACGGCACCTTCGGTTCGCGCTCCTCGGCCACGCTTCACTACGCGGTTTACCAAGCGTGCGAACGGACAAGTGCGTCCGCGTTCGGCCAAAGTGATTTGCCAGGGCTTGTCGCTCATAGTGTCCTTGCTCCAGGTCTGGGATGTTTCGGTAGCATACCGTCGGCACGCTCGCGGTAGTGGCGCTGCATCTGCATAACGGCCAACTGTTGCCATCCTCGCAAGTCACTTTGGAGTGCAAGCGAGCGCCCGTGCGCTAATGGACCGGCAGAGCTGGGTGCCAAGGATACTCCGGTGCGGGGCCTGGAAGGCTCAATCGATGCCGCTGCCACAGAGGACCGCGGCCCCTCTCTGTTGGACCCTCTGCTGGACCCTCTGCTGGGGGGCTCGAGGCGGGAGGGATCCCAGCTGTTGCGCTCGTC
>CAYFRT010000021.1:2013-6378 GCA_964345585.1 uncultured Actinomyces sp. | reverse complement strand
CTGGGGGGCTCGAGGCGGGAGGGATCCCAGCTGTTGCGCTCGTCCCCTTGCCCCTCGCCGGGAAGGCCCTTTTGCGGAGGCCTTTGAATGACATAGCCCTCCGAATCGGCCGCAAACACGCGATGCGCTGGGACTGCGGAGGACTGTAGTGCCGCGCTCAGTTCCCGAATCTGCGTTTCCAGGTCCGCGATCTCCTGGCGCAGTTGAAGCGCCAGTTGCACTCCGGCCAGGTTGATGCCTTCTTCTTTCGTCAGGCGCTGCACTTCACGAAGTCGATGTACATCGTGGGCGCTGTATCTGCGACCACGCCCCTTCGCTCGACTTGGACTAACAAGCCCAAGGCGGTCGTATTGGCGCAACGTCTGGGCGTGCATGCCCACAAGTTGCGCCGCAACCGACACCGTGTAAACGGCATCATCATTCCGCGCTGCGCCTGAGTTAGACGTAGCGTTGGAAGTCACCTTTCTGCCGCCGCCTTCGCTTTCAAATCAGCACGAGGATCCCATGTGCCCTCGGCCTCCTTCAAATCTTCCACGGCCTTGCGTTCCGCATCAGTGAGCTTCGAGGGGGTCACAATCTTTAGCTCAACGATCGCGTCCCCACGCTTGTTGCCCTTCTTGATGCCCTTTTCACGCACACGAAGTAGCGCACCCGAAGAAGTCCCCGCAGGAACCCTCACCCCTACGGTTGAACCGTCCGGGAGCGGCACGTCGATCCTCGCTCCCAGGGCTGCTTCGGGATAACTAATCGGAACCTGCACACGCAGCTTGCCGCCCTCGACGGAGAAAACTGGGTGCTTCTCGACTGCTACCTCAACGATTAGGTCTCCGGCCGGACCGCCGTTGACTCCTGGCTGGCCCTTGCCCTTGAGCTTGATCTTCTGCCCGTCTTTCACCCCTGCTGGGATTCGGACTCTCAGTGAACGCCCATCAAGGTTGAAAGTGAGCGTTTCCCCCTCGAACGCATTCTTGAAGGTGAGCTTGGTGGAGGTAGACAGATCGGATCCACGCTGAGGTTGTGGAGCGAATCCGCCGCCACCATATCCGCCCGCGCCGCCGGGGAACCCCCCGCCTCCGCCGCTGAAGCTCTGCGCTCCTCCGCCGCCCCCGAAGAGGCCGGACAAAATGTCCTCGAAGCCGCCACCGCCGCCACCAAAGCCTCCGCCAGCGTTTTGGAAACGGACGTTCGGACCACCGGGTCCCCCTCCGCCAAATGCACCGCCGAAGAGGTCTTCAAATCCGCCGCCTTGTCCCGGAGCGAAGCGGGGGCCTCCCGCCCCCATCGCCCGAATAGCGTCGTAGCGTTCGCGCTGTTCCTTGTCGTTCAGGACAGAGAAGGCCTCACCGATTTCTTTGAACTTGGCTTCCGCTTTGGCGTCACCCTTATTTTGATCTGGGTGCCACTTGCGCGCCAGTTTCCGGTACGCCTTGCGGATTTCCTTGTCATCGGCGTCTTTCTTCACCCCGAGGATCTTGTAGAAGTCCTTATCGAGCCAATCCTGTTCGCCCATGGACGTCTCCTTTCAGTCACTCAGGATTCTCAACCAAGACCTTGGTAGGACGCAGAACGCGGTCGTTAACCCTGTAACCAGGTTGAAGAACCTGCGCCACTATAGGTTCGGTTATTTCTGGGTTTGTTTGTGCCATAAGTGCGTCGTGGAGTTGCGGATCGAACGTGTCGCCCGCTTTCCCGTAGCGTTCTAGGCCGAATCGTGTGAGGAGTGTGTCCTCTAGTTTGTTTGCGATAGAAGCGAACGGACCGTCCGCTAACTCGCCAGCAACACGTGCTGCCTCAATGTCGTCGAGGACGGGAACAACCGCCTCAATTACATCTTCTTGGCCTTCAGCGCGTCGGAGCCCCGCGTCTGCCTTGGACCTACGCACATAGTTTCCGTATTCCTGCTGGGTGTTGTACACCTGCGCTTTGGCACGAGCCAGCTCGTCTTCTGTCTCCTCGAGCTTCTTTTGAACCTGAAGCAGGACTGAGTCCTCCCCCAGGTCTGCTGCGAATGCTTCGAAGTCTGCTTCTTCCTCAGGTGTGCCCGAGGGGGCCGCGTCTGCCGCGACCCCCTCGCTTTGTGAATCACCCTGGGGAACGTCTAGACCTTCTTGCTTTTCCGTGTTGCGGTCATCCCCAGATTTGGTCACTTAGTATCGTCCTCGTCTTCCACGATCTCAGCGTCGATCACTTCTTCTTCCTCGTTGACATCTTCCTGGCTGGGCAGTTCTTCTTCCTGCGCCGCCTGGTAGACCTCTTCGCCGATCTTCATGCCGACTTCGTTGAGGTGTCCAAGTGCCTTTTCGATCGGTTCGATGTCGTCACCTTCAAGGGCCGTCTTGACTTCGTCCACAGCACCCTGGACGGACTTACGAGTGTCCTCGGAAATCTTGTCCTCGTTGTCCTTGAGCAGCTTCTCGGTCGCGTAGACGCTCTGCTCGGCAAGGTTGCGAGTCTCCATCTCTTCACGACGCTTCTTGTCTTCAGCAGCGTGCTCTTCGGCTTCGCGAACCATCCGGTCAATGTCGTCCTTCGGAAGCGCAGAGCCACCCGTGATCGTCATCGACTGTTCCTTGTTCGTGCCACGGTCCTTCGCGGAAACGTGGACAATGCCGTTTGCATCGATGTCGAAGGAGACTTCGATCTGAGGGACTCCGCGCGGTGCGGGGGCAATCCCGGTCAGTTCGAAGGTGCCAAGCGGCTTGTTATCGCGAGTGAACTCACGTTCACCCTGGAACACCTGGATCAGAACGGACGGCTGACCATCTTCTGCAGTAGAGAAGACCTCAGTCGCACGAGTCGGGATCGCAGTGTTGCGCTCAATCAACTTCGTCATGACGCCACCCTTGGTTTCAATCCCCAGGGACAGCGGGGTCACGTCGATCAGAAGAACGTCGGAACGATCTCCCTGCATGACACCGGCCTGGAGCGCTGCACCAATGGCAACAACCTCGTCCGGGTTCACGGTACGTGTCGGCTCTTTGCCGCCGGTGAGCTTCACAACCAGTTCGTTCACTGCGGGCATACGAGTTGAACCGCCAACTAACACTACGTGATCGATGTCCGAGACGGAGATCCCTGCTTCGCGGATGACATCCTTGAACGGCTTCTCCGTGCGGTCAAGAAGATCCTTCGTCATGTCTTCGAACTTGGCGCGGGTCAGCTGCTCATCCAAGTGGATGGGGCCGGACTCACTCATCGACAGGTACTGCAGAGAGATCGTGGCGGTTGTCGCGGTCGACAGCTCACGCTTGGCCTGTTCCGCGGCATCCTTCAGACGCTGCAATGCGACGGGGTCCTTGCTTAAGTCGACACCGGTCTTGCTCTTGACCTGCTGGATCAGCCAGTCAACGATGCGCTGATCCCAGTCATCGCCGCCAAGTCGGTTGTCACCGGCGGTGGCGCGAACCTGAATGGTAGAGAAGCCATCATCATCTTTCGCGACTTCCAGCAGCGAAACGTCGAATGTTCCACCGCCAAGGTCGAAGACCAGAATGAGTTCTTCTTCCTTACCCTTGTCCAGACCGTAAGCAAGCGCGGCTGCCGTGGGCTCATTGATGATCCGCAGAACGTTCAGACCGGCGATCTGGCCAGCATCTTTCGTTGCTTGGCGCTCAGCGTCATTGAAGTATGCAGGGACCGTGATCACGGCGTCCTTCACTTCTTCGCCCAGGTAAGCCTCAGCATCATGCTTCAGCTTGCCCAGGATGCGCGCAGAGATTTCCTGCGCGGTGTAGCTCTTGTCATCGATGCTCTTCGACCAATCCGTACCCATATTCCGCTTGACGGATGCGATGGTGCGATCAACGTTGGTCACAGCCTGACGCTTCGCGATTTCGCCAACCAGCACTTCGCCGCCCTTCGAGAAGGCGACAACAGACGGGGTGGTACGAGCACCTTCTGCGTTCACGACGATTGTGGGTTCCCCACCTTCCAGCACCGCGAGGGCGGAGTTGGTGGTTCCCAAGTCAATACCTACTGCTCTAGCCATTTTGCTAGGCCTCCTTTTATTTCAAGAATCTCTTTACGTTGTCTAGCTCCGGGAGTATCGGCAGGTTTCCGACACCACCTTGAGCCTCATGGACTCAACTTTAGAGCTTGAGCCTACCCGACGCAAGTTAAAAAACTGAAAATGTGACGCAGACCTGAGTCCTAGCGACTCAACTACGGGCTCACGCTTCACTCCGTACCCGAAATGACAGACGAATGAACGCCAAGCGACGGCAAAAACGTGCGTGCGGGCAAACTTACGGTCGAAGAACTATTCCGAGGCTGCGACGCTAATCTTCGATCACGGGGAGGAAAGCCACGCGAAACTCATACCGCCGCACTTCTTCCACGGATCCCGGTTCCACTGAGCCGGGTTCC
>CAYFRT010000021.1:0-1913 GCA_964345585.1 uncultured Actinomyces sp. | reverse complement strand
GGGTTCCGCTGAGCCGGGCTCCACACGATCTGCTTCCATATGGTCCGGTTCTGTTCGGCCCGCTTCAGGAACTTTGGTTAAGTCAGTTTCACTACTCCCTGACGCAGCTTTTCGGGGCACACCTTTCCTAGAGTTCTCCCGCGAGGTTTCTAAGGCCTGCTCAAACACCTCCCAGAAGGAGGAAGTGACATCTTTGGCTTGTTCATATGTCAAATCCGCAAAACCGGACCCATGAGCAATGGGCCATTCAAACTCTTGTGCGGCCTCCAGCCTGCTGAGGGAAAAGAGCTCCATCGTTCGCTGTGCCTCAAGGTCCTCAAACGCTGCCAATGCAACGTCTGCGCCCGGCAGTGCGCGGATGGAATCCAGATGTGCCTGCAAACGCACCGTACGGTCGTAAGCCCACCAGGTCTCACGGCGGTCTTTCGGCCCTACTGGGGGCACTTTGTGTACGATGCCCACTTTCGCTAGCTGTCGAACATGGTAGGAGATCAGGTTCGGAGGCAAGCCTAGATCTTCCGCTACGTCTGACACGCGCATCGGGATCCCTGTCCCCAGGACACGGAGGATGGCAGAGCGTGTTGGGTGCCCCATCGCGCGGAGAAGGCTCAACGCGCGTTCAGGGGTCCCCTGGCCATCAACCTCCGGGTCGGTGGGGCCTGGTTCGTCGGTCTCTTGGTCCTCGCTCACCGTTCACCTCGAAATAATCAGGAGTCTGGAAAGACACCGTCCATTATCTTACGCAAACGCTCCCTCACCACGGCGGTTGCGGCAGCGCTTCACCTACATTCGTCATCATCTCCCGACCCTCCGACACTTTATGACACACACATTCGCAAGTCGTTCTAATGCAGATATTTAACCGCCCAACACGCGTGTCATTCGTCTCCTGTCCACTGTTCAAACTGCCCAGAGCGCAATACATTTGGAGCATGAGAGTGGCAATCGGAGGAGCAAGCGGGCTTCTGGGCACCCTTCTGACAGAGGCCCTGACAAGAAGAGGGGACCAAGTCATTCGGCTGGTCCGGCGACAAGAAAAGCTGCCCGACGAACGGCAGTGGAATCCTGATGCGGGCATTATCTCGGGCCCAGGTCTGGACGACGTAGACGCCGTAGTCAACCTGGCGGGTGCGCCAATCGCAGGGCACCGGTGGACACCTAAGTACAAGTCTGAGATAGTCCGCTCCCGCATCGCGTCCACACAAACGATCGTCCGCGCGTTGCAGGTTTCGCACTATGAGGAGTTCGAGGACGCGACCACCGGCACGCACGCCAGTCGATTCGCCGGGCAATGCAAGGTATTTCTATCTGCAAATGCTGTTGGCTACTACGGCTACGACAACGGAAACGCGTTACTTCCAGAATCTGCGCCCCCTGGCACAGGGTTCCTCGCCAATGTTTGCGAGGAATGGCAGGGGGCCGCGTCTCCCGCTGCAAACCTTGGAGTGCAAGTCGCATTTTTGCGCACCGCCAACGTCCTGGATAACCACGGCGGAATGATGAAGCTGCTTAGGCCTCTATATCTCCTCGGGCTGGGCGGCCGCATCGGAACGGGATACCAGTGGGTTCCTTGGATCACATCTGAGGACCACGTGCGTGCCATGCTTTTCCTTCTGGACAACCCCGTCAACGCACCGGTGAACCTCTGCGCGCCGCAGCCGGTGAGAAACAAAGAATTTGTCGACGCCTACGCCCACTCCCTCGGTAGGCCCGCCAGGATACCTTTCCCGGCGCCCCTCGTGTCACGGATCTTAACGCCTCAAATGGTCCAAGAGACTCTTCTTGCAAGCCAGCGCGCCGTCCCAGACGCTTTGACGGAGCTTGGGTTCCAGTTCAACCAACCCACTTACGAAGACGCACTCCAGTGGCTCCAAGACAATCAATCACAAGCCGGCCAGCAACAAGCCGATCAG
>CAYFRT010000020.1:0-32384 GCA_964345585.1 uncultured Actinomyces sp. | reverse complement strand
ACCGTGGATTCTACGTTCACCCCGCCCCCTTTGTACCGGCCCTTGGAGGACGGGGCGGACCTGGTAATCCACTCCCTGACGAAGTACATCAACGGTCACGGCGACGCCATGGGAGGGGTCGTGATTGGTGCAGAGGAACGGGTAGGTAGGGTCCGCGCAGACGCCCTGATCGATGTTGGCGGTGTCTTGTCCCCGTTTGCGGCGTGGCTCATCAGCAGGGGCTCTGTCACCTTGCCCTTGCGGCTGCAGCGCCAACTGGAAGTCGCCCCGCAGGTCGCAGAGTTTTTGGAGTCAGACCCGCGCGTGGCGTTCGTGGCTTTCCCAGGGTTGGAATCCCATCCTCAACATGACCTTGCAACGAAACAGTTTGGTGGTCGCGGCTACGGATCGATGATGGCTTTTGCCCTGAAAGGGGGCGGCCAAATCCACAACGATTTCGTGGACAACCTGAACATCATCACCTCGGCACTCTCCCTGGGACACGACGAAACTCTCATCGTGCATTCCGGACCTGAAGGACGTGGCGGGGCAGAAAACTATCCGAAGAACTTCCAAGAACTGGGGCACCTCCGCTTGTCCATCGGGTTGGAAGACCCAGAGGACATCATTGCTGACCGTGCCCAAGCACTGGATGCGGTGCTGCCCGCCTGACATCCACCTTGACTTCGGTAAGCTCATAAAACGCACCGCTTTGGATCTTCATCAAACAGTGCGCGCCTGCTGCTGGCTCTTCCAACCAGTTTTGGGTTCTAGAGCAAAGCTGTACTGACGGGAGGATCCCGATGACCACCAAGGTGGATTCCGCCCGCGCCAAGATCACCAGCACTGGGCGGCTTTATGTCTCACTGGTCGGTGGCGCGTGGAGAGCAGTAACCCGCGGAGGTTGGAAACTCTTCGCAGTGATGCTCACTTTCTACGTGGTGATGGTCGCGGTCGCCTCTCCTTTGCTGAGCTGGTTATTCCGCGAGGCACTACGGGCGAACGGCATGGTCGCCGTTGACCTTGGAACCTTCTCTATCGGTCGCGGGGCGGGGTGGTCTCTACTTCTGCTGATGCTGCTGGCGACGATCGCATTCTGGCTCGCCTCACTTCAGTTCATCGTCGTAGTTGTGATGCTTCGACGCGCTCAGAAAGGACTAGCACAAACAGCAAAATCCGTGTGGGGCGACGTCGTCCGAGTTTTTAAGAAGCTCCTTAGACCATCCTCGTACGTCCTAGCCCTATATATGTTCGTAGTCCTGCCCCTTACGGGATTTGGGTTTGTGGACACTCTCGCCTCCCACATATCGGTGCCACAATTCATTTCTGGCGAACTGATGAAAGACACCTCCACCGCGGTGGCGTGGGTACTTTTGATGGTCGCGCTTGCGGTCGTGAACATAAAGTTTGCTCTGTGTCTGCCCATTTTCGCTTCGACGAAGGTCACTGGCGCCCAAGCGATGAAACTGAGTTGGCGTTTCATGAAGTTGGGGCCGATCATCGCGCTTGTCGCAGCGGTTGCAACAGTGCTGTTGGGCGCTGGCCTGGGTTCTGGCGTTGTGCTTGCGCTTGTGGTTTTTCCAACCTACCTGGCGGACCTGATCGCCCCCAACCAGGCGCCTTTGACGGCTGCCTTCGGCTTCGGTCTGGCTCACGTCCTTGTCGCGTTTTTGGTCTCTGTCGTAACAATCGCGATCCTTGCGATTGCTCTGGTGCTCACGGAGCGGGAGGTCGCCGCGAAGCCCGGAGCCGTTGAACTGCAGTCTCTGACGCCCAGCGGACCCGCTCACGTGTCCGGGGCTGTGGTCGGCTGGGTGGTAGGGGTAATCGCAGTTGTTGCCGCGGGCGGCATCGGGTTCTCCCACGTGACGCTGATGGAGAACATGGCGAGTGCCCCAGAAACCCTCATTCTTGGTCACCGCGGATACGTCGCAGGTGGCGTGGAAAACACCATCTCCGCGTTGGAGGCTGCCTCCGAGGCCGGCGTTGACATGGTGGAAATGGACGTGATGCAAACCGCTGACGGCCAGTTCGTGGTGATCCACGATGCGACACTTGGGAGGCTCGCCGGCATAAACGCCAGGGTCGGTGACCTAACTTTGGAAGAGCTCAATGCGTTAACAGTTCATGACCATTCCGGGCACTCTGACACCCTTCCAACTCTCGAGGAATACGTGCTCCGAGCAAAAGAGTTGGACATGCCCTTACTGATCGAAATCAAGATGGGTGGCCTTGACACAGAAGACCACGTAGAACTCTTGATCGATGAACTGGAAAGGCTGGACGCCCTCGAAGGGAGTATTTTCCACACGCTGGACCACCAGAGTGTGGAGACGTTGAAGACGCTTCGGCCCAACATCACCGTCGGCTACATCATGCCGTTTGCGGGGGAGGGACTGCCGGAAACCTCGGCCGACTTCATAGTCGTCGAGGAATGGACTGCGACCTCAAGTATGCAAAACGACGCCGCTGAGGCAGGCCTCGGATTTTTCGTGTGGACGGTTGACGAGGGGCAGCACCAGAGAGAAAAGCTACGCCGCGGAGTTGACGCGATCATCACTGACACGCCACTGACGGCCTTGGCAGCCCGCGAACAGATGCAGGAAGAAAAAGGGTTCGCATACGTTCTGCTAGACGTTGTCAGGGGATTCTTGGTCTTTTGACTCAGGGGTGTCATCCGGGGTGTCAAGAGGGGGACCGCAAAGTTTCTCGTACGTGCAGTGGGCTGAGACCACTTTGAATCCGAGTGACAGGTAGAGGCCGCTTGCTGGGCTTTCCCGGTCGGAGTCCACTTCAATCACGACTTTTGTGATTGAAGGATCACCATCTGCCAACTGGAGCACTTCCGAAAGGACTGCGCGTCCCAGGCCCCTTCCCTGATACTGCGGCCGCGTCCCGACCAGGAGAACGTGCAGCTCATGGGGTGCGAACTGTCCGACAAGCGCGTAAGACAGAACCTGGTTGTTGCTGTCGAGGGCAACACGGGAGAGGTCCAGCCGCGTTGAGGTCAGTCTCATCGTTTGGGTCCAGCGATCCACGCTTACCGGGGAAGAGCCCCAGTGCTGGGAGAAGGCGGCGTTGTGTGCCGCTCGTATCCCTTCAATTGGTACGAGGGAGGCATCGCAGACGACGACGCCAGCAGGGGGCCCTGGCCGGCTGCCCGAAATCTGGGCTCCCGTTCTTCTCTCCATGACATGGAAGGTTCGATTCAGGGAATATCGGCGCGAAGACAGCAGCTCCTTCTTCCAGCTGTGCTGAGAGTGATCCTCGACCCGGAACACGTAACGTGCTGGTAGGAACCGTTTAGCCGCGAGAGCGCCCTGTGCTTCGCAAAGGGTCAGCAACGATTCCTCGATTCCTTGTCCCCGGTGTCGAGGATCCACAGACAGCGTGATCTCAATTTCGCCAAGGCCATCAAAGCGAGGTTCCTCGCCGGGCCAGATGACCGAGGCGGCCACCAAGTCCTGATCCCACCACACGCCGACTGTCTGAGCAGCGGGGTTGAAGTTGGCCGACGTCAAGATCTGTTCTAACTGACTTGCCGAATATGCTTGTCGGACCCCGTCGGCCCTCGCTTCAACCAAAGTCAGATCTGACGAGCACTTCGCGTGGTCCGCGTGTAGGGACTGCCACCTCAAGTTTGGTGTTGCTCCGTAAGCTGGCACCTATGGCCTCCCAACCCGCTACCCGTTCCGGTTTCCCCTGGCGAACAGCCATTGTAGGTAGTGCCCTCATTGTGGGGCTACCCTGGCTCTTCCTGTTGCTGGACCGAGGAGCTGGGTCAACGTCTTGGGCGCTGATCCAGTTAGTTGTGATTAACCCCGTTTTGTTCGTGGTGGGATCTATCCGGTCGTGGTTCCGATACTCATGGAAGTCTCTGATCACCCCGGCAGCGTATAGCGTCGCCTTTGTGGTTTGTGTATTCACGGTCTACAACGTTTCTGCACTCCCGTATTTGGTGGTGTATGTCGCGCTGGTCGCAGTGGTGTGGCTGGTTGTCGTTCTGGTTTCCAGGCTCGCGCGCCGGGAACAGTAACATGTGGACCTAGCGGTTTCGCGGGACGAGGGCAAAGGTGATCAATGTTCGAAGTGATCGTTGCCTCGCCATCCGTTAGGGTGACAAGAGCGCGTAGGACCGGTAACAAACGGCCCCTCCCATCGGGAGTTTGCGGCGCTGCGCTGGAGACCGCATGGCGAAAGGGGACCCAGTGATTCCACACCAAGCTAGACGCGTATACGCAGGTCGCCTGGCTGGAGCCCCAGTATTTGATCCCCTCGGCGACCGAGTCGGATTCGTGTATGACGTACTTGTCGTATTCCGGGTCAAAGGAGACCCCCTGGTAGTGGGGTTGTCCGTCGAGGTGGCGGGCAAGCGACGGGTCTTTCTCCCCATTACACGCGTCACCGCAATGGTCGGCGGTCAGGTGATAACCACGGGCCTTCTAAACATGCGACGGTTTGTGCAAAGAGACGTAGAAACTGCGCTGGTTGCAGAGGTCTTGGACCAAGAAGTTCGCCTGAAAACCACGGGCCAACCAGTAACGATCATGGATGCGGGAATAGAACGCGGCCAAGGCAGAGAATGGACTCTCAGCACCTATTACGTCATGCAGGGCAAAGTCGGACGCGGCAGCCGCGACCCAGGTATGGAGGTAGCGGTTAGCGACGTCGAAGGCCTGATCAGCGCCACCATCAGGGAAAACAGCCCCAGCCTGATGGCCCAACTGGAAATTATGAAGCCTGCAGACGCGGCGGAGGTCCTGCGAGAACTGGATCCCAAAGTACGGGACGCAGTGCTGGGGAGCCTGCCCAGTGGGCGCCTTGCCGACGTGTTGGAGGAGTTGGGGGACAGCGCCACCGCAATCCTACTTGCAGGGCTGGCTGCAGGGCGGGCAGCAGACGTCCTTGACGCCATGGAGCCAGACGACGCAGCCGACGTTGTGGCACGCATGACCGCCCAAGACGCCGCCAAAGTGCTTGATCGGATGGACCCGGGCGAAGCAGAAGACGTTCGTCGACTGATGAAGTATGAGGGAAGAACCGCGGGAGGGATGATGACAACCGAGCCCCTCATTCTGCCTCCTGATGCGACTGTGGCGGAGGCACTTGCTTCAGCAAGCAAAGCAGATGTTCCCCCGGCCTTGGCCGCGGTCATCTTCGTATGCCGCCCACCATTGGAAACTCCGACGGGCCAATTCCTTGGCGTCGTACACATCCAACGCGCACTAAGAGAACGCCCCTCGACCCTCCTGGGGGGAATATTGGATCGGGATGTTCGCACTGCACGCCCCTCGGACAAAATTGGAACCGTCGCGCGATCCCTCGCACTCTACGACTTGACGGCGTTACCCGTGTTGGATGAGGAGTCGCTGGCCGGCGCAATCTCCGTAGATGACGTGTTAGATCACCTGCTCCCGGACGGGTGGCGAACAAGTGAGGATGACCGCGCGGGTGAAGAGGAGGTTCCAGGATGACAGATTTCAGCCAGCCACTGACAACGGCTGCGAGCAGACGCTGGCGTCACAAACGCTACAGAGACAATGACGCTTTCGGAAAGTTCGCGGAGGCCACAGCCCGCTTCATGGGGAGCCCTCGCTTCATCTTGTATATGACCGTATTTGTCATTGCGTGGATCGCTGCCAACGTCATTCTCTTTGCGATGGCGCCGAAATTTGCTTGGGACCCGTACCCGTTCATCCTGCTGAACCTTGCGTTTTCCACGCAAGCCTCCTACTCGGCACCGTTGATCCTCCTAGCCCAAAACCGCCAAGACGACAGAGATCGGGTGATCGCTGAACAAGATCGGCAACGTTCCGAACGTTCGTTGGACGATGCCGAATACTTGGCGAGGCAGATTGTCACTCTCCGCGACACTCTGGACCAGGTGGCAACCAAATCCTTCGTACGTTCGGAACTGCGTGACGCACTGGAATACTTGGACCGCGACCGCGAAGAACGATTGGCGGAGAGAGAACGCCACATCCAAGAACTACAGTCGGAGGTCGAGGGACTCCGGAGCCAAATTGCGAGCCGTTCCGGCAACGACTCCACCACGGAAGACAGCTTGAGATGATGACTGGTCTCAACGCCGAACTCAAAGCCAACCAAATGTTTCTGACAGGGATCCCAAAGTGAGTAGTTTTCAGCACGAACCAGGACTTTTCGAAACCCACACAGAGCCCGCGGTCGACCAGCCTGGGAAAGCGGAGGGCGACGGCTGCTTCGTTCCGACCATCTACGATGAGTACGAGGTGAAGCTGATCGTCCCCAGCGCGGACTCCTTCCCGGACCTGAGCTCGATTGGCCAGTTGGGGGCACCCACCACCTTCGAACTGAACGCTGTTTACTTTGACACCCCCGACTTTGACCTGTTCGCAGAGGGAAGCACATTGCGGCGACGCTCGGGCGGGAGCGATGCCGGGTGGCATCTCAAAGTGGAAAGTCCCGGGGTGGATGACAGGCGTGAATATCAAGCCCCGATAGCAGGTGCCCGACCGCCGGCACAACTGCGCCAAGTTCTTTCGGAGAAAGCTCGCATCGCCCCACTGCTGCCAGTGGTGCGGATGGTGACAACCCGGACGGAAATCCCGCTACTGGACCAAGACGGAAGAACTTTGGCTCTTATTAGTGAAGACCAGGTCCGCACGCAGGTTCGCCCAGATGTTCACGACCCTGAGATCCAAAACGAAACGGACTCGTGGTTTGAAGTGGAAGTGGAATACGTGAGCGGACCGCGCTCTGTGGTCCCTAGCATTGAGAACGCCTTCGTCCGGGAAGGTGCCGTGTCAGCCACATACGCGTCGAAGCTTGAACGTAGTCTCCAGTCTTGGACGGACCGGGGGGCTGCGGTGTCCGAACGCAACCAACACCTCGCGACAGCAGCGGAAGTTGTCATGAGCTTCGTGGCCACCCAGATCGGCATAATCCAAGCGTTGGAGCAACCCGTGGTGGCGGACCACTTTGACGCGGTTCACCGTGTCAGGGTTGCGATCCGCCGTTTACGCGGCACGCTGCGCAGTTATGAGCAGATCTTCGACAGTCATCGGGGGAGGGACACGATCGAGCACCTACTGCAAGAATTGCGGTGGTATTCGCGCATTTTAGGGGAGGCGAGGGACGGGGAGGTCCTCCGCGAACACGTGGCCAAGACCGCGGAAGAGGCCGGGGTGGCACCGGATTCCGCTGACTTGAAGAGAATATTGGATGACCTGGAGCGAACGCACACGGAAGCTCATGACCGTGTCAGGGAGGCCGCTCACCTTCCTCGGTATGAGATGCTTCAAGACGAGCTTGTCGACTTCCTTCTCCAACCACCCCTCTCCGCGCTGGGGGGCTTGCCTGCTGAAGAGGTTCTACCAGGAATGATCGAACAATCGAAGCGTTCCGTTTACAGGTCCTACCTTCGGGCTTTGGAGCCAGGGTCCCAGGTTTCGAATTGGCATGATGTGCGGAAGAAAGCAAAGCAGGTTCGTTATTTCGCAGACGCGCTCGCTTCCCACTTTTCCGGAGCGGCAGCGACCGCGGCAGCCTGGGAACAAGTCACAGACACTCTCGGATCAGCGCAAGACGCAGTTGTAGCAAATGAGGCCCTTTTCGAAATCGGGAGAAGAACCCCCGACATTGGCAAGACAGTGGAGTTGCTTTGCGGCTTCGAGGAGAGCGCGGCTGCCGCTCACCTGACTGTAGGGAAAGAAGCAGTCCAGAATGCTTTCTCTTTTGGCGTGATTTCGTAGAGTGTAGAAGTCAACTGGGGAGGGAGGGCCATGAACAAAGGACCGTCGAAGACTGCAAACGCGTCGAACGGTGCCGCAGAGGACCACAATGCACGCGCAAACGATGGAGTCTCGAAAGGACACGCCTCTTCTTCCATCTCCAGTAAACAAGCCAAGGCCACTGATTCGGCTTCAGGATCAGAACACGTGGAGCCCGATCCCGACAGGTTGACTCTGTCGGAGAAATTGCGCCGCGGCGTTTGGATCGCCGAGATGTGGTCTGTGTGGCCGATGTTCATTCTGGCGATCATATTCGCTGTTCTTTCCACGGTTTTCCTGGTTGCCAGATCCGACATCACGGGGTTCGAAACTGCCATCATCGCCTTTTTGATGGTTGCTATTTGGGCGATCTTCATTGCGGATTACGTGGTGCGGCTCCTAGCATCGAAGAACAAGTGGAGTTACATAAAGTCAAACGCCCTCGAACTGATAACGGTGGTATTCCCCTTCTTCAGGCCGCTCCTCATCCTGGTGTACATCTGGAGACTGCCCGTAACCAGCTCCACTGACGACAAGTTCTTCCGGACCCGCTTCCAGATCACTGTCGCGGCGATAGCGATCTTCTTCCTATATTTCATCTCCACTTTGGTATGGCTGGTTGAAAAGGGGGAAAAGCACGCCAACATCACCAACTGGGGAGATGCGATGTGGTGGGGCGTAAGCACCATAACCACGGTTGGCTACGGCGACTTCGTGCCAGTGACTACGCTCGGCCGCCTGCTTGGATCATTCTTGATGATCGGGGGCATTTTCATACTCGGAGTTGTTTCCGCCTCCGTCATTTCATCTTTCACGGACAGCCTCAAGACCCTCACTGAGAAACGCACAATGGCAGCTCAGAAACGTTGGGAAAAGGTTCAAGACCTGGGGCCGAATCCTCACTACCCGCGGTGGGCGAAGAAGGAGAAATCCTTCTTGGAACGGCAGGAAGAGCATGACTCGACGGCTTCTTCAACCGGTGGGGAGCCCAAACGTGAACCGGAGGGCGCTGCCTTAGCCGCGGCTTCCGGCAAGAAGCGTCCGGCCTCTGTCTCTCATGAGGCAGCCAGTAACTAGAGCAACTGAAATCCAAGCTGTGTGCTGGAAACCTGCGCGACAGGGCCGGTTCCAATCGGAGGCGTCCTGGTAAGGCTCGCGGATAGTCAACTAGGAAAGCAGCGTCACGAAGAGCATTGAGATGGTTTCTGAGGCAAACACTGTCAGGGGCGCCGTCAAGGATATTGCAATGCCAAGATCGGCTCTGGGCGTGAGAAGGAACGAGGCCCGTGTTTCGGGGTGCTCCGTAACAGACCGCAGGTGACGCCCTGTCAAACCTATCGCCAGCGCGGCGATGCAAATGATTGCTGTAACCCCGTACCCGATCCACATGAACGCCTCAGTGGCGGGGGTCCATGCCCGGTGCGACCACGTGTACCCTCCCTGGCCGGTGACGACGGCCGGGTTTGTCGTGATTGGGATGGCAATTCCCGTGACCGCGCCCGCGAGAGTGCCAATCAATGAGAGTACGAAAGATATGGTTCCATACTTTGCCGCCCGAGACTGCAGGCGCTTTACCGCACTCTCCGGAAGGGAGCCGTCACGGAAAGTAACTTTGGGAGACATAGTCCCATCCTAGATCACGCTATTTTCTTGGGTTGCAGAAGCCGCGCGGAATCGATTTGCCAAGGAGCGGGCCAAGACCGAGAATCAGGTGTCTCCGTTCTTATTGGGGAGCTGGTACAGCAATGGCGAAGAAGGCATCGAAACCCCCGGTTGCGTGGTTGGGCCGGGTTGTCTCTGTTGCGCTCCTAGTTGTTGTCTCCGCCTTGCTTCTCACACTTTCGTCAACGGGTAGACAGGGTTCATCCGGTCCCAGCTCAGAACAATTCAGTTTTGAAACGGCCGAAATTTCGCTTCAGCTCCAGGCGACGCTGGCCGACCAGATGGGCGTGCGAGCAACCCAGTTATCAGGCGAAGCAGACGAAGCCGAGCGTATTTTCCTGGATGTGCCAGCGGAAGTACAAGCAACACCGGCTGGAAAAGAACTGGCGGCGAAGATCGCAGCTGCCCGAAACTTGGCGTCATCAATGAATCCCGACCGCCACCTCATCAGCGAATCCACCGATGAACTTCGCGAAGCAGTCGCCAGAGTTGAGGAACAAGGAGACAAATACACGGAGCTTATGGTGAACATCGAGACGCTGCTTCCAGGAACAACTGGGGCAGTGGCTTTAATGGACCTTGAGACCGGGCAAACCCTGGTCTCCTACAACGCCACAGAAGTCTTTACGGCGGCCTCGACGTACAAGATCTTTACCGCTTACTCCATGATCAACGCTGTGGAGTCAGGCGTGCTGGAGTGGTCTTCTCCGTTCAACGGGACAACGCTGCAAGAGTGCTTTAGTTGGATGCTCATCTATTCAGACAACGACTGCCCGATTCAGTGGTTCCAGACCTACGGTCACGATTTCGTGAATGAGCAAGCCAAAGAACTCGGGGCGCAGAATACCGCCCTGACTTATTCTCACGGCCTGTCCACTACAGCGGAGGATCTTGCCGTCTCTCTCCGTACCCTCGGTGTGAGCGACGTGATTTCTCAAAAATCACGCGACTTTATGCTTGACCTAATGAGTGAACAGGAAACTCGCGATGGGCTCCCCGCCGCATTTGAGCCCGATCACGGGGTGGTCGCCGACAAAGTCGGATACCTGGACGAGCTCTTGCACGATGCGGCATTGATCTACACCGACAAGGGAGACTACTCCCTGGTCGTGTTAACTAGAAACTCTTCGTGGGAGACAATCGCTGCGGTCGGAGACCTGATCTACGACTACCTTTAGACCCGGAGATTTGTAGACCCGGAGATTTGTAGACCCGCAGATTTGCCCCAAGGTCCCGGCTCACAGGCCTCTACTGGCAGCGGATGTTCACACTCAAACTGTGGGTGATGGGACTAGATCAGACCCAAGTCAGCCATTGCCTGCTCCAGGCGTTCCTCGTTCTTCTCAGAAAGAGGAACCAGGGGAAGACGCAGCTCATTTTCGGCCATGCCCATAAGGGCAAGCGCAGCCTTCACGGGAATCGGGTTGACCTCGGTGAACAAAGAAGAGATAAGGGGCAGCAACGAGAGTTGGATCTGGAAGGAACGTTCCGCATCTCCGTCGAAGTAGGCAGATGTCATGTCGTGCATTTGTCGGGGCACGATGTTTGAGGCAACTGAGATCACGCCGTCTCCGCCCATAGCCAACAGAGGGTACACATGGTCGTCGTTGCCGGATAGGATCGAAACTTTGTCTCCGCACACCCGGAAGTACTCGATTATCTGGCTGAGGTTCCCGGATGCTTCCTTCACGGTGCGCAGTTGGGGGTTCTTAGCCATTTCTGCCATGGTTTTCGGCTCGACATTCATGCCCGTGCGTGATGGCACGTTGTACACGATGATTGGCAGGGAGGTTGCGTCGGCAACCACGTTGTAGTGGGCTACCAGGCCCGCTTGTGTTGTCTTGTTGTAGTAGGGGGTGACGACCAGGAGGCCGTCAGCGCCGATCTGTTCCATTTCGCCCGCGCATTTCGCGACACGTGCGGTGTTGTTTCCTCCGCAACCGGCGATGACTGGGACTTCCCCGGCGACCCGATCCACAGCGACCCGAACAAGTTCCTGCTGTTCGTCAGTTGTAAGGGTCGAGGGTTCACCTGTTGTGCCGCAGACAACCAGGGCGTCGCTCCCGTTTTCCAGTTGGAAGTCGAGCATCCGTTTGAATGCGTCCCAGTCGACAGTGCCTGCACGGAAAGGAGTGGCCAAGGCCGGGGCGGCTCCACGAAACAGCATGGGTGTCCTCTCTAAGGGATATTTGCTACCACTCTAGTGTTCCGCGTGTTGCCGTTGGCTTGTTGTCTGTCAGACGACCCGGGTTAGGCGCGTGCGAGGAGGGCCGCTAAATGCGTCAGGTAACCTTTAGCGCATGGTCTTTCCAACCTCGACAAAACGCAATTTTTCCTTCGCTGGCGCGTTGACTTCGGTCACGGCGCTGGGAGTGGTCGCCCTTACGGGTTGCACGGCAAGTACTGGGGGCGGGTCATTTCAAGATAGTTTTGCCATGAGCGGGCAGGAACAGAGCGGGCAAAGCGACGCTTTTTACGAGGGGCCCCAGAGTTCCTCGCCCGACGTCCCCATCTTTGATGATGAGAGGGACGCTGCAGAAATTGCGCGCTCGATGAGTGTTGAGCAGAAGGCGGCCGCCCTGCTCATGGTGCACTTTCCCGGAGTCGAACCGGGCGCATTTTCTGCATTCACTGCCGAGCTGCAACCGGCGGGCATCATTTTAATGGGGGACAACACAGAGTTGGGCTCTGAGGTAACTGCGGAGCTCATCTCCGCCGCGCAGAGTGCTGCCCAGTGGCCTCTCCTAATCGCCATCGACCAGGAGGGTGGCACGGTCTCTCGGTTGAGCGACGACCCCAGCGACGGACCTGAGGTGCTTCGCACGCTTTCCCCGGAGGAAATCGAAACGCAGATGCTTAACCGCGCCGAATTTCTCCATTCTTTGGGCATCAACACCAACTTTGGAATTGTCGCCGACGTGACAGGTGACCCCAATTCTTTCATCTGGCAGCGGGTTTTAGGCACCGACGCTGAGATGGCTGCGACAAATGTGGCTGCGGCGGTGAAAGGGGAAAGCGAGGGTGACGTTTACTCGACTCTCAAGCATTTTCCTGGCCACGGCGCTACCATCGGCGACTCGCATAACTCAATCCCAGAAACAGATCTAGCTTTCGAAGAGTGGGAGCAAGGGCCTGGGCTCCCGTTCCAGGCAGGGATCGACGCGGGTGCTGAACTTGTGATGATGGGCCACCTTGCGTTCACCGATGTCAGTTCCTCGCCCGCCTCGCTGTCCTCAGAGTGGGTTGACATCCTTCGAAACGACATGGGCTTTGACGGAGTCATCGTTGTCGATGACATGCGAATGCTCTCTGACTCGGGGTTGCCAGAGTATTCCGATGCCGGCAAAAACGCGGTGCGAGCACTAGCGGCAGGTAACGACCTGATCCTGTACATATTCCCCGCGGGGGCTGACCCCATAATGGCGCTGAGTGAGCTGGTCGATGCAGTCGTGACAGCAGTCGAAGACGGAACATTGGACGAGGAAGAGCTGACCGAGTCCGTGGAACGAGTGTTGGAACTGCGCCTGGCCGCCTGGTAGGGCAACACCGCACCGAACCCCGGTTGTTGAGAGATAAACCGCACACTAACTATATGCGTTTGCATGAGTAAGATGGATGCAAACGCATATAGCGATGTTGTGCTACGACATCTGGTGACATTTGGAAAGTGGGCGGCGAAATGCAGTTTGGAATCTTCTCAGTTGGAGACGTAACCTCTGACCCCGTAACGGGCAAGACTCCCAGTGAGGCAGAAAGAATCAAGGCGATCGCCCGAATCGCCAAGAAGTCCGAAGAAGTCGGATTCGACGTGTTCGCAATAGGCGAGCATCACAACCCGCCGTTTGTAATATCCTCGCCCCCAGTATTCCTCGCACACGTCGGCGCGGTCACCGATAACATCATGCTTTCGACGGCAACCACCCTGATCACCACGAATGACCCCGTTCGAATCGCTGAGGAGTACGCGCTCCTCCAACACCTCACAGACGGACGTTCAGACCTAATGCTTGGTCGCGGCAACACTGCCCCTGTCTACCCGTGGTTTGGACAGGACATCCGCCAGTCTTTGCCTCTGGCACTGGAAAACTACAACCTGCTCCATAACCTGTGGAACCAGGATGTAGTCGATTTTGAAGGCAATTTCCGTTCCGGGTTGCAGGGCTTCACTTCCATCCCCAGGCCCCTCGATGACGTGGCACCCTTCGTCTGGCACGGATCGATCCGTACCCCCGAAATCGCTGAACAAGCCGCCTACTACGGCGACGGTTTCTTTGCCAATGGAATCTTCTGGCCCATGTCCCACTTCCAGCGCCTGATCGGGCTGTATCGCAACCGTTACGCCCACTACGGACACGGACGTCCAGAGGATGCGATTGTCGGCGTTGGAGCACAGGTTTACATGGCGGAAACAACCCAGAAGGCAAAAGACCAGTTCCGTCCCTACTTCGACAATTCGCCCGTTTACGGGGGCGGCGCCTCCCTCGAAGAAATGTCAGCGCGAACACCGCTCTTCGTCGGCTCCAAGCAGGAGGTCATCGACCGCACACTGGGATTAAAAGACTACTTTGGCAACTACCAGAGGCAACTGTTCCTTATCGACCACGGCATGCCCGAAAAACAAGTGATGGAACAACTGGACATGTGGGGAGAAATCCTCCCAACGCTCAAGAAAGAAACCCCTGATCTAGCAGCACTGGGCATTCCAGAAGCCCCAACCCACCAGTCCCTGGTGAAGGCCAAGTATGGTGACAGCCCCGCACGTCAACCAAAACCAAACCCCAACCGAGGCGATAACGTAACCGGCACCTCCCCTTACGAGGATTCCGATCCCGCAAGGCCAGCAAACCTCCCTTTTGGGTGAGGTTCGGTCATGCAAACTGACACGCCACTATCCAAAGCGCAAGTCGGTGCGGCCTCCGACGCCTGGGAAGCACTCCTTCGCGCCTACGTGAAGCTGAACCGCAAGTTCGCCCAAGACCCAGTGTGGGCACAAGCATCAATGCGCGAATACGACATCATGTACACCTTGGCTAAGGCAGGGTGCGCGCTGAGCCAAACGGATTTGCTTCGCTCGGTTACGCTCAGCCAACCCGCCGTTTCACGGATGCTCAAACGAATGGAAGCAAAAGGACTGGTACGGAGCAGACCCTTCCACAAAGATGCCCGCAGCTCCCAAATCGAGTTGACCGAGGCGGGCAGAGCACTCCAGCGAAAAATGGGCAGAGAGCACGGCAACCAAGTCGCGGCGGCCATCAGCGGAAGCTTGAACGAGGAAGAAATCGCAACCCTCCACACCCTGTGCGGAAAGCTTGCAGGAAATCAGGAAAACAATGAGTGAAACACGAATTCTGATCGTCAGTGCCGGGGTATCCGAGCACTCCTCGACGACCATGCTCGCTGAGCGCGTGGGGCGTGAGGTAGTCAAGGCACTCCAACGCGAAGGAATGCAGCCCTCGCTCAAAATGGTTGAACTCCGGGGCCTGGCCGGGGAGCTTGGCGCGGCGATGGCAACGGGGATTGTGGGCGAGGAACTCCAGGCAACCCTCGACCAAGTAACCCAAGCCGACGGGCTGATCGCTGCGACTCCCGTATACAAAGCCTCCTATTCGGGGATGTTCAAGGCCTTCTTCGACATGCTTGACGAGGACGCCTTGATCCTTACCCCAACCATCCTGGCAGCAACCGCTGGGACTCCCCGCCACTCGCTGGTGCCTGATGATTTGATGAGGCCGCTATTCGCATTCATGCGGGCGCTTGCGGTGCCAACCTCGGTTTTCGCGGCCACTGAAGATTGGTCGACAAGTTCCTTGACGGCAAGAGCACAAAGAGCTGCGGAAGAGTTTGCGCCGCTTGTCATGACCGACACTAGGAAGAAAGCCCGTGAATCTTCGTCACAGGCCTACGATCGCACCTACGTGGTAGGTGAGGGGGCGCCCGAGGATCCCACAACAGGTCTCAACTTCGACTCCGATTTGATGAAACTTGCTGCCGGTGGCAAAAGCCCTCGGAAGTAACCTGACACCGCGTTCGGGCCCGGCCGGCGGCCCGGGGTCTGGTGGTTGTAAGCTCTATGGCGTCATATCTTGTCAGCAAACAGGGAGCTCCCAATGGACCCGTTGATCCGCAAGGCACTTACATGGACCATGCTCGGACTGGCGGTGCTCCTGTTTTGTTTCACCGGGGTGGACTTGGCAGCTGGAGCGAACGAGACGTCCATGTGGCTGTCCCTATTAGGTTGGGCAGCAATCGTCGGGATTTGCTGGGCGATCTTGGCGCAGGACTCCCGAAAAGATGGTTCAGGGAAATAGGGATGCCGACCCGCTTCCGTATGTCCAAAGCGGACAACGCGGAGAGGGCTCACATGTTTCGAGTGCCAGCGGCGAAACGGGGGCTCCCCTTGACTAACGCGCGTGCCGAATTGATTGGGACCGACACTCAAAACGAGTGCCGGTCCCAATCGGTTGTTACGGGCCCTGCTGCCCTGTGCTAGGCGTTCTTTGAAGCCCGCCTCACGCAGCCAGGCGTTCCCCTAGGAGAAGGCTGCCGCTACTGCCAGAGATAGCGCTGTTTGGAACTTTGTCTCCCTGTCCTCAGCACTCATGTCTTGGCTGGGGTCCAGCAGGTGGTCAGACACGGTGAGCACCGCAAGTGCTTCCTTGCCGTAGTGCGCCGCGGTTCCGTAGAGCGCTGCGGCTTCCATCTCGACACCAAGAACGTTGTACTCCGCCAGGCCCTCGACCATTCCCGGAACCTTCTCATAGAAGTGATCCCTAGAAACGATGGAACCGACGTGTACTTTTGCATCATCCGGGGCTGCATCTACAGCCGCGCGCACCAGCTTGTAGGAAGCGGTAGCGGAGAAGTAGATCCCGGGGATCCTGTCCTGGTTGAAGTTGGAGTCCGTGTGAGCGCCGATGCCGACAACGGTGTCACCAACGCTTACTTGCGGGGCTATACCCCCGCAAGTCCCAACCCTGATGATTCGCTCTACGCCATAACCGGAAAAGAGCTCATTGGCGTAGATAGCGATCGAGGGCTGTCCCATTCCAGAACCCATGACTGAGAGGAGCCGTCCCTGGTGCTCACCAGTGAACCCCATCATTCCTCGCACGTCCGTGACCAGTTTGGGGCTGTCGAATAGTTGGTTTGCGATGCGTTCGGCGCGCTTCGGGTCGCCGGGCATGAGAACTGCGGGAGCGAAATCTCCCGGTTCAGCCGCTATGTGGGGAGTTGCCATATTTCCTCCAATGTTTTGAGTTAGACATCACAAAGTCTAGCCGGGAACTCGCAGCCGATCAGGAAAGCCTGCGGTGACAGTAGAGTTGATCGGGATGACAACAAACATTCCTAGCTCAGACTCCGGCCCACTTGCCTCAGATCAGGACGGCTCACGGCATGTCAATGATGCCGAGATCTCTTTGAGCCTCCAAGAACTTCCTGGGACAGACTGGCAACTGGTTGCTTTCGACCTTGATGACACGCTTGCTCCCTCAAAATCCGAGTTGCCGCCAGAGATGGCCCGCGCGCTTCGTGACCTACTGGACGTTTGCGAGGTCGCAGTCATATCGGGCGGTGCGCTCCCACAGTTTGAAGCTCAACTCTTGACGGGGTTGCAGGCAACGCCAAAGCAGTTGCAACGCCTGCACCTGCTTCCAACGTGCGGAACACGTTACCTGGATTTCCCGGAAGGGCATCTGGTACAGCGTTACGCACATGACCTTTCTGAACAGCAGCGATGTGACGTCACGACCGTGCTTGAAGAGGTGGCCAAGGAGCAGGGGATCTGGGAAGAGGAGACTTGGGGAGCAATCCTTGAGGACCGAGGATCCCAGATCACATACTCGGCGCTGGGGCAGGAGGCGCCCTTGGAGATCAAGCGTGCCTGGGACCCGAGCGGGGAAAAGAAAAACCGGCTTGCGGCTGCTGCGGGCGAAAGACTGCCTGCTCTGGAAGTCCGTTCGGGAGGTTCCACCTCTGTTGATGTGACGGAAAAAGGAATCGACAAAGCGTATGGGATGCAAAAGCTAGTGGAGATCACGGGCATCCCGAAAGACCTGATGCTTTTCATCGGGGACCGCCTGGATCCTATCGGCAACGACTACCCGGTGAAGGCATCCGGGTGGCCCACATACGCGGTTGGCGGGTGGGAAGACACTGTCGTTGCTGTAGACAGCCTTGTTCAGGCCAAGCGGAAAGACGCTTCTTCGTAGAACCGGGGGAGCAGAGCCAGGGCTCTACTTCTTTTTCTTGGTGCCTTCCTCCGGGAAAGCTCCGCGGTCAACCTGAGGTCGAGGTGAGCGCCAACGCCGCGGCATAAGCATCCGGGAATAGGCGTAGAACCAAGTTCCCTTCGGGATCGGCTGATCTGGGTAGATGACCTTGATCCGCCGTTTCATGCGTTGCCAAACAACGAACGCCTCGATGATTGAGATGAAGAGAAGCGCATAGAAGAAAAGGGTTAGGCCCCAGACCAGTGCGCCGCTCGCCAAGTCATTGAGAGGAACGAACGACAGCACCATCATCCCAACCAGGAACACGAGCATCGCGGGCAGCAAAAATTCGGCGAAAGACCAGCGCGCGTCAAGCCAATTGCGTGTGTAGCGGCGAACTTGCCCTTTGTCACGTTCAGGCAGGTAACGTTCGTCGCCCGTCTTCAACGCTTCCTGCTGGCGTTCCCACGCTTTTTCACGCTGCTGCTTCGCGATGCGCTTTGCTTCTTTGCGATCGTTTGGAACCAAAGGTCGCTGGCGTGCGGCTTCCGCTTCTCTGCGGGTCCGCGTTGGGCGCCCTTTCGTCCCGTCAGCGGGTTTCTTATTGTCGTCGACGGTTCCGGATGCGCTTGAGTCCTGTTTCTTAGCCACGCCCTAAGGTTAACGGAGTGCGCCGGCGAACCCAATTCTGCGTTGGGAACTTGGGACAACTTATATTGCGTGTCGGCATGCGAAGCACATTTGCGTCCGGGACGAGGGGTACATTGGTTCCGTGATTACTCAAGAAGAACTCTCTAAGCGTGTAGATGCCGGTTTCGATGTCCAACTTGGGCAGTTGGCCGAGCTTGTCAGCATCCCATCCGTCTCCTCTGACCCCGCGTCTGAAGGGGAGGTGCTCCGGGCCGCAGAAATGGTTCGGTCCCAGTTTGAAGCACTCGGCTTTGACGCAGAGATCAGGACGGCCCCGGCGGAAGACGGAACCCCGGGCCGGCCGGCAGTACTGGCAAAGTCACCCGTCAAGGAAGGCTTGCCGACGGTTCTCCTGTACGCGCACCATGACGTCCAGCCTGCGGGCGACCCTTCAAAATGGTCATCTGCCCCGTTTGAGATGGAGGTTCGCGACGGCAGGGCATATGGGCGCGGAACCTCTGATGATGGCGCCGGCGTCGTGGTCCACATGGGTGTGGTGCGTGCATTCGAGGGCGACCTGCCCGTGAACCTGGTGGTTTTTGTGGAGGGAGAGGAAGAAGTTGGATCCCCCTCGTTCACAAATTTCCTGGAAAAATACCACGAAGAGCTCGATTCAGACGTCATCGTGGTGGCCGATTCAGGGAACTGGACCGTAGACACCCCGGGAGTTACTTCCTCCCTTCGTGGCGTTGCCACCGTCGACGTAACACTCAAAGTGTTGGACCATGCGGTGCACTCAGGAATGTTTGGTGGTCCCATTTTGGACGCGGTCACGTTGGCGTCCCGGCTGATTACGACGCTTCACAACGAAAACGGTGACGTTGCCGTCAAAGGGCTTGGCGGTGACCCCCGTTCTCAGGTGGAGTGGCCCGAATCTGAGTTCCGGAAGGACGCGTCGACGGTGGAGGGCTACCGGCTTGCTGGGACAGCCGACTTGGCGGCACAAATCTGGACCATGCCTGCCATCAGCGTGATTGGTCTGGATGCCACTTCAGTGGAGAACTCCGCGAACGCGATCATTCCCGAATGTACGTTCAGGCTGAGCCTGCGCACCGTGCCGGGAACCGACACCGATGACGCTATCGGCCACCTTGTTAAGCATTTGGAAGCGCACCGGCCGTTTGGTGCCGAAATGACTGTGGCGGTTCGTGAAGCGGGACCAGCCTACGTCGTTGATCTTCAGCACCCAGTAGTTGAGACGCTGAACGAGTGCCTCGAAGCCGCGTGGGGGAGCCCTGCTATCGCTATCGGACAGGGCGGCTCCATCCCGTTCGTTGCCGAGTTCGATCGGGCTTTCCCCGAAGCCGTAGTTCTGGTTACTGGGGTCGAGGATCCCGCGTCCAACGCCCATTCCGAGGACGAATCTCAGTCTTTGAAGGTCCTCAGGAACGCGACGTTGGCAGAGGCCTTGCTCCTTGCGAAACTAGGCAACGACCTGAGCTGACCTGCATGCACATCCTGGTACTTGGACACTGGGACCTGAGCGCCGAGGACCTCTCGGGTACCGGCGGAGCCGTCGAAGATGCTTTGGCCCAGGTTCTGGGCTCCGTGCCCCCTTCGCAGCGTGTTGGACCTAACCGACTTGTTCTGGAGGCGATCCGGCGAGGCATCCTGTCGGCGTCCAAAGATCGAAGAGCAGACAACGCGACCTCCTGTGTTGAAGTCACTTGTCTGCCGTTTGGTCCGGCATCAGCCCTGCTTGAAGCATTAGAGCCGGCGGCGGGGACAACTGGCAACTTCTTTCCGCTGGTCCACGGGCGCAAGGAAGCGAGCAGCATCGCGCTTGGCTCCGAGCTGAGGGACTCTGCTGATTTTCAAGGCACGATTGTCATTGAGGGAGGCCATTCCTGGCGCCACGATTGGGGCTTGGAAATGGTGGGGTCGATGACGGGAACGCCGAAGCTATCTTTAGCTTCCGACGAAGAAACACTGCGTGCGGCGTTGGTCAAAGCTCGCGACATGCTCAGGCCCCGAACCATCGTTTACGCTACCTCGACGCAGCGCCCGCTATTCGGACCGGGGGGCACCTCCGTGTTGCGCCCGGACCTTTCAATGCGCGGGGTGGGAAGAGGGCAGCCAATGCGCCCAGTCTCCGCAGGACCCGCGGACCCCGATGACGCTTTCGCCCCGGCAGATGTCGCAAAGTGGCGTTCACTTCTGGTTGAGATGTACGCCTCGACGGCGGCTGAGCGCCAGAACCTGGCGGCGACAGCTCGGGGGGCAAACGCTACGGAGCATTCCGACCCGGGCACCTTGGCGGGTTCGGGAGCGGGCGGGGGAGCCGGCGCGGTTTTTGCTGCTCTCGGCGTGCCAGTGGTCCCCACAGCCACGGTTTTATCGGCGGCCACCAACCTGAGGCATCTACTCAAGAAAGTGGACTTGGTCTGCGTGGTCGAGCCCCGCTTGGACGGCCCTGAACTGGCGGACTCAGCACTCGATCACATCACCACCATCACTTCGGAGGAGAGTCTGCCTGTGGTGGCGGTGTCCTCAAGATCATCTCTTTCGTCCCCGGAGAGAGCAGAGTGGGGCATCCATGGGGTTTCTTTACTGCGGGAACCAAGGCCGGGGGTCGGCAAACAGGGGACCAACCGATTTGAGGACGTGGGACGCAGAATCGGACAGACCTGGATCCCGCGCTGATCCTGGCCAGTGCAGGGAGCATACCTACGCGCCAACCTTTTTCGAGTGTGGGCCATCAGGCGTTCTCACACCGTGACAGCTAAGCGGTGGGGAACTAGGATGACTGCGATGCTGGTGTCACGTTCTTGACACCTCGTCGCCCTGTCCCTACGGAGGTTCCATGTCTGATGTAAAAACTGAAATGCCTACGCATGAAGTGAAGCTCTCTGAAGCTGCTGCTGAAAAAGTGCGCAGCCTTTTGGAGCAGGAAGGACGCGATGACCTACGTTTGCGGATCGCGGTCCAGCCTGGCGGGTGCTCGGGTTTGATTTACCAGCTCTACTTCGATGAGCGAACCCTTGACGGCGATGCCGTAGTTGATTTTGATGGTGTTGAGGTCGTCGTGGACCGTATGAGCGCGCCTTACCTGGCGGGGGCCACAATCGATTTTTCAGACAGCATCGAGCGGATGGGTTTCACCATCGATAACCCAAACGCGGGAAGCACTTGCGCTTGTGGAGAATCCTTCCACTAAGCCTCCCGAATATCCTGCCTAGAACCCGTGCGGTGTCTGGCGGTGTGTGGAGTGCAAATAGTTTTGTAACCCGGTGACATTTTGTTTTCGAAAGGTTCCGGGCGGTGACAGCGAGATTCAAAGGAAGACATGCGGCAGAAAAAATGGGCGTCGGCCCTCGTAATTGTTGGGGCATTGACCCTGGGGTTGGGGGCGTGCTCTTCTGGCACGGACTCTCAATCTGACACGCAGGCATCTGATGATGAAGTAGTTGTCCAGGAAGACACGCCACCCGTAGACAAAGATCCAGATTTCCCGCTACCGGAAGTTCTGGGAGCTTTCGGGGAAGCCCCCACCATCACGCCTGTTGATGAGAACCCACCCACGGAGATTACTTACAAACTCCTCAGCCCAGGTGATGGGTCTGAGGTTCATGTCGACGGCTTGGTGACAGTCAACTACGCGGGTTTTCTCTGGGATGGGAAACCCTTTGACTCTTCATTCTCACGCGGTGAGCCATCGACCTTCTCGCTCAATTCTGTTATCGCAGGATGGAAATACGGCCTTGCAGGGTCTAAGGTGGGAGATCGCGTCCTCCTAATCATCCCGCCGGAGTACGGATACGGTTCGGTGGAACAGGGGGATATTCCAGCAGATTCGACACTTGTGTTTGTCGTTGACATCCTGGACACGCCCGGATCCGATGTGTCTGCTTTGGGGGAGGCGGAGTTTACCGACGAGGAATTGCCGGAGGGACTGCTCGTCGAAGGCACCCTTGGCGAGCAGCCGGTCATTGGGTTTGAAGAGGACGTAGAGGCACCAGCTGAGCCTGCGGAAGTTGTGATTGCCGAGGGCTCTGGCCCAGTTATCACTGAGTCCGACACTGTCATCTACCACTATTCGGGTGTCTACTGGGGCACCCCGAACACTGCGGATTCCACCTGGACCACTGGCCCCACGACAATGCCTGCGCGCGGATCAGTGTTCCTTGGGCAGCACGTTGGCTCACGAATCGCAATGGTGTTTCCGTCCGAGGATGGATCGACCCCCGCCACCGTGATGGTGATCGATATTGTTGGGGCGTATCAGTAGGAAGAATCGCGTGGCGTTTGCGGGCGGACTCGAGCGAATGCGCCGGGGCTCCTCGCACACGACTCATCGACCTATAGACTTACTCAGAGTTGAAAGCGTCCGGCGGGGCGCAGCAGAAGGAGAAGCCGGTGACCCAGGAAAGCATGGACGTAGTCCTTTATTGTGCGGACGCGGATAGGCGTCGTTCAATTATCGAAGGGGTGGGTCTACGCCCGGGAAAGGGTGCCCCTACGATCAAGTGGATTGAGACGGCGACACCAGCGGGTGCAATCGGGGCAATGAAAGAGTCTGAGGCACCCATCGTTGTCTTAGACGCCGATGTCCCCAAGGTTGGGGGAATGGCAGTTCTCCAGGACATCAAGAATGAGCTGGAGCAGGACCCGGTTGCGATCTTGCTAATTGCCCGTCCTCAAGATGACTGGCTAGCGGACTGGTCAGGCGCGGCGATCACAGTTTTGGCGCCGTACGATCCTTTGGATCTACAGGTCGCGATGGTCGAAGCGATGCGACAGGCCCGATGAAGCGTTGGGGAACGCTTGCCTCCACTCTGGCTGGAGGTAACCAGCTCTCTTATGAGCAAAGCCGTCAGGTTATGCGCGCCATAATGAGCGGCAGGATGGATGAAATCCGTTTGGCGGCATTCTTGTCAATGCTCACTGTGCGCGGGGCAGACGTAGATGAGCTCGGGGGCCTTGCAGATGAGATGCAGTCCTTCGCGGAAAGTATTGACCTGCCAGATGATGTTGTTGACATCGTTGGCACCGGCGGTGATGGTGCTCAGACCGTAAACGTGTCGACCATGGCGTCGATTGTGATCGCTGCTGCAGGGTTCCCGGTCGTAAAGCACGGTAACCGGGCATCGACGTCCCGATCGGGGAGCGCGGACGTGTTGGAGGCACTCGGCGTCAACCTCAACCTTTCTCCGGAGAAGATTGTTGAAGCGTTCGACAAGGTAGGCATCGCTTTCCTTTTTGCCAATAACTTCCACCCGTCGATGCGCTACGCGGCCCGTGTCCGTCGCGAGCTGGGTTTTCCGACGGTATTCAACGTTCTTGGCCCCCTAACTAACCCGGTTCGACCCACTGTTTCAGTTGTTGGAGTTGCGTCCGAATCTGCCGCGCCCCTTGTGGCGGGGGTTTTCCAGCAACGCGGTACTTCGGCGTTTGTGTTCCGCGGTAACGACCAGGGGCTGGACGAACTCACAACCGTTGAACCCGCAACGATCTGGGAGATCCGTGGGGGTGAATCCGTCAAATCTGTCATTGATCCCGCGGCTGAATTGGGGTTGCCTCGCGCGAAACTTTCAGAACTGAAAGGCGGAGGCCCGGAGCAGAACGCGGATGTTGCGCGGAGTGTTTTTGCTGGCGAACAAGGACCAATTGCTGATGCGGTTGCTCTCAACGCCGCTCTTGGCATCATTGCGGCATCTAATCCACAGGAAGATTTGTCCCTCCCCGAAAGGCTGAGAGCTGCGTACGGGAGCGCCCAGGAAGTTCTCCAGAACGGGGATGCCGCGCTCAAGCTCGACCAGTGGGTGTCAGCGAGCCAGGGCTGAAGGAACCCGCACATCGGAACGCGGCACACAAGCCAACGGAGATGTGCGATCGGATCCAGAGCGGGAACGTAGGACGAGTTTTGGAGACAGCGCCGGCGTTTAGTCCAGGCCCAGGTGGAATGCCTCTTCTAGATCGGTACTGGAGTATGTCCTAAATGCGAGGTGCGTCCGCAGCGAAGTGATCCCCGGAACCTTCGCCATAGAATCTGACACAACTGCCGCCAGGTCGTCGTATTCGGACACTCTGACCAGCGCGATCAGGTCGACGTCGCCGGTGACTGAGTACACTTGCCGGACTCCCGAGATATCCGCGATATTCTGCGCAACTTCGGGGATAGAGTCCACGGAACAGTTCACCATGACGATTGCGTTTAACATGCAGGCCTCCCAGGCTCTCATCTGCCTGAATTCACATTGGCTGGGTTCAACAGTTGAACCATTCGCCCATTCTAACTAGGTTTCGGCGCCCGACTGGTTAACGTGCGGTTAGACTTGATCAGCACATGTTCGAGCACAGGGTATGGGGAGTTCGAGTGGATTTCTACAAAGTCCTCAAGGGCGCAGGTGGACCGGTCCTGAAGGGTGTTTATCGCCCGTGGATCAGGGGTGCTGAGAACATCCCCAAGGATGGCCCTGCGATCTTGGCATCGAACCACAACGCCGTCTGGGACTCTATTTTTCTGCCCGCCCTTATTGACCGGGAAGTCGTGTTCATGGGGAAAGCGGACTACTTCTCCGGAACGGGCGCAAAGGGCTGGGCTGTAAAGAACTTCATGAAGGCCGTGGGGACAATCCCAGTAGATCGTTCCGGAGGCAAAGCCGCCCAGGCCGCGATGCAAGCAGGGTTGGAAAGACTGTCTCAAGGTGAGTTATTTGGCATTTACCCGGAGGGTACTCGCAGTCCGGACGGGCGTTTGTATCGAGGAAAAACGGGGGTTGCGCGTCTGGCTTTGGAGTCGGGGGCGCCGGTCATCCCTGTGGCGATGATTGGGACTCACGCTGCCCAGCCGATTGGCCAGAAAATTCCGCTCCGTACGAACATCGGGGTTGTCATTGGAGAACCCCTAGACTTTTCTCGCTACCGGGCATTGGCGAAGGACCGATATGTCCTGCGCGCCATCACTGACGAAATCATGTACAACCTGATGTTGCTTTCCGGACAGGAATACGTCGACAGGTACGCTGCTGATGTCAAAGCTGAACTGGCCGCGAAAGGTGAGTTCGACGGACCCGTTCCCAACAGCGCGAAAGCTCCCGGTGGGCGCCCCGTGCCTGACGTTGAAGAGCCTTCCGCACCCGAACAAGAGGATTCGTCGGGGGAAGAGCCAGAAGTGGACGTGGACATACAGGTGGCCGACGCGGCCGAAGACGGTGGAATCCAAGAGTAGGGGCGGCCTCCCCGCAAGCCTTGGGCTAGCCTCAACCTTGCTCTTTTTGGAGGATGGGCCGGACAGTCGCCGCGCCCCGCTTGTTGTATAGACTTGCTCAGTTACCAGTGGCCTTGTTGGCCTACTCAACACTCCTGAAAGAGGTATTCCTGTGACTGTTCGTCGCGTTGCCCTCCTGACTGCCGGTGGTTTTGCACCTTGTCTTTCCACGGCGGTTGGCAATCTGATCCAGCGCTATAACGATTTGGATCCGACAATCGAGATCATTGCTTACCAACACGGCTACTACGGCCTGCTGATGGGCGAATACGTGGTTGTCGATGAGGAGGCTCGGGAGCACGCTGGAAACCTGGTGAAGTTTGGCGGCTCACCCATCGGAAACTCGCGGGTGAAGCTAACCAACATCGCCGACGCCGTTAAGCGTGGCTTGGTGAAAGAGGGAGAGAACCCTCTAGAGGTGGCCGCGGAGAGACTCCGCAAAGACGGTGTCGACGTACTCCACACCATTGGTGGGGATGACACTAACACCACAGCGGCTGACCTGGCTCACTACCTGCATGACAACGGCTATGAGCTCACAGTGGTTGGACTTCCCAAGACCATTGACAACGACATCATCCCAATCCACCAGTCACTGGGTGCGGACACAGCGGCAGAAGAAACCTCAAAGTTCGCTCAGAACATCATGGGTGAGAACCGGATCGCCCCTCGCACACTGATCGTCCACGAAATCATGGGGCGTCACTGCGGGTGGCTGGCCGCTGCCGGCACCAGGAAGTACATGGACTGGGTCAACGCCCAGCCTTGGGTACCTTCAATTGGGCTGTCACGCGAACGGTGGGCCGTGGATGCGCTGTACCTGCCGGAACTTCACTTTGACATCCAGGAAGAGGCAGAACGCCTACGCAAGATCATGGATGAGCAGGGCACTGTGGCGATCTTCATTTCCGAGGGAGCCGGCGTCCCGGAGATCATCGAGGAAATGGAAGCCCGCGGTGAACCCGTCCTTAGGGACGCCTTCGGCCACGTTCGCCTCGATGAGATCAACCCCGGCAAGTGGTTCGCAGAGCAGTTTGCGGAGCTCCTTGGCGCTGATAAGGTCATGGTCCAAAAGTCCGGTTACTTCGCACGCTCAGCTGCTTCCAACTCCTTCGATCGCCACCTAATCCAA
Organism: uncultured Actinomyces sp.; assembly: GCA_964345585.1. Classification (GTDB taxonomy): domain Bacteria; phylum Actinomycetota; class Actinomycetes; order Actinomycetales; family Actinomycetaceae; genus Scrofimicrobium. Next base: position 5,750 of record CAYFRT010000020.1, on the reverse strand, counting down.
GGCATGGCGGACCTGGCAGTTGACTCAGCATTCAGGGGACAATCCGGTGTTGTCGGCCATGACGAAGAAGATGGCAACCGACTCAAGACAATCGATTTCAAGCGCATCGCCGGGGGCAAAGCGTTCAACGTTAATCAGCGTTGGTTCGTTGCTTTGATGAATGAGATCGGCCAGAAGCTGGAGCCCGCTGCTCCTGCCGATCACTGAGTTTAGAAGAAACGAGGTCCTCCGGACGTGAAGCCCTGGGATTCTTGGCGCTCCAAAGTGGCCCACCACCAACCCAACTACGACAATGAGGAAGAGTTGCGGCGCGTGGTTGCGGACCTGAGGAGACGCCCCCCGCTTGTTTTCGCTGGCGAAGTGGATTCTTTGCGCGAAAGCATGGGAAAAGCCGGAGAACACGAAGCGTTCGTGCTGATCGGCGGAGACTGCGCAGAAACGTTTGCGCAGTCCACCGCCGACCAGTTGCGATTGAAGATTCAGACGCTGCTCCAGATGGCGGTTGTGCTCACGTACGGGAGCTCTCTTCCTGTCGTCAAGATTGGTCGCATTGCAGGGCAGTATGCGAAACCTCGGTCCTCACCGATTGAGGAACGCGATGGACTGGCTTTGCCCTCGTACTTGGGCGACGCTGTAAACAGCATCGAGTTCACCGAAGAGGACCGCAGACATGACCCCCTGAGGTTGCTTGAGACCTACCAACACTCGGCAGCTTCTCTCAACTTGATTCGAGCCTTCACGAAAGGTGGGTACGCCGACCTCAGGCACGTTCAAGAGTGGAACCTCGGTTTCGCCTCCAACCCCGTTTACAAGAGGTACGAACGGTTGGCGAATGAGGTCTCGCGTGCGTTGAACTTCATGGTCGCAGCCGGAGCGGATTTCGATTCGCTTCGCCAGGTGGACCTGTTCTCTGCGCACGAAGCGTTGGTCCTGGAATACGAATCTGGTTTGACGCGCATTGATTCCCGGACAGGTCAGCCCTATGACACCTCCGGACACTTCCTCTGGATCGGTGAGCGCACGCGGGGCATCGATGAAGCCCATGTTGAGTTGCTCAGCAAAGTTCGCAATCCAATCGGTGTAAAAGTGGGGCCTACCGCGACCCAACAGGACGTCATCGATCTCATCGATGCGCTCAACCCAGAAGGAGAGCCGGGTCGCCTCACACTTATGACGCGCATGGGGGCGGACAGGATCGAGGATGTTCTGCCCAACCTGATCGAAGCGCAGGTGAAGGATGGGCGTCCGGTAACTTGGATCACCGATCCGATGCATGGCAACACCATCTCAACCGCCAATGGTTATAAGACTCGCGATTTTGAAACCATCATGCGGGAAGTGCGGTCCTTCTTCGCGATTCATCAATCCCTTGGAACTGTTCCTGCCGGCGTACACGTCGAATTGACGGGGGACGACGTTACCGAGGTCATCGGGGGCGCGGAGGGGCTGGACGAGGTGTCCTTGGTCGAACGCTATGAGACATTGGTCGACCCACGCCTGAATCATCAGCAGTCACTTGAGATCGCATTTCAGGTAGCAGCCCTGGCAGCGGATGCCAACGAACGTGCTGAAGCGTTCGACCCCACAGTTGGCTCAGACAGCGCAACTGATTGGCGTCTAATGGACGTCGACGAACTGGGGATGTGAAGGCGGTCCCTGCATCAGCCAGGGAATCATGGAGAATCCTAGACCACGGTTATTGTGATTACGGAACCCCGTACCGCCATCTCGCCCGCCCTTGGGCTTTGCGCTCCCACAGAATCGAAGAACCCGGCCAACTGGTTGACCTCGACCTGGAAGCCCGCATTTTCAAGAATTGTGATTGCCTCTTCCCGCGAGTAGCCGTAGACGTTGGGGACTTCCGCCATTTCTGGCCCCTTGGAGACAGACAGCGTGACTGAGTCGCCCCGGTGGAGCACTGAGCCCGCTTCCGGCTCGGTGGAAACCACAAACCCGGCCTCGACATAGTCGGAGAACACTTCGACGGTCTCGGGGTTCAGACCAAGATCGCTGATGCTTGTTGCAGCTTCTTCCCCGTTTGTTCCGAACAGGTCGGGAACAGTTATGGGTTCCCTCCCTTTCGAGACGACTAGTGCCACCGGGGTGTAATGCTCGGTCATCTGTCCGGGTCTAGGCGTAGATGAGATGACCTCGCCTTCGGCGACGGTTTCACTCCACTCCTCGGAAACGTTCCCCGCTTCTAACCCTGAGTCGGCGATAAGCGTTTCTGCATCTGCCAGGGTGGATCCCACAACGTTTGGGACTTCCAACATGAGGATTCCCAAGGAGACAAAAAGTCGGACCTCGTCCCGTTTGTGAACCGGCTCGAGAGCTTCCGGTTGTGTGCGAATCACGTCGTTTTCCGGGACCTCATCGGAATTCTCGTACTGCACCGTGGAGGGCTGGTTCATTTCATCCAGGAGGTCTTGCGCTTCCGTGACGCTCATGCCCACCAGGTTGGGCACCTCGACATAGGAGCCCGGCCCGTACTGCTGCCACCACCACCACACGCCAAGGGCAATGGCTACAAGCAGCATGAGAACCGTGACGAGGATTATTGGTTTACGTGATGAGGGAGGAAACTGTTTCTCCTCCGGGGCAACCAACGCCCCCGAAGTGTGCACCACTCGCGGCTCCACTGGTAGAAGCGTGGTCCGCGCATACCTGCTCAGCGCCTCGGTCTGTTGCGGAGCCCCAGGGGAGGTGGTTCCGGTGTTAGGGGCAGGAAGAGGCTGCTCCAATTGTTTCTCGGAAAGAACCGAACGTAGATGGTTTATTCTCCCCGCTGCGCTTTCCGCGGAAACCGGCCGCTCAGCGGAATTACGAGAGCAGAACGAGATGACCAAGTCGTCCACTTCTCGAGGCAACCAGTCAACCTTGTCAGAGGGCGGGGCAACGTCCTGGTTCACGCGAGTCATAGCCATCTGCATGGGGTTTGTTGCATCTTCCCCTGGAACAGAACCGGTCAGCATTTCGTAGAGCATGATGCCTGCGGCGTAGATGTCGGTCCGTCCGTCGGTTGCACCTCGAAGAGCGACTTCGGGGGCTAAGTATGCGACCGTTCCCAGGATTGATCCCGTTGAAGAAAGAGTGATTTCCGAGGCGGCCCGTGCCAACCCAAAGTCCGCAATCTTCAGCTGCCCGTCCTGGCCCACCAGCACGTTTTCTGGTTTCAGATCCCGGTGTATCACCCCGACGCGGTGGGCGGCCGCCAACCCGTTCAAGATCTGTTCGGTGAAGTCGAGGGCATCTCCGAGTGTCAGCGGAGCGTTACTTGCAATGAAGGTGCGAAGGTCTGGGCCTTCCACCAGTTCCATAACCAGATATCCCTGCCCGTGAAATGCTCCTTGGTCATAGACGGGCACCACTCCAGCATTGGAGATGCGCGCGGCAGCTCGGGCCTCCTGTCGGAACCGGGCTGTGAACTGTTCAGATTCGGCCAGGTGCGGGTGCATCACCTTCAAAGCGACCAACCGATCTAGCCGCTCATCGCGGGCGATGTATACGCTGGCCATTCCCCCGCGAGCCATCCGCGACAGCACCCGATACCGATCATCGATCAGCAGGTTGATGAGTGGATCGGTCCCAAAGACTGCGGGGGACCCCTTGTCCGCATCCGCCTGTGTCTGAGGGCTGTCACTGCTCACGACTGGCAGTTTACGCGACAATGGGGGAGCGTCTCGGCTGGCACGCTGGTGGCAAATGTGGGACATCGGATGAAGACCCTCTTGGCGTGATCCCCCGATTCTTCCCTTAGTCGTTCTTGGACTGGTTTTTTAGGGGGGCTCTGCCTCTGTAATCTTGTTCCATGAGCGATTTGAGCGTGAAAGAGAACGTGGAGGTGCTTCCCGAAGGCGCCACGTTTCTGGACGAAGCCACTGTTGCCCGGCTCCTCGGAGATAAGAGGCCCAGGGTCAAACAACTGCTAGCCGCGAACGATCTGATTGGGGTATGGCACGGGGGACAGTGGTGGGTGCCCGCTGATTTCCTGGTCGAATTGGATTCTGAACTCGGGCGGCAAACTTGGGCTGTGCGGGAACGTAAACAGGTGGAGAGCGACGAAGATATTGAGGAGCCACTGCCAGAGCCCACTCACGCTCCACTCATGACGCTTCGCGGAACGGTGACTCTGCTCGAAGATGGCGGGTTCTCCATGCTAGAAACGTGCACCTGGCTTATCAGCGAAAATGACGCCTTCGACGGTCGCCCCATAGATGCCCTTCGGGCTGGGCACCATCACCGCGTCAACCAGGTTGCCGCTGCCTTGGCTTGGTGAACAACCGACTGACTAGGAATCGCGCTCAGTCAAAACAGATACGAGGAAACGTAGAAGCCCCTCCGCGCCCTCGGACAAATTGGACTCCTCCAGATTGGTGAGGGCTCGCTGGCTAAGTTCAGCAATCATCTCTTCGTGTTCTTGGCGCCCGTTTTTCGCGAGAACAGCTACTGCTTCTTCGACTTGCTCGGCAGTGGGCGAGGGGCTCCGGTAAGCGTTTGCCAGAAGAGCCCGCTCCGCTTCGTCGGAGTTTTTCCAGGCGAGAGCCAAGAGAACAGTCCGCTTGCCCTCGGAAATATCGATCCCCACCGGCTTACCGGTGACTGTTGCGTCGCCAAACGCGCCCAGTTCGTCATCTCTGAGTTGGAAGGCGATGCCGGCGGGTTCGAGAATCGACATCAGAGTCTGCACTACCTGATCATCAGCGCCAGCTCGTAGCGCACCGAGAACTGCCGGGTGGACAACGGAGTAGAGAGCGGCCTTGACCCGTAGCACCGAGAGAGCTGATTCTAGTGCCGACTGAGGATTGGTCTCCTGATGTTGTTCCGCAGGGTCGATGTAGGAGCCCGTCATGTCGCGGAATTGTCCGAGGGCTACCTGGCCCGTCATGAACGCATAATGACGCAACACCGAGACCGAGGTTTCTGAGTCCGCCCCGGCCAAAGAACGGGCCAAAGAATTCTCTGCTGCCGCTAGCAGGAGGTCGCCAGCCAAAATCGCCCCGTCTTGGCCGTAGATGTTTTGGTTCCCCATCAAGTTTCGGTCTTCGTGGGAATGCCGGATCTGCATGTGGGTTGAGGGGCGTCCGCGGCGCACGTCCGACTTGTCAATCACGTCGTCGTGGACGAGGGCTGCTGCCTGGTACTGCTCCAACGCCGCACATAGTTCCATCACACCTGGGAGGGCTGCTCCTCGCTGCAAGAGTTCAACACTTGACAGCCCTCGATTCTCTTCATCCAGGTCAGCAGCGATAGCCGCACCGATTTGAGCGCAAAGCGCGCGGAAACGCTTTCCGCCCTGGGTGGCGTCTCTGACGGCCGCGGACAGTGGGCCGGTATCATCTCCCAGAGACCGCAGGAAATCCACGGTAATCTGGTCGACAGTCTCATCAACCAGGGAGCGTAACCTCTGGTATTCCAAGGCAACGGCGTCTGGGCTAAACGCTTCTTCATGTGGCTTCGATGTCATGGTGTACAGGCTAGCCAAAGTGCGCCGGAAGCGTAGAATGCGATGTTCGGGCGGTTGGGTTATTATAATTGTTGCAGTCAATCATCTCCGCTGACCAGCGCGTAGCGTCGAGGAAGGTAAGTAGTGACTGCAACTCCAAAGGCTTCCGAAGCCAAAGATTCGTCAGTGCCAGCAAAGGCCTCCACATCTAAGGCAACGGCGGCCAAGAAATCAACCGCTTCCGCCGCCAAGAAAACACCGGCTAAGACGACAGCAGCCAAGACTGCCGCCTCAAAGACCACCGCGG
>CAYFRT010000019.1:29154-32548 GCA_964345585.1 uncultured Actinomyces sp. | reverse complement strand
GAACAGGTCACGCCCTGAAGTCGCAGATCTTCGCGAACTCGTCAGCGTCCAGCGAAGCACCACCCACAAGCGCCCCATCAACGTTCGGCTGAGCCATGATCTCCTTGACGTTCGAGGACTTCACCGACCCGCCATAAAGAATCCGGATCGCATCCGCCGTGTCCTTGTCGAACATGGTGACAAGCAGTTCGCGGATCGCAGACGCCACCTCTTCCGCGTCGCCAGGCGTGGCGACTTCGCCGGTGCCGATGGCCCAGACAGGCTCGTACGCGATGACTACCTTCTTCGCGTCATTCTTCGTGTAGCCAGCGAATGCGCCCTTGATCTGGTCAACGACGTGATCGACGTGCTCGCCGCGTTTGCGGACCTCCAGCACCTCGCCCACACACACGATCGGGATCATCCCGTTTTCCAGTGCCGCCTTACCCTTTTGGCCAACCAGGTCATCGGTCTCCTGGTGGTACTGGCGACGCTCGGAGTGGCCGACCACCACGTATGACACGCCAAGCTTGGAGAGCATGGTTGCCGAGATCTCACCCGTGTATGCGCCCGAGGCGTACACCGCAACATCCTGCGCACCCAGTTTGATGTCCAGGTTGTCGCCCTCAATGACGGTCTGCACCGAACGCAGATCCGTGTAAGGAGGGATCACCACGACCTCCGTCGCCGCGTAATCGAAGCGACGATCGTCCAGTTCTGTTGCCAGACTCTGAACCAAAGAGATCGCCTGCAGGTGATCCATGTTCATCTTCCAGTTGCCTGCAATAAGCGGAATTCTTGCCATCTAAAATCAGTCCTCCAGAACTGCGATACCTGGCAGAGTCTTACCCTCAAGAAGTTCGAGGGACGCACCGCCACCTGTTGAAATATGAGAGAACGTGTCCTCGTCAAAGCCAAGGATACGCACTGCCGCTGCGGAGTCGCCGCCGCCGACCACGGTGAACGCTTCGGTCTCGCTCAGCGCACCCGCAACACCCTTGGTTCCGTTCGCAAACGCCTCGAACTCGAAAACACCCATCGGGCCGTTCCAGGCAACCGTCTTCGCTTCAAGAATGTACTTGGCGAACAGCGCCGCAGTGTCCGGGCCGATGTCAAGTCCCATGTCATCTGCGGGAATGTCTGCCACGGGAACCACAGTCGCGGGAGCGTCGGGAGCGAACTCTGGCGCCACGACAACGTCCACGGGGAGAACGAGGTTTACCCCATTCTTCTTAGCCGTCTCCAAGTAACCACGGACCGTGTCGAGTTGGTCTTCTTCGAGGAGGGACTTGCCCACCTCATACCCCTGCGCCTTCAAGAAGGTGAACGCCATTCCCCCACCGATCAGCAGCGAATCCGCCTTGTCCAGCAGGTTCGCGATGACACCAAGCTTGTCGGAGACCTTGGAGCCGCCCAGGATCACCACGTAAGGGCGCTCGGGGTTATCCGTCGCCTTGGACAGGGATTCGATCTCCTTGAAGACCAGTTCACCGGCTGCGGAAGGAAGGAGCTCAGCAATGTCATAGGTAGAGGCCTGCTTGCGGTGCACCACGCCGAAGCCGTCGGAGACGTAAGCGTCGCCCAGCTCGGCGTATTCGCGCGCCAACTCCTGGCGCTCCGCGTCGACCTTAGAGGTTTCACGCGCGTCATAACGCACGTTCTCCAGCAGCGCCACCTGGCCCGGCTCCAGAGCTGCCACAACAGCCTTCGCGGAATCGCCGGTGACGTCTTCGGCGAGGACAACATCCTCGCCCAGCAACTCGCTGAGACGCTCTGCGACAGGGGCCAACGAGTAGGCGGGGTCTGCCTTCCCACCGGGGCGACCCAGGTGGGCCAGGATTACAACTTCCGCCCCCGCCTCAGACAGGCGCTTGATGGTGGGAAGTGCGGCGCGGATACGACCGTCGTCTGTGATCACGCCATCTTTGAGCGGGACGTTGAAGTCGGAGCGCACAAGGACGCGCTTCCCTTTCAGGTCCCCAAGTGAATCAATAGTTCTCAGCACAGGTAACTCCTTTGGTGCTGCTAGTGAGTGGATGTTGGAAAAGTGAATGTCGGGGGGCCCGCCTCAGCGCGAGCCGTGTTGTGACCGTGCGACCGCATCGCGGCCGGATTACGTCAGACATGGCACGCCCGCGCACACAAATCTGCATGCGCGGGCGTCAAACCATTAGCGACGGCTTATTCTCAGAGCTTGTCGCCAACCAGCACGGTCAGGTCGACAAGGCGGTTCGAGTAGCCCCACTCGTTGTCATACCAAGAGACAACCTTGACCTCGTTATCAATGACCTTCGTTAGGCCAGAGTCAAAGATCGAGGAGGCCGGATCGCCTTCGATATCCTTGGACACCAGCGGATCCTCGGAGTACTCCAGGATGCCCTTCAGATCGCCATCAGCAGCAGCCTTGACTGCAGCGTTGACCTCTTCAACGGTCACAGGACGTGACGCAATGAAGGTGAGGTCGGTGACGGAGCCTGTCGGGACCGGAACGCGCAGTGCGTATCCGTCCATCTTGCCAGCCAGCTCGGGAAGAACCAGGGCAACGGCCTTGGCTGCGCCAGTGGAGGTCGGGATGATGTTCAGAGCGGCAGCGCGTGCGCGACGCAGATCCTTGTGAGGGGCGTCGAGGAGGCGCTGGTCGCCTGTGTAAGCGTGGATCGTGGTCATGAGGCCACGTTCGATGCCGAATGCCTCATCCATGACCTTCGCCAGAGGCGCAAGGCAGTTGGTGGTGCAAGAGGCGTTCGAAATGATGTTGTCAGTTTCGGGGTTGTAGTCCTGGTCGTTGACGCCCATAACGAAGGTGCCATCGATGTTCTTACCCGGAGCCGAGATGATTACCTTCTTCGCGCCAGCATCGATGTGCTTCTGCGCAGCCGCACCGTCAGTGAAGAATCCGGTGGATTCAATGACGACGTCGACACCCAGATCGCCCCAAGGAAGATTGGCGGGATCCCTTTCAGCAAAGACTTTGATGGTGTGGCCATCGACCGTGATCGAATCATCGGTGTAGGACACATCTGCGTCGAAACGGCCCAGAACCGAGTCATACTTCAGCAAGTGAGCAAGCGTCTTCGGGTCGGTCAAGTCATTCACTGCGACGACTTCGATATCAGCACCCTGTTCGTCGATCGCGCGGTAAAAGTTGCGTCCAATTCGGCCAAAGCCGTTGATGCCTACGCGGGTTGTCACTATGTCCTCCTGGTGTGCATTCGCAGCACTTGGGTTGTTATCACACGGGAGCATCCGTGTGAGCCGCCCATGTACAGCGGCCACCCCTCAATTTACACCCGAAATGCTTTAAGCGCACCGACCTTTTACCTTTTCAGCTTAGGGGTGAGGGGTCTATCACAAAGGGTCGCGAATCCCCATATCCACTCGTGTTTTTGTACGAGGACACCCGTGTCTTAGGCGT
>CAYFRT010000019.1:0-29054 GCA_964345585.1 uncultured Actinomyces sp. | reverse complement strand
GTTTTTGTACGAGGACACCCGTGTCTTAGGCGTCGTCGAGAAGTTCTTCGGTCAGCACGGAGTGGGTGTTTGGCACCCCGTTTTCTTCCGCGACCTTGTCAGCCATGGCCAGCAACCGCCTGATGCGCCCCGCCACGGCGTCCTTCGTCAACGGAGGGTCTGCTTTCTGCCCTAGTTCTTCAAGGGAGGCTTGCTTGTATTTGATTCTCAGTTCTCCAGCCTCGCGCAAGTGAGCGGGCACCGTATCGCCGAGGATCTCAAACGCCCTCTGGACTCGTGCCCCTGCGGCAACTGCAGCTCGCGCAGAACGACGCAAGTTTGCGTCATCGAAGTTGGCCAACCGGTTCGCGCTCCCCCGCGCTTCCCGTTTCTCTCTTTGCACCTGCCACTTCTCGTAGGTCTTCGGCGCCCCTAGTGCTTGAAGCAGCGCCGCGATTGCTTCGGAGTCGCGGATGGTCACTCGGCTGGTGCCTCGCACATCCCGGCTCTTGCCGTTGGACCCCAGCCTGCGCGCCAGGCCGACCAGGGCCACCGCAGTCTCCGGGCCAGGGCATGTCACCTCCAACGAGGAAGACCGGCCGGGTTCCACCAATGAACCACGGGCAAGGAACGCCCCACGCCAAGCGGCGGCCGCCTCTGGCAGTCCCGCGCCGATGATCTGCGACGGAAGCCCTCGTACCGGCCTTCCCGCGGAATCAATAAGTCCAGTCAATCGCGCCAACTGGTCAGCATCCTTCACCACGCGAACCACGAAGCGGTTGCCTTTGCGTAGCGCCCCGCCCGAGACGATGATTACCTGGCACTCCGCTCGGTACAGCCTCTCCAAAAACGCCTGGAGACGCTTCGCAACGAGCTCCGAGTCCACCTCCGCCTCGATAAGTATCCGGCCGCCAACCACGTGCAAGCCGCCGGCAAAACGCAACATGACCGAACACTCGGCGCGCGCTTCCGAAATCGAATTGGGGTTCTGAAGTGCAATCTCTGTCTTAAGTTCAGAGGTCAGGGACAAATTTCTTCTCCGTATCGAAGCTAACTAAGCCATTGTTCGCTGTCTCCGACTTCCCCCAGGTACCGCTCAAAGGCGTCCCTAAGGGCCGCTGCCAAACGCAGCGGGTCATGGGTAGCATCTTCCGCACCGGAGTGGACCTGCCGCAACAGCACCCGAGCCCCAAGCTCAGCACTGGCTTCCAACAGGTCATCGATGTCGTCTACAGATGTCGGATCAGCGATTACTACATCTATCTTAAGGTCCGGCGCTGCGTCCTGGATCGCTCGGACCAAGTCACCGGAGGACATTTGGCATGTTTCCTCGTCCTGCACGGTCAAATTGAGAACAAGAGCACGATGCGCCTCGGTCGTGACAAGGGCACGTCGCAGTTCATCGACCATGAGGTGCGGGATGACCGAGGTGTACCAGGACCCCGGCCCCAGCACCACCCAATCTGCTTCCTCTATCGCCTCAAGGGCAGCGGCCGGCACGGGAGCGTCAGACGGTTCCACCCGAAGATCTCTTATCGCGCCACCAGCAGTTGCCACCGAGGTCTGACCGTCAATCTTGATCTCTTCTCCCCCGTCAAGGACAATGTCCGCCTCAATCCGCAACGGTTCCAAACTCATCGGGAGCACGCGACCGTGTGTGTTCAACAGGCGGCCTACAGCGTCGAGGCCGACGATGGGATCCTCGTACATCTGCCACAAACCGAGGATGAGAAGGTTCCCGAGGGCATGCTGGTTCAACGACCCGTTGGTCTCAAAACGGAGCTGCATCAGATCACGCCATGCCAGTCCCCAGTCGGAGTCGTCACACAACGCAACAAGCGCCATTCGAAGGTCGCCCGGCGGCAGCACCGGGGTTTCTTGACGGATGCGGCCAGAAGAGCCGCCATCATCTGCAACCGTCACCACGGCCGTAAGCCGCTGAGTGATATGTCGAAGCGACCTGAGCGTGGCAGCAAGCCCATGGCCGCCGCCAAAAGCCACAACTTTCGGCCCGGTAACCTCACGTCTTAGCGGATCCGGCACGCCTGCGCTGCTCATAGTCGCCCCATGTCTCGGTGAGTGACTTGCACGGGGATGTTGCGAGAACGAAGCGACTTAGCAATGCGTTCCGCGATTGCGACGGACCGATGTCGGCCGCCCGTGCATCCAACAGCCACCGTGACGTACGGCTTCAGTTCTCTCTGGTAGCCCGGCAGAGTACTGGCGATGAGGTCGGTGTAGGAGGCAACAAACTCCTCCACCCCCTCCTGCGCGAATACATAATCAGATACCGCTTCATCACGGCCTGTCAGCCGCCGCAACTCATCAACCCAGTACGGGTTGGCGATGAAGCGAACGTCAACCACGTGGTCCGCATCCATCGGTGGCCCGTGCTTAAATCCGAAGGAGCTCAGCGCAACATTCACCGGACGCGGCCCCTCCTGCGCCACGACGGACCGCATGCGACGGGCCAGGTCGTGAATGGATTTGCCGGTCGTATCAATGACCTCGTCAGCGCGCTGACGCAACGGGGCCAGCAGACGAGCCTCTGCTTCCAACCCATCAAGCACACTGCCGGAACCCTGAAGCGGATGGGGGCGCCGACTTGCCTCATAGCGGCGCACCAACTCCTCATCGGTTGCGTCGAGGAACACGATTCGATGCGGGATCTCATGCGCCTTGAGGTCTTCCAGAGTGTCTTCCAACGACTTGAAAAACTCTCTGCTTCGAACATCGACAACGGCGGCAAGCCTATGCACGCCCCCACCGGCGGGAGTCATCATGCCCGCAAGCGGCATCAGCATTGCCGGCGGGAGGTTGTCGATGACGTACCAGTCCAGGTCCTCAAGGGCGTTTGCCGCGTGGGTTCTGCCCGCTCCCGAACGGCCTGTAATGATAAGGATTTCATTCGGTTCGACTTCGTCTTCGACGACCACTGGGTCGTCTGACTCTTCGCGTTCAATCGCCGGAATCCCAAAAGGCGCCGTCAGCGGGTGCTTCAGTTCAGTCTTCTTCACATTCTCATCCGCGCTCATGGTTCCAGCTTGCCACTGTGGGCCCGGTTTCGGCTCATTTTGCGTCGGGGCCGGGTTTCTTTCCTTCTGCCTGGTGGAGCATTTGGTGCACGTGGGAGGCTGTTTTTTCGCCGAATCCGGGGACTTCGGAGATTTGTTCGACGGTGGCTTCTCGGATTCGTTTGACCGACCCGAAGTGTTTCAGTAACGCTGATTGTCGAACGGGTCCCAGCCCCGGAATTGCGTCGAGTGCGGAGCGGGTTTGGGCTTTGAGCCTTTTGTTTCTGTGCTTTGTGATCGCGAATCGGTGGGACTCGTCGCGCAGGTGTTGGAGCAGGTATAGCGAGGGGGAGGTGCGAGGAAAGATGACGGGGTACGCCTCCCCGGGCACCCACACCTCCTCCAGTCGTTTCGCTAATCCGATCACGGGCAGGTTGACGCCCACGTCCAGCAGGGCTTCGCGGGCGGCGTTGACCTGGGCTAAGCCGCCATCCACCACGACCAGATCCGGGTCGTAGGCAAACTTTCGTGCTTTCCCGTCTTCGGGAATGATTTCGCCGGATTCGAGGTCGTCCATATCGGGGTTTTCCTCGAGTTCTGCGGAGGCACCAATCGTGTGCCAGGATTCCTGCTCCTGGTCCTTTTGCGCAGCCATTCCCATTCGTCGGAACCGTCTGCGTAAGACTTCCCCCATCGCCGCGGTGTCGTCCTGGTTTCCGCCGTCTTCGCCCTGGATGTTGAAGGTGCGGTATGCGTCTTTGCGGGGGGCACCGTCTTCAAAGACGACCATTGAGGCGACTTTATGTTCGCCCCCGGTGTGTGAGATGTCGAAGCATTCGATGCGGAGTGGCGCTCTTTCGAGGTCGAGGGCTTCGATGAGTCCTTCAAGTGCGATCGCTCGCTGGGTGAGGTCTGCGGAGCGACGTGTTTTATGCAGCTTCAGTGCGCCTTCCGCGTTTTCTTTCACGGTTTCCAGGAGGGCTGCTTTCTGGCCTCGTTTCGGGACGGTGATGGTTACTTTGCGGCCGGCCAACTCGGTTAGAACTCTGGCGAGTTCCGCTTGGTCGCTGGGGGTCACGGAGACCAGCACCTGCCTTGGCACTGCTTCCACGGGGAGGTGGGCTACGTCGTCAACGGAGGTGGGGGCGGCGCTCCTGCGGGCGTTGCGTTTGTCTCCGATGCGGGTGCGGGTGGCGTAGACCTGCTCTAGCAGGTCGTGCATCAAGGTGGCCTCGGACCGGTCGTCAACGCGTTCGAGGATCCACCCTTGAGTGCCTCGGATGCGCCCGCCACGCACGTAGAAGGCGTGCACTGAGACGTCCAGGTCGTCTGCCACCAGCGCGAACAGGTCCGCGTCCACGTCGGCTGGAAGGGCGATCGTGTTTTTCTCTTGGACCTTGGCCAGCGCGGAGAGTTCGTCGCGTTTTTGGGCGGCCAGTTCGAAGTCCATTTCCTCGGCGGCGGCCCGCATCTCTGTTTCCAGCCGAGCAGTAACCTCGCGTGTTTCTCCGTCCATGAAGGCGCAGAGGGCCTCGGCAATCTCCCGGTGCTCCTGTGGTGTGACTCTTCCAACGCAGGGTGCGGAGCAGCGATCGATGTAGCCCAGTAGGCACGGACGCCCCTGAGCCACTGCGCGGCGGAACACGCCGGCGGTGCAGGATCGCATCGGGAACGTCGGCAGCAGGAGGTCGATAGTTTCACGAATGGCCCAGACCTTGGTGTAGGGGCCGAAATACCTGCTTCCGGCTCTGCGAGCGTCGCGAGAGATCGACACGCGCGGGAACTCCTCCCCCATGGACACCGACAGGTAGGGGTAGGACTTGTCGTCTCGGTACATGACGTTGAAGCGTGGTTCGAACTGTTTGATCCACTGGTATTCGAGGGTGAGTGCTTCAACCTCGTTCGTCACCACCGTCCACTGCACCGAGCGTGCCTGTGCGACCATCTGCGCGGTGCGAGGGTGGAGTACTTCCGCGTCTTGGAAGTAGTTGGTGAGGCGGGCCCGCAAGTTTTTCGCCTTGCCTACGTAAAGCACCCGGCCCTGTTCATCGCGGAACCGGTAGACGCCGGCAGAGCGCGGTATCTCACCGGTCTTCGGACGCCACGAAGGCCCGCGGCTCGATTCTGGGCTGTTGTTGCTCACGAACTCTCTTCGGTTGTCGGGTTAGGCACAGGTCAGCGCTATGGCTGTACTGAATCTAACATCGCCAACAGTCTGTGCAATGGAATAAATTTCATGTCGGGAACGGGAATTGGAGCTTCATCCGCCGTCGCCTCGTTTAGAGTTGTACTGGCTCACCGGCCTAGGCCCTAACGGATAAAAGCCGGTGGCAGGGGCAGCCAAACCGCTGCCAACAACGGGAGGAATCAGGATTGTTCAATTCAGCCACTGACCTGGTGGTGTTCATCAACAGGGAAGCAATCGACTTCGTTGACATCCGTTTTACGGATCTGCTGGGCACGCAGCACCATTTCACTATGCCTGCAGCCAACTTCAAGGACACGCCGATAACGGACGGGATCATGTTTGATGCCTCGTCCTTACCTGGGTTTAAAGCGATTCACGAATCCGATATGAAGCTGCTCCCGGACGTTGCAACCGCCTACATTGACCCGTTCCGTAAGTCGAAGACGATCGCGATTTCGGCCTCGGTGGTAACTCCCATAACGAACCAGGCCTATACCCGCGACCCACGCTACGTGGCAACCCAGGCGGAGAACTACCTAAAGTCCACAGGCATCGCGGACACGTGCTACGTCGGAGCAGAAGCCGAGTTCTACCTGTTCGATTCCATCCGCTACCGCATCTCCCCGGAGCGGACGTTCTACGAAATTGATTCGCGTTCTGCCCCATGGAACGCTGATCTGAAGGACAACGAGGGCAACCCCGGACACAAAATGCTCTTCAAGTCCGGGTACTCTCCAGTTTCCCCGATGGACCATTTCTCTGATGTTCGCGACGATATTTCTCTTCTCCTTGAAGAGGTCGGATTGCATGTCGAGCGTGCTCACCATGAAGTTGGCGCCGCCGCCCAGCAGGAAATCAACTACCGGTTCGCACCTCTTGTAAGGGCTGCCGACGACATGCAAAAGTTCAAGTATGTGGTCAAAAATGAGGCACTGAACCACGGCCTTTCCGCGACGTTCATGCCCAAACCTGTGCTTGGAGACAACGGCTCTGGCATGCACACGCACATCTCTTTGTGGCAGGACGGACAGCCACTGTTCTCCGATCCGTCCGGCTATGCCGGCCTGTCCCAGACGGCTCTTTGGTTCATCGGCGGCCTGCTCCAACACGCCCCGGCGATGCTTGCCTTCACGAACCCAACGATTAACTCTTTCCGGCGCCTGATCCCCGGGTTCGAGGCACCGATCGCCCTTGTCTACTCGGCGGGCAACAGGTCGGCGTGTGTGCGCATTCCGATCACTGGGACCTCCCCCAAGGCCAAGCGCATCGAATACCGCATTCCAGATGGTGCCGCGAATCCGTATCTTGCTTTCGCAGCGATCTTGTTGGCCGGTCTTGATGGCATTGAGAACCAGATTGATCCGGGCGACCCGATGGACGTGGATTTGTATGAGGTTCCCCGCAAGGAACTGGAACGTCTAACCCGCCTCCCGCACTCCTTGGAGAGCGCTTTCAGAGCCCTGGATCGCGACCACGAATTCCTTCTCAAGGGAAACGTGTTCACCGATGACCTTCTTGAGGCGCTAGTGAAGTTCAAGTATGAGCGGGAAATCGACCCTGTTCGCACCATGCCCCATCCAATGGAGTTCCAGCTTTACTACGGCTCTTAATCGCGCCGCTCGGTTGTGTCCGGTTCGCCTCGTGATCGGACACACAAAAGCGTTCTTCAATATTTGTACTATTGTCCTACCCGGAGATACTACAAACCTTGAAGGACTGACATGTCTACGAAGCACGACCCGGAACTGACCCTCGAACAGCTACAACTGATTCCGCCAATCCGGTCTGACATGACGGTGCCGGGAATGTACGCACACAGAGCCATGGTCTCCCCGGGTGGGATCATCGCCGAACGCCGCACGGACATCGGCGGCTGGCGCCCTGTCACCGTGGAAGCGTTTCTGGCCGAAGTTGAGGTGTATGCCCGCGGTCTGATTGGGATGGGCATCGAACCCGGGGAGTCAGTGGCACTCCTCAAATCGAACTCCTACAGGTGGATGGTCCTAGACCTTGCGATCATGTCGGTTGGCGCAGTCACCGTGCCCATCTATGAGTCTGATTCGGCCAAGCAAATAAGCCACATTTTGAACGATGCGGATGTCGTCCTTGTCATCACCGACACAACGCAGCAAGCGGATCTGGTGCAGTCCGTGCGAGGAGAAACGGTAAGGGACATCATCTCCCGTGAGCAAGGTGCAGACCGAGCTCTTCTTCAGCAGGCCAGATACGTCGCACCCATTGTTGTGACCGAGCGGACCGAGGCCCTAAACATTGACGACTTGGCGACCATCATCTACACCTCGGGCACAACGGGCCTTCCCAAGGGTGTGGAACTGACCCACAGAAACTTCGTCGCCACAACCTATGCGGTGCATCTGGCCGCCTACGATGTCATTCACAATCCGAAGACGCGCGTTTTGCTGTTCCTTCCGCTTGCACACGTCCTCGCCCGTTTCGTAATGCACGCAGTCGCAGTCGGGGCAGGCCGCGCCGGATTTGCCCCCAACACGTTGAACCTGGTTGGGGACATCGCATCTTTCAAACCCACGTTGCTCCTGGTTGTCCCACGCGTGTTGGAGAAGGTGTACAACGCTGCCCGGGGTAAAGCCGGACCCGGCCTGAAATCCCGCATCTTTGGGTGGGCGGCGCACCACGCTAAAGCAAAAGGACAGGCGCGGGAAAGCACAGACACGAAGAGCGGGGGTGCCCTCTCCTACGCCGTGGCTGACGCTTTGGTCTTGAAGAAAGTCAAAGATGTGCTTGGCCCCAACCTTGAACTGGTGGTTTGCGGAGGCGCTCCCCTCTCAATGGAACTGGCACGTTTCTACCGCGGGCTGGGGATTGAACTAATCGTGGGCTATGGACTCTCGGAAACGACGGGGCCGATCGCGGTTCAACGCCCGGGAAACACCCCATTTGGCACCGTGGGGCCGGTCATCGAGTGGAACGAGGTCAAGATCGATCCCCAGGACGGCGAGGTTCTCCTGCGCGGACAATCCGTCTTCAAGCAGTACCACAACCTGCCAGAAGCAACCGCGGAAGTTTTCACCGAGGACGGCTGGTTCCGCACCGGAGACATCGGGGCCCTGGACGAGGACGGCCAACTAACCATCACCGGGCGAAAGAAGGGACTCATCGTCACTGCCGGCGGAAAGAACGTTTCACCGGAAGTCTTGGAAGACCAACTCTCCACCCACCCACTCATTGGACACGTCGTGGTGGTTGGCGATGAAAGACCCTTCATCGGGGCCCTGATCACCCTGGATGCGGAGATGCTCCCCACATGGCTGGCAAACAAGGGACTGCCTGCTGTTGACGCGGTCACTGCCGTCGACCTGCCGGAGGTTCAGGAGTCTTTGAACAAGGCGATTGACCGCGCAAACTCTCACGTGTCCCGCGCAGAATCGATCCGCAAATTCAGGATCTTGGATGCAGAGTTCACGGTGGAAAACTCTTACCTCACCCCTTCGTTGAAACTACGCCGTAACAAGGTGATCAGCGACTATGCGCAAGAGGTCGAAGCACTCTACGACCTCCAATAACCCAAACCGAAGAGTAACGCTTGTACTGCGCCTCACCTGGTCACGACGGGTAGAGTGGCACGTGAACAAACTTCGGAAAGGTACTCCAGATGCATCAGCGCAAAGACGGAACTTGGGAAAGCCCAGCGGTTATTCGTGTTAGCCCGGACCTTAGTCTCCCCCGTCTGATTTTTGACCGCGCCCAACGCGACCCCCACCAGATCATTGCGGAACGACGCGTCACCGGAGTCCAATGGCACGAAGTGGAAGCGGAAGAGTTCGTGGCAGATGTGCGCGATCTTGCCAGAGGCTTCTACGCTCTGGGGGTCCGCCCGGGAGATCGGGTGGCGATACTGGCGGCAACCTCGTACGAATGGGCAGCATTCGACAGCGCAGTTCTTGCACTTGGCGGCGTATCCGTTCCCATTTATGAATCCGACTCTGCGGCGCAAATTCAACACATTTTGGGTGATGCTGGCATCTCCGTCGTGATTACGCAGACGGCGCAACAGGCTGACCTGGTGAACTCGGTACGCACCGATTCTGTCCGCGACATTCTTTCCCTGGACCGCGGGGCGCAGCGAGCCCTGTCTGAAATGGGTAGTGAAGTCCCACCAGAAATCGTCGACCAACTGATCGACCAAATCACGTTGGATGACACAGCGACCATCATCTACACCTCAGGAACCACCGGCTTGCCGAAGGGTGTCGTTTTGACCCACGGTAACTTCGTGAACTCTCTGATGCAGAACTATGACATCCTGCCCGGACTGATTAACGACAGGAACTCACGAACGCTCCTGTTCCTCCCCGTCGCTCACGTTCTAGCCCGCTTCGTCATGTACTGCATTTTGGTGGGCGAGGGCAGGCTGGGATTCTCCCCCGACGTTCGGCACCTGGTGCAAGACATTGAGATCTTCCAGCCAACAATGATGCTGGCGGTCCCACGGGTTTTGGAGAAGGTGTACAACACTGCTTCACAAGCCGCCGGCAAGGGCATGAAGAAAACCATCTTCTCTTGGTCCGCGAAGCAAGCACGCAAAATGTCGGAAGCAACCGCGTACCCGCATCCTGGCCAATCCGCCAAGGCTCCGGCACACCCGGCAGGATTGACGCGCGAACCCGTGGATCCAAAGACCTCTGAGGGCCCCACGTTCGGAACCAAAATGTCCATCCGCGTGGCGGACGCACTGGTTCTACGCAAGATCAGGCAGATCCTGAGCCCCAACTTGGCCACCATCATTTGTGGCGGGGCCCCGCTTTCCTCGGATTTGGCAAACTTCTACCGCGGCATCGGCATCACGCTGCTCCAGGGCTACGGACTGTCGGAAACAACCGGCCCGATCACGGTTGAACTCCCCTCCGATAACCCACCAGACTCGGTGGGCTACCTGTGGCCGGGAAACGAACTGAAGTTGGCCGAGGACGGGGAGTTGCTTCTACGCGGAAACTCGATCAGCCCCGGCTACCACAACCTGCCGGCGGCAAATGCGGAGACCTTCGCGGATGGCTGGTTCCACACCGGGGATCTGGCCGAGGTGGATCCGGAGGGACGTGTCCGTATCACCGGCCGCAAGAAGGAACTCATTGTCACGGCGGGCGGAAAGAACGTCAGCCCTGAAATCCTCCAAGACAACCTGTCTAGCCACCCCCTTATCGGTCACGTCATCGTCGTGGGGGACGGGCGCCCATACATCGCAGCACTGATCACGTTGGACAGCGAAATGCTGCCGATCTGGCTGCGCAACAAGGGCCTAAAAGTGGTCTCCCCGGCCCGCGCCGCACAACTGAAAGAAGTTCGCGAGTCGTTGGAAAAGGCGATGAAGCGGGCGAACCAGCAAGTTTCGCGCGCCGAGTCCATTCGTCGCTACCGCATCGTCAACGCCGACTTTACAGTTGACAACGGATACCTAACCCCCTCGTTGAAGCTCAAGAGACATCGGGTACTCAAGGACTTCGAGGAACTGATCAACGAGCTCTACTCCTTCAGCGAAGGAGAACTGGACGCCGCAGCGGGAGGCTCAGTGGAGCCCTCGGCCGCCAAACCCAGTGAAGAAAACGGCAACGGGGGAACAGAAAGCCAGACACAAGATCTGCGAGGCGAGGTAAATGCGTTGCGGGACGAGGTCGCGGCGCTCCACCATGAGCGCACCACCCTCCACGAAACCGAGGTTCAACTCCAGCAGCAGACCGACAGCCTGAAAGACGCTGCCGAAAAGCTGGCTGCCGCCAACACGGACAAACGGGAAGAGTAGAAATCGCCAGAAGACTTTCGGCGACGAATCTTCGCTAAATCCAGCATCAAACACGTACCTTTGAACTATTGGAAGAATAGGCAAAGGATTTCTTAGCGTGGAAACATCGAAGAAAATCGCCCTGGTCACCGGGGCCACCCGCGGCGTTGGTTTAGCAATTGCGGAAGAACTCAGCAGGGACCATGTCGTCCTAGTCGGCGGCCGCAATGCTGAACGCACAGAAATGGTTGCCGAGGCAATACCGAAGGCGATCCCCTTTGTCGCTGATCTCTCCAAGGAAAGCGAAATCGAATGCGCCGTTGAAGAGATCATCGCTCCCCTGGGGCGCCTTGACGTGTTGGTGAACAATGCCGGTGTAGCTGCGTGGGGACACCTGAGGGACGCGTCCAGGGAGGAATGGCGGAGGGTTTTTGAGGTGAACCTGTTCGGCATGGTTGACCTCACCACACGCGTCATGCCTTACGTTGAAGCCGTTCACGGGATCATCGTGAACATCAACTCCGGGGCGGGCCTTTCGGTCAGTGAAGGGTTCGGCGTCTACTCCGCCTCGAAGTTCGCAGTTTCTGCTTTCACTGACGCAATCCGGATTGAACACGGGAACAGCGTGCGAGTAACCGGTGTTCACCCGGGCCGTGTAGCAACCCAGATGCAACGCGAAATCGAGCGTGCTGGCGGAAGCCGCTACACCCGCACCTCAGAGTTGAACCCCGATACGGTGGCAAAGTCTGTGCGGGCCGCAATCGACATGCCCAACGGGGCTTCAATTGACCAGATGAGGATCCGGCCAACTCCGTGACGTATCACGCGTAGCCAACCCCCTGTCTAAGCCGATCCAACCCGGGTGCCGGTCAGGACGCCTCAGACACCACTTCTGTGGGCCCCACAACCTCCGCAAGGTACTTGCCAGTCCAGGACTCCGGGTCGGCCGCAATCTGCTCCGGGGTGCCAACAGCCACCACTTGTCCCCCGTGGCGTCCTCCGCCCGGGCCCATGTCGATCACCCAGTCAGCAGACTTGATGACGTCCATGTTGTGTTCAATAACGATCACCGTGTTGCCCTTGTCAACCAGTCCTTGAAGCACCAGGAGTAACTTGCGGATGTCTTCAAAGTGCAAGCCTGTTGTTGGTTCGTCCAACACATAAATGGTGCGGCCGGTGGAGCGGCGTTGCAGCTCGGTTGCCAGCTTGACCCGTTGCGCTTCCCCACCGGAAAGCGTGGTTGCTGACTGGCCCAGGCGAACATATCCCAGCCCCACCTCGACCAAAGTGTTCAGATGACGCGCGATACGAGGGATTGCCTGGAAGAACTGTGCCGCCTCCGAAATAGGCATGTCCAGAATATCCGCCACGTTCTTTCCGCGGTACAAAACCTCAAGGGATTCACGGTTATACCTGGTGCCATCACACACCTCACACGGGACATAAACGTCCGGCAAGAAGTTCATCTCAATGCGAATGGTGCCGTCACCCTTGCATGCCTCACACCGACCACCCTTCACATTGAAAGAGAACCGCCCGGGTTTATAGCCGCGAACCTTCGACTCTGCTGTTTCCGCGAACAGGTTACGGATGTGATCCCACACCCCGGTGTAGGTCGCCGGGTTCGAACGAGGGGTGCGGCCGATCGGTGACTGATCCACGTGAACAATCTTGTCCAAGTGTTCGGTCCCTGTGATGGACCGATGTCTGCCAGGCACCAGCCGCGCCCGGTTCAAACGGTTAGCGAGTGAACGGTAAAGGATCTGGTTGACCAGGGTGGACTTACCTGAGCCAGACACCCCAGTGACCGCGGTCAGTGTTCCCAGGGGGAAGTCGACAGTGATGTCCTGAAGATTGTTTTCCCTAGCACCCTTCACCGTGACCGCTCTGCTCATGTCAACGGGTCTGCGCTGTGCGGGTAGCTCAATGCTGCGAGCGCCTGAAAGGTACTGGCCGGTTACGGACTTCTTTTCTTTGAGGAGTCCCGGCAGAGGCCCCGAGTAGACGACCTCTCCGCCCGCTTCACCCGCACCCGGTCCGATGTCGACAACCCAATCGGCAGCATCCATAGTTTCCTCATCGTGTTCCACCACAATGAGGGTGTTGCCCAGGTCGCGCAGGTTCTGCAACGTACCTATCAGTCTCTTGTTGTCCCGCTGGTGCAACCCAATCGAAGGCTCATCAAGCACATAGAGAACCCCAACCAGGCCGGACCCGATCTGGGTCGCCAAACGGATCCTTTGTGCCTCTCCGCCCGAGAGCGTCCCGGCCGCACGCGCCAACGTCAAGTATTCCAAGCCGACGTCAACTAGGAAGTCCAGGCGTGCACTGATTTCTTGCACCACTGGTTTGGCGATTTGCGCTTCCCTGCCGCTTAGTTGGAGGTTCGCGATGAAGTCCCGAGTGTCACCAATCGATGCCTCCGACACCTCCGCAATATTCTTCCCGTCAACCCGAACGGCCAGCACTTCCGGGCGTAGCCGAGCCCCGTTGCACGCCGGGCACGGAATCTCCCGCAAATAACCCTGAAGCCGATCCTTGACCAAAGCGGATTCTGACTCTTGGATCTTGCGTTCGATGAAGGACACCGCGCCTTCAAAACCAGTGGAGTAAGACCGTTCTCTCCCCCACCTGTTTCGGTACCGCACATGAACCTTGTGATCCAGGCCGTACATCACCGCGTGGCGGACGTCATCGGGCAGATCCTTCCACGGCGTGTCCAAGTTGAAGCCCATTTGCTTGGACAACCCCTGTAGCAACCTCTGGTAGTACTTATTGTTTGCCCGCCAAACCACGACGGCACCATCGGCCAAGGAAAGTTCCTCATCCGGGATCGCTAACTCCGGGTCCACTTCCTGTTTTGAACCCAGCCCGGAGCATTCCTGACACGACCCGTAAGGGGCGTTGAAAGAGAAAGTGCGTGGCTCGATCTCCTCCAAAGCCAGGGGATGGTCATTGGGGCAGGCACGTTTTTCTGAGTAGCGACGCCTACGACCTGGGTCGTCTTCTTCCAGGTCAACCAGGTCAATCGTTAAAACCCCGTCCGCCAGTTCCAGCGCCGTCTCCACAGAATCAGTCAGGCGATGGTCCATGTCGGCTTTTACAACCAACCGGTCAACCACAACGTCTATGTTGTGTTTGACTTGTTTTTCGAGGGTGGGCGGAGAATCCAACCGGATCGTCTCTCCGTCGACAACCGCGCGGACGTAGCCCTTCGCCTGAAGCTCCGCGAAGAGTTCCTGGTATTCCCCCTTACGGCCCCGAACTACGGGGGCGAGTACCTGAAACCGCGTGCCTTCAGGCATCTCCAAAACCCGGTCCACAATCTGCTGCGGAGTCTGCGCCGTGATCTGCTCATCACAAACCGGGCAGAACGCCGTGCCAGCACGCGCGAAAAGGAGCCGCAAATAATCGTGAATCTCAGTGATGGTTCCAACGGTTGAACGAGGGTTTCGCGAGGTCGACTTCTGATCGATTGAGACCGCAGGTGAAAGACCCTCAATGAAGTCAACATCAGGCTTATCCATGCGCCCAAGAAACTGGCGGGCGTAGGAGGAAAGAGATTCCACGTACCGCCGCTGACCCTCAGCAAAAATCGTGTCAAAGGCGAGCGAGGACTTACCCGAACCCGACAAGCCCGTAAACACAATCATCTTGTCCCTGGGTAACTCCAGGTCGACATCCTTCAAATTATGTTGGCGGGCCCCACGGACTACTAGCTCATCTCTCACGTCCGCTATTCTACCCACTACCACTTCGGGTAGTACAGGTGTTCGATGGTGGAGTAATTCATGCTCCCCAGCGTCCACATCACGCTTGCATTAGCGGGTAGAAACCTCCCCCAAGCACCATAATGAGCACATGGCCTTCTACGTGATCGAGTATGAGTACAAGCCGCAGTTCAAGTTCCTAGTTGAAGATGTTCGCCCCGCACACCGCACTTTCCTACGTGAACTGGAAGCGCAGGGCAATTTACTCGCGTCAGGGTTCTTTCGCGACTCCGCATTCGACGGCGCAATGCTAATCGTCAAAGCAGACACTGCAGAGCAAGCCCTCGCGTTGTTGGAAAATGATCCGTTCGCAACCGATGACCTTGTCGAAAATATCCGGGTGCGTCTCTGGGTTCCCACCCTGGGACCCTACGCCCAGGATTTTGATACTGCTTTCCCGATTTCTTAGGCGTATCTCCGCCGACAAGACCTACTGGCAAAGCCGCGCCAGGTCCCCCGCAATCCGTCCGGGGCATTCCACGGCCGTGAGGTGACGGGCGCCGTCAACAACTTCGACGGAACCATCTTGCATCGCAAGAACCAGCTCACCTGCCTGTTGTGGGGTCATGCCCGGGTCGTCTTCCCCAACGATTAGGGTCACCGGGACCGCAACTTCCCCGGCGCGGTCACGCAGGTCCGTTTTCGCGATGATGTCGCAGCACTGGGCGTAGCCCTCCGGGTCTGTGGCCAGAAAAGTCTCGCGCGTCTGCCTGACAGCGGCCGCGCCAGCCCCCTCGGCAAAGCCAGGCGAGAACCAGCGTTCCATCGTCCCATCCACCAGCGGCTCCAACCCCTCGGTGCGGACAAGGTCGGCGCGTTCGCTCCAAGCCTCGGGCGGCAATAGTACTGCCCCCGAACTCATCATCACCAGTCCTTTGAGTTGATCAGAGAACTCTTCGGCGTAGGCGAGGGAAACCATTCCGCCAAGAGACAGCCCCGCAATGTAAAAGCCCTCCACCCCGGCCTGATCCAACGCGTCGTGCAGCGCGCGAGCGGTCGCAACCGCACCGCCCGAGGCGTCCTTGAGCAGCCTCGAGTTACCGTGCCCGGGTTGTTCCCACACATAGACTTCAATGTCACCTGGAAGCAGCGGGAGCACCTCGTCCCACATTGTCCGGTCGCTACCCAGTGCGTGTCCCAGAACCAGGGTCGCCCTCGGCTCCTCCACTGTCCCCTGCCGGTACAGTGCCAGTGGACTGGTGTCGGTTTGTAGTTGTTCCATTATCTTTACGTCCTTCCTCCCGCCATCTCGCCGTGATGTGGTACGAGACGACAACCAGAGCGGCACCAATACCGCCCGCTATCGCAACGATGAGCCAGAGGTGGGGTGGAGGCCACTCAAGGGCAAAGAAATTTCTGACGGGAGAAATAACCAACCCCAAAACCGCTCCAGCAACCATGGAGATAACCAAGACCACCTTCCAGGCCGCCCAGGGCCTTGAAAGCAGTATCAGCAAGGCCATGGCCCCCACAATGAGTGTGAGAGTGGCGGCCGTGTGTCCCGGCAGTGTGTCTTGGCCTGCTATCAGGTAAGCGCCAAGCGCTGATAACCCGAGTACCAACCCCGAAGGCACTGCGATGAGGAGTGTGCGCTTCAAAAACCCTGGCCGGTATCGACGCGTGTTCGGCCCAAGTGCCAGGAAAAACGCTGGCACACCGATAGTGAAAGTGCCGATGTAAGTCAGGTGGCGGGGCAGGAACGGGTACGCAAATCCGAAAATGCCGGCAACAAGTGCGAACAGAATCGCATATGTGGTCTTCGACAGGAACAGGCTGGAGACCCGTTCCATGTTTGCAATAATCCGTCGCCCCTCCGCAACCACGCCGGGAAGAACAGAGAACTCACCATCCATCAAGACCAGCTTCGCCACCGCTTTGGTGGCTGAGGCCCCGTTGCCCATCGCGATCCCAAGATCCGCGTCCTTTAGTGCGAGGGCATCGTTGACGCCGTCCCCGGTCATGGCAACCACGTGGCCCTCGTGCTGCAACGCCTTCACAAGCGCCCGCTTTTGTTCCGGGGTGACTCTTCCAAAAACGTCGTATCCGTAGCTGGTGGGACCGAACTCTTCGGAGTCAGTGGAAGGAAGTTTCCTGGCATCCATGACGTGTGGGGCTTCGCCCGTCGGCGCACGTAGACCCAGGTCTGCGGCGATCGAACCCACCGTTTCGGGAGCGTCCCCGGAGATCACCTTCACCCGCACCCCCTGGTCACGGAAGTACTGAAGGGTTTCCGCCGCATCCGGCCGCACGTCCTCTTCAAGGGAGACAACGAGGGCAGCCTGCAAAGGCATCGGGAGATTCTCCCCCTCGAGGCTGGTGGGGCTGTAAGCCAACGTGACAGTACGTCTGCCGTGCGAGGAATCCTTAGAAACGGCGTCCCAGGCCCACTGGTCCTGGTCCCCGGAGTCGGCAAGAACAATCTCGGGGGCGCCCATCACCCAGGTTTTCCCGTCCAGGCCTCTGTCCCGCATCTGGTCGTAGAGATCATCCGGTAGGACGAGGGCAGCCCATTTACGACTGGAGTTGAAAGGGAGCGTGTTGTCTTCGGGAATGTCCAACACGTCCGCATTTTCAACCATCTGCATAGTTGCGACGGCGGTGGCGTTGGTGCCGTCTGACACCAGGGACCGGAGTACGCGGTGAGTGAGGGCCTGCTTGGAACTGTCACCTTCAAGGGTGGGGGAGTGGATCAACCGACGCCCTCGTATCTCCCCCGTGGTCAACGTTCCAGTCTTGTCCAGACAGAGCACGTCAACCCTTGCAAGAATCTCCACTGCAGGAAGTTCCTGGACCAGCACGCCTCTTCTGGCAAGCGTCGCAGAAGCCATCCCGAAGTTCATTGACGTGAGCAACACCAGGCCTTGCGGAATCATTCCCACCACGCCCGCAACCGTGTAGATGATCGCCGCACGCCAGTCCAGGTTGTCGCCACGCACCTGTGACCACAGCAAGATGATGACAATCACCGGGAGGATCAGCGTTATCCACTTGAGAACCTGGTCGATCGCCCCTTGAATCTCTGACTGCGCCTTCACAAAATGCTTGGCTTGCGTCGTCAGTTTCTGGGCCCAGGAGTCAGCACCGATGACTTGGACGACCATTGTTCCTTGACCCGCGACGACGGATGTGCCGGACAGCATCTGGTCGCCGGGGCTTTTGTCAACGGGCTTTGATTCCCCGGTGAGGGCGGATTCATCAACCCTGAGACCGTGGGAGTGCAGTATTTCCCCGTCGGCGGGAACTTGGTTACCAAGTTTGAGCTCGATGATGTCGTCTAAGACCAGGTCCCCCGAGGGCACTTCCTGAGGCTTTCCATCACGAACAGCCACCGTGACCGGGGCGTTTAGAACTGCAAGGGAATCAAGAGTGCGCTTAGAACGTAGTTCGGAGAAAATCCCGATGGCCAAGTTCATCGCCAGAACAATGCCAAATACCGAGTCGCGCCAGTCCCCAACTGCCAAGACCGCAATCACACAGACGATGAGGATCCCGTTAAAGACCGTGAAAAGGTTCGTTCGTAAAATGACAGAGAGGGGGCGCGAAGTCGCCGTGTCGACGTGGTTGCTCTGCCCCGCAGCGTGGCGCTGCCTTACTTCTTCGGACGTTAGACCCGCTGCTGCACCAGTTGCTGGACCAGTGTTTTCGGGGGTCGAAACTTCCGCCGCTACTGGAGGCGATTCGCCTGGGTCGCTGGGCTTAGGAGCAGAAAGTCCTGTCACAGTGCCAACTCTCTCTCCTGGAGTAACAACGTCTGAGTGCGCGGCCTAACTGCGGGGCACTCCCCGCGTAAAGCCGTTGTGGGCAAGCTTAGTGGTTTGTGGAGCAGAGACCGAGGGCTGCGGCTCACTTGGAGGTGTCGCTCAGGCCTTTCTCAGCTTTGGATTGCCTTCCCGAAGCAAACAAAGAGGTCACTACCGTGACCAGGACTGTCGCTCCGATCACACCCAAAGAGATGCCGATTCCCAGGTCTGGCACGTTTAGCCCTTCCCCACCGTTGATAAATGGAAGGTTGTTTTCGTGCATTGCGTGCAAAATCAGCTTCACGCCGATGAAAGCCAGAATGAACGCCAAGCCGAAGTGGAGGTAAACCAAGCGTTCTAGCAATCCGTCAATCAGGAAGTAGAGCTGACGCAACCCCAGAAGTGCAAAAGCGTTGGCGGCAAACACTAGGTAGGGCTCCTGGGTCAGGCCAAAGATTGCCGGAATAGAGTCGAAAGCAAACATGATGTCCGCTGACCCCAACGCGATCACACAGAGCAGTAGCGGAGTGACGTAAGTTTTCCCACCGTGCCGGTACAGGAACTTTTGGCCCCGGAAACCATCCGAGACAGGAACAAACTTACGGACCAGCGCCGTGAACTTGTTTTCCTCATACTCCGCATCGACTTCTTCGGCACCGACCCCGCTAACTCCCTCGCGCGCCTGCGAATACGCAGTCCATAGCAGCCACGCGCCAAAAAGGTAGAAGATCGCGGAAAACCGCTCAATGATGGCGGCACCAACCAGGATGAACACCAAGCGCAATAGCAGGGCGATCACGATGCCGACCAATAGCGCTTTTTGTTGATAGATCCTGGGGACCTTGAAACCAGCAATGATGATGACAAACACAAACAGGTTGTCGATCGACAGGGCTTTCTCTGTCGTCCAACCTGCCAAGTATTCGCCCGCGTACTGGGAACCGTAGACAGCCCAAATGAGGCCACCGAACGCGAGGGCCAAAATAACGTAAGCAACTGACCACCACGCCGCTTCCTTCAACGTGGGGGCGTGGGGTGTGCGAACGTGTCCAAAAATGTCCACGAAAATCAGTGCGATCACGATGATGGCCAGAACAATCCAGCCAAGTGCGTGGACTTCCACAGTAAGAACCTCCGGAGTAGGCAATGGTGCGCTCCGAGGTCTCACCCACCCCGGCCCCAGCCGAGGTGTCAATGCCGAGCTCACGCTGTGTTGACGACACTGACTTGGCGGATTACTCCCCCCGTCCCCGTGATCTTACCGGTAATGGTGGGGGCCAGTTCAACCCTCGCACCCTGTGAACTGTGAATCATACCAACTCCGCGGCCTGTGAACGACCACGGAAAACCGGGTTACCGCACCGCCCGCATTTGCCGCAGTTCTTGTTTCAGTTCCTGAATCTCGTCACGGAGCCGAGCCGCAAGTTCGAACTTGAGTTCGTCTGACGCAGCAGCCATCTGTGAGGTGAGGTCTTCGATGAGGGCGACCAGCTCCACCTCGGCCTCGGGTGACCCCGACCTTGCCACGTCACGCGCGGTATCGGAAAACGTGGCGGATCCGGGAAGTCTCTCCCCCGTCTTGGGTGTCTTTCGGTAGCCGCCTGCAAGTAGTTCTTCGGTGTCGATCTCTTCACGGGCCAACATGTCGGTGACGTCCGCGATCTTTTTCCGCAAAGGCTCAGGATCAATCCCGTGCTCTTTGTTGTAAGCGATCTGTTTCGCCCGGCGCCGCTCGGTTTCCGAAAGTGCGGCCTGCATCGAATCGGTGACCTGGTCGGCGTACATGTGCACTTCGCCCGACACGTTACGGGCGGCACGACCAATCGTTTGGATCAATGAACGGGTTGAGCGCAGGAACCCTTCCTTGTCCGCGTCCAAAATCGAGACCAAGGAAACTTCTGGGAGGTCCAGGCCCTCACGCAGCAAGTTGATGCCAACCAGGACGTCGAACTTCCCCTGCCGCAGCTCACGTAACAGTTCAACGCGGCGCAATGTGTCTACGTCGGAGTGAAGATACTCGACCTTCACTCCCCTTTCGGCAAGGTAGGACGTCAAGTCTTCCGCCATCTTCTTCGTCAAGGTGGTGACCAAGACACGCTCATCGCGGTCGGTGCGGACCCGGATTTCCTCCAGCAGATCGTCGATCTGCCCCTCAGTCGGCTTGACAATAACTTTCGGATCCACCAAGCCGGTTGGCCGAATGATCTGTTCGACAGGTTGGGGATCTTTCGCCTGTTCGTACGGTCCAGGCGTGGCAGACAGGTACACTGTCTGTCCAATCCGCTCCAGGAATTCGTCCCACTTCAGCGGGCGGTTATCCATCGCCGAGGGAAGCCGGAACCCATGCTCCACCAGGGTCCGCTTCCTGGACATGTCGCCCTCAAACATCGCCCCAATCTGGGGGACGGTCACGTGCGATTCATCAATGATCAACAAAAAATCTTCGGGAAAGAAGTCGAGGAGAGTGTGCGGCGGTGTACCTTCGGCGCGACCGTCAATGTGACGTGAATAGTTTTCGATTCCAGCGCAACTGCCCAGTTCACGCATCATTTCCAGGTCATATGTGGTGCGCATCCGTAGGCGCTGTGCCTCCAGAAGTTTGCCCCGCTTTTCAAACCATTTGACGCGGTCTTCTAACTCTTCCTCGATGCTGGCGATCGCCCTTTTCATCCTCTCCTCGCCCGCCACGTAGTGGGTTGCGGGGAAGATGTGGATCTGGGGGACTTCGCGGATAACAGCGCCCGTAAGCGGGTGGAGGACAGCGATCGATTCGATCTCATCACCGAACATTTCGATGCGGATTGCCAATTCCTCGTACACCGGAATGATCTCAATCGTGTCGCCCCGGACCCGGAACGTGCCCCGCGTAAACGCCATGTCGTTGCGGGTGTACTGCATGTCGATGAATGCGCGAAGGAGCTCATTTCGCGGGATCATCTGCCCCACGTCCAACTGCATCATTCGGGCCACATACTCTTCGGGCGTTCCCAGGCCATAGATGCAGGAGACCGAAGAGACCACCACCGTGTCGCGCCTGGTCAGCAGCGAGTTGGTGGCGGAGTGACGCAGCCGCTCTACCTCGTCGTTAATCGAAGAGTCTTTCTCGATAAACGTGTCCGTCTGCGGCACATAGGCTTCCGGCTGGTAGTAGTCGTAGTACGAAACGAAATACTCCACGGAGTTCTTCGGCATGAGCAGTCGGAACTCCGAGGCCAGTTGAGCCGCCAACGTCTTGTTGGGCTCCATGATCAGCGCCGGACGCTGAACCTCTTCAATCAACCACGCAGTGGTAGCCGACTTGCCGGTACCGGTGGCGCCCAAAAGGACGACATCCTGCTCTCCATCGTTGATCCGTTTCGCCATCTCCTTGATGGCCTGAGGCTGATCGCCAGAAGGCGTGTACTCGGAAATAACTTCGAACGGATGTTCCGCGAGGAGCTTGGAATGTGCTGGTTGTGGCGACACAACTTCCTTCGTTTACAAGTGACTTGTTGCAGGCAACTTACGGGTTTGCAGAACGGTTCTGTACGTTACCGTGGTGCGCTGGGGGACTCGACCAGGATTTCTCCATCAATGATCTGTTGACGAATACTCTCGATCTCTTCATTCAGTTCAGCAGGAACCTTGTCTTCGAAGTCGTGCCAGGGGGCGATTCCAACGCCCTCATTCCCCAACGTCCCAATGTAATCCTCGGAACTAAACTCACCATCCAGCAGTTCTTCTACGGTGGTGTAAAGCGCGTTGCCGATCTGCTTCAGCACCGAGGTCAGCATCAGGTCCGCGTAATCGGGTTCAGAGTAGAAACCATCGACATCAACCCAGATGACCGAGGTGTCCCCCTTTTCGCGTGCGGCGGCAAGCGTGCCAGTCGAAACCACTCCCGCAACCGGCATGATAATGTCTGCGCCCTGATCGATCAGTTGAAGGGAATACTGCTTGCCCTTCGCGACGTCTTCGAAGTCGCCAGTGGCGATCCCGTCCTGAGAGTCCTTGTCCCAACCGAGCAGTTGAATATCCGTTCCGTGGTCCTCATTGAACTTCTGGACCCCATCGTAGAATCCGTCCGCGAACAACATGGTCGGCGCCATTTTCCCGCCGAGGAACGTTGCGACCTTCCCCGTGGTTGTCATGCCCGCAGCCGCGTAACCAGCCAGGTAGGTAGCCTCAGCCGTGTTGAACACGACGCCTTTGGCATTCGGCAAATCCTCAGGGATAACGTCGTCAACAAGTGCAAACTTGATGTCTGGGTTGGCCTTGGCGGCATCTGTGATCGCGTCCGTCATCATGTAGGAGACGCCGATGATCAGATCACAGCCCTCATTCACCGCGTTGTCGATCATGGGAACGTAGTCCGCGTCGGAGAAAGTCTCAACCACGTTGATTTCAACGCCGAAGTCTTCCTTGGCCTTTTTCAGGCCCTCATAGCCCGACTGGTTGAAGGACTTGTCATCCAGTCCCCCAAGGCCCGCGACCATGCACACTTTCGTGTCAGAGGCGTCAGCGACGTTTTGCTCCTGGCCTGACTCCGCCTGATCTTTGGATTCGTCCTTGTCGGTTGGCGCTTGGCCACACGCGGTCAACAGGAGCGCCAAAGCGGATGCGCCCGCTACGGCCTTCGTGCCGAAACGTAGCTTGCTCATGATCAATCCTTCCAAGAATGCTAAGGGCTGCTTCTCTGGGTCTTACCCGCGGCGCTTAGATTCTAAGTTGCGAACTATCGGTCTGCCTTGGGAAGCCTAGCAAGCGGCGACAGGTTGTAACCAACGCGAACACACCTGTGATGAAACTGCCGCAATCTCCCCGGCAGTCCCATCGTTTTCGATCCAGATGTCTGCGGCGTCGACCCGTTCTTCGTGTGTGGTTTGAGCGGCAATGCGCTTTTCGGCCTCCGCCTTGGAAAGGCCCCGCTGTTCAAGCCGATGGAGGCGGATTTCGCGCGGCGCATCTACCACCACGGCCAGGTCAAACAGGGGCCGCAGGTTCGCTTCCACAAGGAGCGGAACGTCGTAGACGACGATGTCGGTGGAGGCGCTTAGCACCAGCTGCTTCGCCCTCGCCCCAATGAGGGGGTGAGTTATCTCCTCTAACATTTTGCGCGAGGAAGGGCTGTCAAACACCTTCTGCCCCAACGCCGCACGGTTCAGTGTGCCGTCACGGTTTATGACTTCGGGGCCGAAAGCCTCTTCAATTTGGGCCAGGCCTTGCGTGCCTGGCAACACCACTTCCCGCGCAAGTTGGTCTGCGGAAAAAACAGTGGCTCCGAACTCCTCCCACGCCTGGGCGACCGTAGACTTGCCCGCCCCGATCCCACCCGTCAGGCCCACGTAGAGGCGGCCGGGAAACTTGCGGGCAGTCACGGCCAGAGGCTTGACTACTTGCGCCGTGGCGCGACCGACACGGATTTGGTCTCCCACCTGTGGCAATGAAGGTTCATCACCGGTCGATGTGTGCACGTTCGACAAGGTTCTTCTGCTTTCTTACGCCGCCGTGGTTCCTAGAAGATAGCAGTGGGCGCCACCCCAAATGGAATGGCGCCCACAATCCCCTCACCGGGGATCAGACTTGACTGCTAGTTACCGGAGGTGAGCTTGTCGCGAAGAGCGGCCAGTGCCTCATCGGAAGCAAGCGTTCCCTCTGAGTCATCCACGGACGTGTAAGCAGTTGGCTCCTCCGCTGCTGCGGCGGTTGCCTGTTCCACTTCGGCTTCGGCTGCAGCGGCAACCTGGGCGCGGTGGGCTTCCCAACGAGCATGTGCTTCGGCGTACTGCGACTCCCAAGCCTCCCGCTGCTCTTCGTAGCCTTCCATCCATTCCTGGGTTTCTGGGTCGAAGCCTTCTGGGTACTTGTAGTTGCCGTTTTCGTCGTACTCAGCAGCCATACCGTAGAGCGAAGGATCGAACTCGTCAGAAGTCGGGTCCACTCCTTCGTTAGCCTGCTTGAGCGACAGGGAGATGCGGCGGCGGTCCAGGTCAATGTCAATAACCTTGACGAAGACTTCGGAGCCAACCTTGACAACCTGTTCCGGCATTTCAACGTGGCGCTGGGCCAGTTCGGAAATGTGGACCAGGCCTTCAATCCCGTCTTCAACCCGCACAAACGCGCCGAACGGAACAAGCTTGGTGACCTGGCCGGGAACGACCTGCCCGATCGCGTGAACACGAGCAAATGTCTGCCACGGATCTTCCTGCGTTGCCTTCAGCGACAGGGAGACGCGTTCGCGGTCCATGTCGACTTCCAGGACCTCAACCTCAACTGGCTGGCCAACCTCAACCACCTCAGACGGGTGATCGATGTGCTTCCAGGACAGTTCGGAAACGTGGACCAGGCCGTCGACCCCACCGAGGTCAACGAATGCACCAAAGTTCACGATCGAAGAGACAACGCCGCTGCGGACCTGTCCCTTCTGCAAGGTGTTGAGGAAGTTCGTGCGAACCTCAGACTGGCTTTGCTCCAGCCATGCGCGACGGGAAAGGACCACGTTGTTGCGGTTCTTATCCAGTTCGATAATCTTCGCGTCCAGCTGGCGGCCAATGTAGGGGCCAAGTTCACGGACACGGCGCATTTCGACGAGGGATGCGGGCAGGAAGCCACGCAATCCCACATCCAGGATCAGGCCGCCCTTGACGACCTCAATGACGGTGCCGGAAACAACGCCGTCTTCTTCCTTGATGCGCTCGATTTCTCCCCAAGCGCGTTCGTACTGCGCCCGCTTCTTAGAGAGGAGAAGACGCCCTTCTTTGTCTTCCTTCTGGAGGACCAGAGCTTCGACCTTGTCACCAACCTGGACGACGTCATCGGGATCGACATCGTGCTTGATGGAAAGTTCGCGTGCAAGAATCACGCCTTCGGTCTTGTAACCAATGTCGAGGAGGACCTCATCACGGTCAACCTTCACAACAGTGCCTTCCACGATGTCGCCATCGTTGAAGTACTTGATTGTTTCGTCAATGGCGGCAAGCAGGTCCTTTTCAGAACCGATGTCGTTTAGTGCCACCTGTGGGGCTGCACCGCTTGTTGGGGTGGAAGTGCTGGTCATGTAGTTGTTTACTCCGAGCCGGACAAAATAGAGAATGGGTATCGAATTGTTGTGTCACAGCGCTTGGCATTAC
The DNA here is from genome assembly GCA_964345585.1 of uncultured Actinomyces sp. Classification (GTDB taxonomy): domain Bacteria; phylum Actinomycetota; class Actinomycetes; order Actinomycetales; family Actinomycetaceae; genus Scrofimicrobium. Next base: position 3,499 of record CAYFRT010000019.1, on the reverse strand, counting down.
CCCTTTTTCAGGCACACTTCGCCGTCACACCCGCACCATGGTACCAGCGCAAACCCGCGGATCCACGCCTCGTTTATTACGGTTCGCAAACAAGACCGTGAGAATAAACGCATTTACGAGGTGTTATGTGAGCGGCAGCTCATCTCGGCTCGCCGAAGAGAGGTTTCCCCCACCGCACCACCTCGAACACCACCCAGAAGACACGGCCGACATCACGCCACGAACGCAAGACGATATGAAACGCGCGTTTGGCGAGAACAAGCACCGCACAATCGCGGCGCTCAACTAGTGGGCAGCCGCCCTCCAGGAGTGTCCCACCCCAACCGCAACGTCTAACGGGACTGACAGCGTTACCGAGGAGCCCATGGCGTTTCGCACAAGGTCCTCGACTTCTTGCTGCTCACCCGCGGCGACTTCAAGCACCAGTTCGTCATGAACTTGCAACAACACCCTGGATCCGTAGTGACCGTCTTTGAGTTGGCGGTCAACTTCAATCATCGCCAGTTTCATGATGTCCGCTGCGCTGCCCTGGATGGGGGCGTTCAGTGCTGCCCGCTCCGCCATGTCTGCCACGCGACGCACAGACGAGTTCAACTCCGGGAAGTACCTTCTGCGACCCAAAATGGTTTCTGTGTAACCACTGCGCCGAGCTTCCTCCACCACCTCTTGCAGATAACGGCGGATCCCTCCGAAGCGCTCAAAATACTGTGCGTGAAGATTCCGCGCTTCTTCCACCGAAGTACCCAATTGACGTGACAGCCCGAACGGGGAAAGTCCGTACGCCAACCCGTAAGACGTGGCTTTGATGCGATCGCGGTCCTCCCCGGTTACCTCGTCCAAAGGAATCCCGAAAACCGAAGCCGCCATCGTCTTGTGGAGGTCCTCCCCCGAAAGGAAAGCGTCGATCAGGTTCTGATCCTTCGACAGGTGCGCCATGATCCGCATCTCCACTTGCGAATAATCGACGCTCATCAGATTTTCATAACCGGGGCCCGCGACGAACGCTTCCCGAATGCGAAGACCCGCCTCGGTTCGCGCAGGAATGTTCTGCAGGTTCGGGTCCGAGGATGCCAGCCTGCCCGTCGCCGCGACCGTCTGCTGGAAGGTGGTGTGGATGCGCCCGTCAGGTTGTACCTCTGCCAGTAACCCGTCGATCATTTGGACCAACTTAATCCGGTCGCGGTGCCGCAGAAGCGCTTCAAGGAAGGGGTGCGAGGTCTTCACGTAAAGATCCGCAAGCGCCTCAGCATCCGTCGTGTAGCCCGTCTTTGTTTTCCGGGTCTTGGGCATGCCCAGTTCGTCAAAGAGCACGACCTGTAACTGTTTCGGGCTTCCCAAGTTGGTTTCGTGACCGATGGCGTTGTAGGCATCTTGGGCCGCTGTTGCGACTTCATCGGCGAATTCGGTGCGCAGCTCGGTGAGGTAGTCGACGTCGATGGCGATGCCGTCTGCCTCCATCTCGGCAAGCGCGCGCATCACTGGAAGTTCCAGGTCGCTGAGGAGCGCGAGTTCTTCCTGGTTGACCAACTCTGCGGTCAGCGGGGTCTTTAGTGCGAGAACGGTTTCGGCGGACGAGGCCAATACTTCCTGAACCGGATTGGGCTGGTCTGTGGCACCGGCTGCGAAGGCTTCGCTGAAGAGTTCCCCATCTCCGCCAGTTTTTGGTTGGCGTTCGAGGTACTGCTGGGCGATCTTGTCCAGGTCGTACCCGCCACGGCCGCCTGGCCTGCAAAGGTAAGCCGCCAGTTCGGTGTCGAAAGCGGGACCGTTTAGTTGCCACCCGCGGGTTGCTAGCGCGTGGATCAGGCCTTTGGCTCCGTGAGCAATTAGGGACGGGTGGGATTTGAGGAACTGTCCCAGGGCCTCCTCCTGCGCGGCGGTGAGGTCGGCTGGGTCGAGTACCAGTATTGTTTCCGGTCCTGCCAATGCCAGCCCTGTGAGGTCGGCGTTCGTTGCAGCGAGTCTGCCTGCTCCCCAGACCGCCACGTCAACGGGCGTCCCATCTTCGTTGAGGAAACGACCGAATTCCTTGGGGAGATCGGTTTGTTCGTTCACGATGACGATTTCTTGCGGTTCGCGTTCTTCTGCCACCTCTGTGGCGCCGAGGGCTTCCGCTTCGGCTATCACTTCTTCTGACCACAGGGGGGCCATGGAGGTGTAGATGCGTTCGCGAAGTTTGGTGAACTCCAATGTGTCGAAGAGAGATTCGAGTCCTTCCATGTCCGGGGCGTCAGCCACGCACTGGTCGGGGCTGAGCTCCAGGTCCATGTCGGTGAGAAGGTGATTGAGTTCGCGGTTTAGTTTGACGGTTTCGATGTTGTCGCGCAGCGCTTGGCCGCGTTTCCCTCCGATGCTGTCTGCTTGTTCCAACAGCCGGGTGAGGCCGCCATATTTGATGAGCCACTGCGCTGCGGTTTTAGGGCCGACTCCGGGAACTCCTGGAAGGTTGTCTGAGGTTTCCCCAACCAGGGCCGCCAGTTCGGGGTATTGAGCGGGGGGAAGCCCGTATCTTTCCTCGACCTTCTCTGGGGTCATGTATGTCAGGTCGGAGGTGGAGCGGCCCGGGTAGATGACGGTCACTTCGTCATTCACCAGTTGAAATGTGTCGCGGTCCCCCGATGCCACCAGCACTTCGAAGCCTTCTTCGGCCGCTTGGGTGGCAAGGGTGGCAATGATGTCGTCAGCCTCGTAATTTTCGACTTCCAACTGTTTGATTCCCAGGGCGTTCAGGATGGCACCAATCAGTTCAACCTGACCGATGAACTCTGCGGGCGTCTTGTCGCGTGTTCCCTTGTACTCAGGGTATTTGTCGGTTCGGAAAGACTTGCTGGACGCGTCGAAGGCAACCACAACATGCGTTGGCCGTTCGGTCTCCAGGGTCTTCGCCATCATGGACATGAAGCCGTAAACGGCGTTTGTGTGCTGCCCACCTGCAACCGTGAAACTGTCCGCGGGGAGGGCAAAGAACGCACGGTACGCCATTGAGTGCCCATCGATAACAAGAAGCTTTGTAGTCACATGTGTAACCCTAAAGGTATGAAGCAACCGAGTCATCACTTCACCGAAGGTTCCACCGACACCGCCCTGGGCGACAAAATGGGGATGAAAGTCCTTGAGTCGAACGAGGAGCGCACCGTCATTCGCATGCCCGTACAAGGCAACACGCAGGTGGTTGGCACTCTGCACGGGGGTGCAACCGCGGCGCTTTGCGAGACGGCCGCATCGACGGCGGCCATGGTGCATGCAGACAGGCTGGTCAGAGACGCGGAGGAACAGGGTGAGGCACCCCTGGGCCCGCTCGGCGCTGTCGGCACCGAACTTACCGTGTCGCATTTGAGACCGGCCCGCGAGGGGTTTGTCACTGCGACCGCGAAGTCAGTTCACCTGGGGCGCCGAACAACTGTGCATTCGGTCATAGTGCTGAACGATGAGGGGCAGAAGGTTGCCGTAGCCCTGGCCACGAACATGATCGTTGCGCTTTAACCCTTTTGAGGCGCGG